>NZ_JBJMIE010000351.1:0-13304 GCF_045807065.1 Actinophytocola sp. | reverse complement strand
GCGATGTACCAGTTGATGTCGACGCTGGCGTTGGTGTGGATCTCGGGGTCGAGCCAGGTGTCGTGCTGGCCCGGCCCACCGACCCCGAGGAGTACGGCGCCCAGCTTGAGGGTGCGACGAGACATGGTGATCCGTTTCTGTTCCAGGGCAGGTTGAATGACGCACCCCGACGAGCGTCAGGACGTGGGAACCTTCGAGGGAGGCCGTTCAGGGACGGTGGGAAGGCGAACAGATCGCGGTGCCGCAGCGGGCGTTGTCCAGCCAGCGACGGCAGGTGAGCGGCACGCTCATCGCGTCAGCAGGCTGGTTCATGGCTTGAGGATGACTCGTGCGGCCCACACTGTCCAACGACGTTTCACGATGCGGATTCATCACGTTTCGTGATGGGTGCTCGGGTAGCTTCCGAAGTATGGAGCAGGTACTGGACATCGTGCCGCTGCGTAGCTTCGTGGCGGTGGCCGACCGCGGTGGGTTCCAGCGGGCGGCCACGCACCTCCACCTCAGCCAGGCGGCGGTGAGCCAACATGTTCGCAGACTCGAGGCCGCGACGGGAAGGCGGCTCGTACAGCGCGACGGACGGCGGTCACGCTTCACCACCGACGGGGACCAGTTGCTCGGCTATGCCCGGCAGATACTCGCGCTGCACGACGAGGCGTTGCGCAGCTTCGGCGTCGAGAGCGCGGAGACCGTGACGATCGGCTCGACCGAACACGCCGCGGCGCAGCTGTTGCCCCGCCTGACCGCCGTCCTCGGCGAGTCGCTGCCCGACCACCGCGTCCGCTACCGGCTCGACCGCGGCACCGCGCTGCGCGAGGCCCTCGGCGCGGGACGGCTCGACCTCGCGCTCCTGCCGGGCCCGTCCGACGACCCGCGTGCCGCGCCGGTCGGTGAGCTCGAGCTCACGTGGTACTCCGCGCCGGCGTGGACCCGACCGAGCGGTCCCGTCCCACTCGTGGCGTTCGACAGCCCGTGCGCGCTCCGTACCCGCGCACTGGAAACCCTTGCCGCGTACGGGATCCACGCCGAGATCGGCGCCGAGGCCAGCCAGCTCGCCGGGGTGCACGCCGCGACGGCGGCAGGACTCGGCGTGGCCCTCCTCGCGACCTTCGGCACCATCCCGGAAGGACTGGTCGCCCGCCGTGACCTCCCGCCGTCCGAACCGCTGCCACTCACCGTCTGGCGCCGCCAGGGCCTGGATGGCACGGTGGGCAGGTGCGCCATCGCGTCCCTCCGCCGACTGCTCGCCACGAGCGGGAACCCCGGAATCGTCATCGCACGAGGAGCCTGACATGTCCGCTGTCCACATCCCCGCAGGCGACCGGGACGGCTTCGTCCGCACGCCCAGCGGCGCCCTGGTCCCCGCCGAGATCGACCCCTTCCACCGCGCGCTGCGACACGTGGCGCCCGGCGGACTCATCGGACAGACCACCCAGACCGCCGGCATGAAGCGCCTCGAAGCGATCAGCGGCAAGACCGTGGGCGCCAGCTCGCTGTGGATGGGCCAGACCCACGTGCCCGCGTCGACGGCATCCGCGAACCACCACCACGGCGCCTCCGAGACCGCGATCTACGTCGTGTCCGGCAACCCGACCTTCGTCTTCCTGGACGTCGACGCCGACGAACCGACCGAGACCCACATCCGGACCGGCCCCGGCGACTACGTCTTCGTGCCCCCGTACGTTCCCCACCGCGAGGAGAACCCCGACCCCGAGTCGGAAGCCGTGGTCGTGATCGCCAGGACCACCCAGGAGGCGATCGTGATCAACCTCGACGAGCTGAGCTGGTCCGCGGTCCGGGTCGACTGAGACCTCAGCGAGTCGACCACGACCGGCGGATCACCTCGGCGTCGTCGCGCAGGAACTCGTCGAAGGTTCGCGCCGGGTGCCCGGTCAGGTCGGCGACCGCGGTCGTGGTCGGGGCCAGCCTGCCCTCCGCGACCTCGGCGAACAGCGCGGCGACGTCCTCGGCGAAGTCGTCGGGCAGGCCGAGCGCGGTGAGCCGGGTGGCGAACGCGGCGGCGGGGAGGTCGACGTAGCGGATCTCCCGGCCCGCGACGGCCGACAGCTTCGCGGCGATCTCGGCGTGGGTGAGTGCCTCCGGCCCGGTCAGGACGAACGTCTCGCCGTGGCGGGGGTCGCCGGTCAGGAGCGCGGCCGCGCACGCCGCGATGTCCGCGCAGTCCACATAGGACACCCGGCTGTCGCCGTACGCGCCGAGGAGGTGGCCGTCCTCGGTGAACACCGCTTCGCCGGTGCGGAAGTTCTGCATGAAGCCGCTCGGCGCCAGGATGCTCCAGCCGAGACCGGAGGCCCGCAGGTGCTCCTCGACGACCCAGTGCGCGCCCTCGGCGAGCCTGCCGCCCTCGCGGGCGTGCCACACCGACACCTTCACGACGTGGTCGACCCCGGCTTCGATGGCGGCGTCGATCACGGTGCGCTGCTGGCGGACCATCGGCTGCTCGCCCTCGGCGGGCACGGCGCCGCCGGCGTTGAGCAACACCCGGTCGACGCCCTCCATCGCGGCCGCGACCGAGTCCGGGTCGTCGAGGTCGCCGACCACCCAGGGGCAGCCGAGCTCCTCGCCCTTGGCCGGGTCACGCACGAACGCCGTGACGTCCGTGCCGGCGAGGCGGGGGATGAGGTGCCGACCAATGCTGCCGGTGGCGCCGAGGACCAGGATCATCACGGTCTCCCGATAAGGTGAGGGTGGCTCGAGTAGTAAATTGAGGATACCTCGACTTAACTGGGAGGCAAGGGTGAGCCCCACCGGCAGGCGCCCCCGCGCGGACGCACGCCGCAACCACGACCGGCTGCTCGCGAAGGCGGACGAGGTGTTCCGCGAGCAGGGGACCGACGCGTCGCTGGAGGGCATCGCGCGGCGGGCCGGGGTGGCGATCGGCACGCTGTACGGCCACTTCCCGAACCGGCGGGCGCTGGTGGGCGCGCTGTTGCGGGAGCGGAACGAGGCGCTGTTCGAGGCGGGGGAGGCGCTGTTCGCGGAGCCGCCGGCCGCGGCGCTGCGGCAGTGGGTCGACCTGGTGGTCGCGCACGCCGCGACCTACCAGGGGCTCGCGACCCTCCTGGCGGACGGTGTCGACGACGAGGCGTCGGAGCTGCACGCGTCCTGCCTGCGCATGACCGATCTCGGCGAGCGGCTGGTGGCGAGGGCGATCGAGGCCGGGGTGGTGCGGCCGGAGGTGACGGGCGCGGACGTGTTCACGCTCATGAACGCCGGCGCGTGGACGCGGGAGCACGCGTCCGAGGAACAGGCCGCACGCCTGGTCGCGTTCACCCTCGACGGGCTGCTCACGCCGAGCCGGTAACGAGCGGGCGACGCGGGACCGGCTCGCAATCGGCGCGCCGCGGCCTCCTCGGTGAGGCCAGGGCCTGGTACCTCGACCCGTCGACGGCCCGGCAGCGGGTGATGACCGTCCAGCTCCGTGGTGACGAAGCTGACCGAGACCTGGCAGGCCGAACAGCAGACCTCCGCCCGGCGGGATCTGTCCGATGTGGACTCGTGTATCGAAGCGCCACAGGCCCGCCGGCGCGCCGTGAACGCACCACACCTCGTCACGGGGTAGCTGGTGGCCGCGTAGTGTGGCGTCACTTACATGTCGTAGTCCGTTCACATGTCGTAGTCCGTTGGAGGGCGCACGTGCAGATCCAGGTCAACACCGACCACAACATCCATGGTGGCGAGAAGCTGGCTGCCTACGTGACGACCGAGCTGGCGGCCAGCCTGTCGCGGTTCGACCGGTGGTTGACCCGTGTGGAGGTGCACTTCAGCCTGGACGCGGCCGGGCGAGCCGACGACGACAAGCGCTGCGTTATCGAGGCACGCCCGGCAGGCACGCAGTCCGTCGCGGTGACCCACCACGCGGGCTCGGTCGACGACGCGTACAACGGAGCCGCGCACAAGTTGGAGAAGGTGCTGGACACCAAGTACTCCCGTGCGCACGACCACAAGGGCGGCAACACCATCCGCCACATGGAATCGCTCGACGACGCGAACTAGCCCTTTGTGTCGGACGTGCTGGAAGCAGGGCTGAGCCTCTTGAACGTGGGACGCTAACGGGCATGGAGTTCTTCTTGCCGGTGACATCTGAGGGCGAGTACGAGCAGCGGTACGTGGAGCTGGCTCGGTTCGCCGGAGCATCCGTGCCGGCGCCGGAAGCGCGGCTGTGGTCGGTCCAGTGGGAGCACGGTGGCGAGGTGTGGGAAGCCACGGTCGGTGAACTGCTCGTCCGCGCCAAGCCGACACCGAGGGTGCAGGACAGCGCCTCAGTCATGGCGATCTTCCCCGGTACCCCGTACCTGATCGTCACGTCCGCACAGCCGCTCACTTCGCTGCGCAGCAGCTGGCACAACCCGATCAGTGTCAGCGTCCCCCAGGTCAGGAAGAGCGTCCCCTTCGACGTCCCATGAGGACTTCGGTGGCGGGAACCTGGCACTGTCTCTGGCCCTGCCGACGATCCATGGGCCAGCTGGCGGCGGAGCGCGATCGGCGATACGGGGACAACACGACGTCCAAGACGTGATGCGACTCGGGAGCGACTATGGCCTGTTCACAGGATAGTCGTGCGCGTTCACCCATTCGATGCCCATCGGATGCCCAGGGCGGCCCTCGACTGTTTCGGGGGTCAGTGCACCGGGATCCGAGGAGAGTTCATGCATAGGCGTTCAACGAAGAAATGGGTGTCGACGGCGGTCATGGGAATCGCCGTCTTCGCCGCTCAGGCGCTTGGGGTGGCGCCGGCGTCGGCGACCACCATCGCGCCCGGCTCCGTACAGGTCGTCGTCGCCCAGATTCCGTTCGACAACCAGCCGGTCAAGTCCTTCAGCGCGAACTGCCCCGCCGGTCAGCGGGTGCTCGGGGGTGGCGCGTTCACGGTCGGCGGCATTCACGCCGTCATCACCGAGATGCAGCCGATCCACGCCGCCGCCGGGGACAGCTTCAGGGTCAGTGCGGCGGCGGACCAGTTCGGCATCGCCGGGGGCTGGAGCTTCCAGGTCTTCGCGTTCTGCGCGTCCGTCCCGGCCGCGCTGGGCCTGGTGATCGTGCCGCACCCGAACCTGCCGACGTCGGCCCTCTCGGACCGGGCGACCGCGCCGTGTCCGGCGGGCAAGCTCCTGATCGGTGCCGGCGGCAAGATCGACAACGGCAACGGCCAGGTGGATCTCAGCCTCTTCACCGACAACAACGGGCAGACCGCGACCGCCACACAGGCCTTCGCCAAGGAAGACGTCGACGGGTTCGCCGGCAACTACACCCTCACCAGCTACTCGGTGTGTGCGGTGCAGTTCGTGGCCGGTGACATCCAGCAGCTCAAGACCGGTGTCGCCACCGTCACCGCGGCGAACCTGAGCTCGACCGTCGCCTGCCCGTCCGGGCTGCGCCTCACCGGCCTCGCCGGCGGCACCACCGAGCCCGGCACCCACATGCAGCGCCTCTCGCCGCGTTCGACCAGCGGGCCCAACCTCGCCGACTTCGGCGCCCAGTCCTCGGTTCCGCCGAGCAGGGGCTTCAGCATGGAGACGACGCTGTTCTGCGCCAGGTAGGCACCGCGCGACGTGGGGAGCAGGCCCGACCGGGCGTGCTCCCCACGTCACGCGAACGCGGGGTGATGTATCGGTAGCGGTTGCGCCGGCTCTTGTCCCGTGGGGGGATGCTCGTCCCGGGGGAGGGGTCGATCGTGTCCGTCGTGCTGACCGTGACCACGTTCGGAGTTCTCGGGCCACTCGAGGTACTCGCCGACGGCCGGCCGGTCGCGTTGGGTGGGCCGCAGCAGCGCGGTCTGCTCGCCGTGTTGCTGCTCAACGCCAACCGGGTGGTGTCGCGGGAACGACTGGTGGCCGACCTGTGGGGGACCGATCCGCCGGCGACCGCGCGGAGCCTGCTGCACGGCTGCGTGGCCGGGTTGCGGCGCGTGTTGCCCGCCGGTCCGGACGGGCCGCGGCTGGTGACCCGGTCGCCGGGCTACCTGCTGCGGGTCGCGCCCCGGGAACTGGACGTGGATCGGTTCGAGGAGTTGGCCGCCTCGGTCGAACCGGGGCACGGGACGGCGAACCGGCCGTCCGATCCGGCTGCCGTCGCCGCGCTGCGGGCCGCGCTCGCGCTGTGGCGCGGACCGGCCCTGCACGATCTGCCGCTGGACGCCTGTCGCGGCGCCGCGACCCGGCTGGACGAACGACGGCTCGTCGTGTTGGAACGGCGGATCGACCTCGACCTGCGGCTGGGGAACTTCGCCGATCTCGCCGCCGAACTGGTGGTCCTGGTGCGGGAGCACCCGCTGCGTGAGCGGCTGTGGGCGCAGCTGATGCTGGCGCTGCACGGGGCGGGCCGGCAGGCGGACGCGCTCGCGGCGTACCGCGAGCTGCGGGCCGGTCTCGTCGAACAGCTCGGGATCGAGCCGAGTGTGTTGCCCCGGCAGGTGGAGCGGTCCGTGCTGGCCGGTGGCGACGCGCTCGGCACCTATTTCCGGGAGGTCGACCCGGCCGACGAGCACGGCCCGGCGCCCGCGGTGGACGCGCCGCAAGCTCCGGTTCCCGCGCAGCTCCCGGCGGCGATCGCCGCTTTCACCGGCCGGGCGGACGACCTGCGCCGGCTCGACGCGCTCCGCACGGAGACCGACCGCGACGTGGCCGCCACCGCCGTCGCCGTTGCCGTGGTGTCCGGCGCCGCGGGGGTCGGCAAGACCGCGCTGGTCGTGCACTGGGCACAGCGGGTGGCCGCACAGTTCCCGGACGGGCAGTTGTACGTGAACCTGCGTGGTTTCGGCCCGGCCGGGGCGGCGCTGGACCCGGCGGACGCGTTGCGGGGGTTCCTGGACGCCCTCGGGATGCCGGCGGCGCGACTCCCGGCCGATCGCGACGCGCTCACCGGCCTGTACCGCAGTGTGTTGGCCGGCAAGCGGGTGCTCGTGGTGCTGGACAACGCCGGCGACGTCGAGCAGGTCCGTCCGCTGCTGCCCGGTGCGCCCGGCTGCCTGGTCGTGGTGACCAGCCGCCACCAGCTCACCCCGCTGGTCGCCGTCGAAGGCGCGCACCCGCTGGTCGTGGACCTGCTGACCCGGGCCGAGGCACGCGACCTGCTGGCGCGCCGGCTCGGGCCGGACCGGGTGGCGAACGAGCCCGACGCGGTGGCGGCGATCATCGCCGGCTGTGCCGGGTTGCCGCTGGCCCTGGCCATCGTCGCCGCCTGGGCCGCCACTCACCCCGGCTTCCGGCTCGCCACGGTGGCGGCACAGCTGCGTGACGTCACCGGCGCGCTGGACGCTCTCGACGGCGGCGACCCGGCTACCGATGTGCGGGCCGTGTTCTCCTGGTCCTACCGCGCGTTGAGCACCGGCGCAGCCCGGCTGTTCCGCCTGCTGGGCCTGCACCCCGGCCCGGAGATCGGGACAGCGGCCGCGGCCAGTCTCGCCGGCGTCCCGGTTCGGCGGGTGCGGGTGCTGCTGGCCGAGCTGACCCAGGCCAACCTGCTCACCGAACGGGTCCCCGGCTGGTACGGCTGCCACGACCTGCTGCGTGCCTACGCCACCGAACAGGCCCACACCGGCGACGACCAGCCGCAGCGGGTGCTGCACCGGCTGCTCGACCACTACCTGCACACCGCCCACAGCGCGGCACTGCTGCTCCACCCGCACCGTGCCCACCCGATCGCCCTGACCGCGCCCGGCGCCGGGGTGACCGCCGCGCAGCTCGCCGACCTCGGGCAGGCGCTGGCCTGGTTCACCACCGAGCACCCCGCGCTGCTGGCCGCCATCGAGCTCGCCGCCGACACCCACACCTGTCAGCTGGCGTGGACCCTCGCGACCTTCCTCGAGCGGCAGGGGCACTGGCACGACCTGGCCGCCACGCAGCACGCCGCCGTCGACGCCGCGCGGCGATTGGCCGACCGGTCCGCCCAGGCACGGGCCCATGGCAGCCTGGCCGGCGCGTACGTCCGGCTGGGCCGCTTCGGCGACGCCCATACCCAGCTGCGGTGCGCCCTCGACCTGTTCGGCCGGCTCGGTGACCCGGTCGGCCGGGCCCACACCCATCTCGACCTCGGCTGGATGTTCGAGCGGCAGGGGCGCCACGCCGAGGCGCTCGACCACGCGGCACGGGCACTCGACCTGTTCCGGGCGACCGGCCACCGGGACGGGCAGGCCAGAGCGCTCAACCAGGTCGGCTGGTGCCACGCCCAGCTCGACGACGACCAGCGGGCCCTCACCTGCTGCCACGAGGCCCTTGCCCTGCACCAGGCACTCGGCGACCGCGCCGGCGCGGCCCACACGTGGGACAGCCTCGGCCACGCCCATCACCACCTCGGCGACCACCGGCGGGCCACCAGCTGCTACCGGCAGGCCCTCGCGTTGTTCCGCCAGCTCGGCGACCGCTACAACGAGGCCGACACGCTCAACCACCTCGGCGACATCCGCTACGCCGCCGGCGATCCCGACGCCGCCTGCGCCGCTTGGCAGCACGCCCTGGCCATTCTCAGCGAACTGGACCACCCCGACGCCGACCAGGCCCCACAGCGACCGCACCCCGTGTCGGAGCTGGGCGTCGGGTTGGGATCGCGGCGTTCGACCTACGGCGACGACTGACACCGGGAACCAGCCGATCTCGGCCGGCACCCAATGGCACCCAGGCTTCGCCGGTGCGGTCACCGGCCTCGCGGCACAGGGCCAGAGCCCGCGGAGGTGGTCTGTGGCCGGTCCGCATCGCCCAAGCCCTGCCTCGGCCTCAAGACTTGCTAAGATTAGCAACTGTTGAACCGTGTAAGTAGGTGTTCTGTCGTTGCCACGGGTGTTGACCAGGAAGGATCGACGGCTATGACGACGGTTATGGCGGCGATCGACGGTCACGCCGGTGGTGTGCCGGGTGCTGGTGAGGAGGGGGGCTGGTGAGCAGGCCTCTGTACCAGTTGAAGGCGGAGTTCTTCAAGAACCTGGGACATCCCGCGCGGATTCGGGTGCTGGAGCTGTTGAGTCAGCGGGAGCATGCGGTGTCGGAGATGTTGCCGGCGGTGGGGATCGAGCCGACGAACTTGTCGCAGCAGTTGGCGGTGCTGCGGCGCGCGGGTCTGGTGACCACGCGCAAGGAGGGCTCGAACGTATTCTACTCGCTGACCAGCCCGCACGTGGCGGAGTTGCTCGCGGTCGCGCGCCGAATCCTGACCGGGGTGTTGTCCGGGCAGATCGAGTTGCTGGAGGACCTGCGCACCCCCGCCTCGTCAGCGGCGGGGTCGGATACGGGTGGGGGTAGATCGGGTTCCGTGCCGCCGAGTGATTGAGCTTGGCGTCATCCCGCTTGATCCCTGGCCTGTCGCCCGGCGGGTGACCGCATCCCACGGTCCATGTCGTTCGTGCCCTGTGAACGTGTTTGTCGGTACCACATGCGGGAGTACTGCTGTGCTGGGTTTGTGGCGCAAGATCCGCCGAACGGGGCGGGTGGCCGAACCGGCTCCGCCACTGGCGGTCGGTGAGGTACCGGCGATAGCGGCCGCACTGGGTGGGTCGGTGCAGGTCCGGCATGTGGACGCCGGTTCGTGCAACGGGTGTGAGGTGGAGATCGGGTCGGTGTTCGGGCCGGTCTATGACGCCGAGCGGTACGGCGCGCGGCTGGTGGCCTCGCCGCGGCACGCGGACGCGTTGCTGGTGACGGGGCCGGTGACCCGGAACATGGCCGAGCCGCTGCGGCGGACCTACGACGCGGTGCCGGGCCCGAAGGCCGTGGTCGCGGTCGGGGACTGCGCCCGCGACTGCGGGGTGTTCGCCGGGGCGTACGGGGTGGCCGGGGCGGTGCGCGACATCGTGCCGGTGGATGTGGAGATCCCGGGCTGCCCGCCGCGGCCGGAGGCGATCGTCGAGGGCCTGCGGAAGCTGACCGGGCGATGAGCCTCGCGGCGACAGCGCTGGCCGTCGCGGGCACGATCGCGGTGCTGGCGGCGGTGGCCGGGGTGGTGATCCCGGCGCGGACACGGTCCACGGTGGTGGGGTCGGGCACCGCGCTCGCCGGGGCGGCGGGGGTGGTGGCCGGGGTCGCCGCCACGAGCGGCGGAACGTTCTCGGTGCGGTTGCCGGCTGTGTTGCCGCTGTTCGGGGTGTCGTTCACGCTGGACGCGTTGGGTGGGGTGTTCGTCGCGGTGACCGGCGGGGTCGCGGTCGCGGCCGGGGTCTACGGGATCTCCTACACCCGCTCGCACGGGTTGGACGCGCGGCCGGTGCAGGCGGTGTTCCCGCTGTTCGTGGTGGCGATGCTGCTGGTGCCGGCGGCGGCGAGTGTGGGCAGCTTCCTGGTGTGCTGGGAGCTGATGGCCCTGTTGTCGCTGCTGTTGGTGGTAGCCGAGCACCGGCGGCGTTCGGAGGTGGCGGCGGCGGGCCGCTGGTATGCGGTCATGACCCACCTCGGCTTCGTGGCGGTGCTGATCGGGCTGGTGGTGTTCGCCGGCCCCGCCACCGACGACTCGTTCACCGCGCTGCGCGACGCCGGCCGGGACCTGTCCCCGGCGGTGGCCGGGGTGGTGTTCGTGCTGACGTTGGCGGGGTTCGCGTCGAAGGCGGGGATCGTGCCGCTGCACGCCTGGCTACCGCGGGCGCATCCGGAGGCGCCGAGTCACGTGTCGGCGTTGATGTCCGCGGCGATGGTGAACCTGGGTGTGTACGGGGTGGTGCGGGTCGGGTTCGACCTGCTCGGCGGCGGCCCGACCTGGTGGTGGCTGCTGGTCCTCGCGCTCGGGGCGATCTCGGCGGTGTACGGGATCCTGCAGGCCGCGATGAGCACCGACCTCAAGCGGCTGTTGGGGCAGTCGACGACGGAGAACATGGGCCTGGTCTTCGTCGCGGTCGGCGCGGCCGGGCTGTTCACCTCCTCGGGTGACCGGGTGTTGGCGGGGGTGGCGCTGACCGCGGCGCTGTTGCACGTGATCAATCATGCGGCGTTCAAGACGCTGCTGTTCCTGGCGGCCGGGTCGGTGCTCCACGCCACCGGCAGCCGGGACCTGGACGCGCTCGGTGGTCTGCGGTCGGGGATGCCGCAGACCACCTGGGCGTTTGGTGTGGGTGCGCTGGCGGGCTCGGCGCTGCCGCCGGGGACGGCGTTCGTGTCCGAGTGGCTGCTGTTGCAGGCGCTCATCCACGGCCTGCCGTCCGGGACAGGCGCCGCGGGTGGGACGGTGTTGGCGATCGCGATGCCGGTGGCGGTCGCGGCGGTCGCGTTGACCGCCGGGCTGGCGGTGGCCACCTTCGTCAAGGCGTTCGGCGTCGGGTTCCTGGCCAAACCACGCAGCGAAGCCGCCGCCACCGCCCGCGAAAGCCCACCCACCATGCGCGCCGCCATGGGTCTCGCCGCGGTGGGGTGCGTGGTGTTGGCGCTGCTGCCCAGCGTGGTGCTGCCGGCGGTGGCCAGCGCGTCGGGTGTGGTGTTGGGCGCCGGTGAACCGGCGGTGGCGGCGGCGGTGACGCTGCGGCTGACCGGAGTCACCGGAGCCCTGTCACCGCTGGTCCTCACCCTGGCGTTGCTCGCCGCGCTCGTGCTGGCCGTGGGTGTGGTGCGCGCGGTCACCGCCCGCCGGGCCACACAGCGGACGGTGCGGCGGGAGGCGCGGTCGTGGGACTGCGGCGGCGGGCCGATGTCGGCGCGGATGGAGTACACGGCGACCTCGTTCGCCGAGCCCTTGCAGCGGGTGTTCGACAACGTCGTGCGGCCCGAGACCGACGTGGACGTGACCCATCACGAGGAGTCGCGGTATCTGGTGGCCGCTGTGGAGTACCGGCGCACGGTGCCGGATCGGATCGAACGCCGCCTCTACCAACCCGTCCTGAGCCTGGTCGCCGCGTGGGGCCGGGTCGGGCGCCGGTTGGCGACGGGGAGTGTGCACCGGTACCTCGGCTACGGCTTCTACACCGTGTCCGGTGTGTTGCTCCTGCTGGCGGTGACCCGATGACCACGGCCGGCCTCGTCGGCGCGGTGGTGCAGCCGGTGCTCATCGTGGCCGGCGCACCGCTGCTGGTCGGGCTGATGCGGCAGGTCCGGGCCAAGCTGGAAGGCCGCGCCGGCGCCGGCGTCGGCCAGCCGTGGCGGGACCTGCGGAAACTGTTCGGCAAGGAACGGATCACCCCACGCGGCACCAGCGAGGTGTTCCGGGTCGCACCGCTGCTGCTGGTGGCCACCACGCTGGTGGTCACCGTGGTCGCGCCGTTCGTCACCACCGACTCCGCGATCGACCCCGCGGCGGACCTGTTCGCGGTCGTCGCGCTGCTCGCGCTGGGCGCGGTCGCGTTGGCGCTGGCCGGGCTGGACACCGGCACCGCGTTCGGCGGCATGGGCGCCAGCCGCGAGATGACCATCCTCGCCCTGGTGGAGCCGACACTGCTGGTCGCGATCTTCGCGCTGTCGGTACGGGTCGGATCGACCAACCTCGCCGCGATCGTCGCCGCCACGGTGCACGACCCCGGGCGGGTGATCTCCCCGGCCAGCCTGCTCGCCGCGGTCGCCCTGGTCGTGGTGATCATCGCCGAGACCGGCCGGTTGCCGGTGGACAACCCGTCCACGCACCTGGAGCTGACGATGGTGCACGAGGCGATGATCCTCGAGTACGCCGGGCCCGACCTCGCCCTGGTCGAACTGGCATCGGCGATGCGACTGTCCGTGTTCCTCGGGCTGCTCGCGAACCTGTTCCTGCCCTGGGGCATCGCCACCACCGCCGCCCCGCTCGCGCTGCTGGTCGGAGTGGTGGTGCTGGCGGTCAAGGTCGGCCTGCTGGGTGTGATGTTGGCGGCGGGTGAGGTGTTCCTGGCCAAACTGCGGCTGTTCCGGGTGCCCGAACTGCTGGCCGGGTCGTTCGTGCTCGCGCTGCTGGCCGTCGGCGCCTCCTTCTTTCTCGCCTGACGAACCGGAAGAGAATGGTGATGAGCGAGACGCTGTTCGTCCAGCTGCTGGACCTGGCCTGTGGCGCGTTGTTGCTGACCGCGGTACTGGTGCTGTGGCGCCGCGAACTCGCGGTGATCATCCGGGTGTTCGCGCTGCAGGGGGTCGCGCTCGCCGCGCTGGTCGCGGTCCTGGCCGCCCACGAGCGGTCCGGTGAGTTGTGGACGGTGGCGGCCGGGGTGCTGGTGCTGCGTGCCGCGGTGCTGCCGTACCTACTGCGGCGGGCGTTGGCGAGCGCGGGCGAGGCCCGGCGGCCTACTTGATCGGCCTCGCCGCCTATCTCGCAAAGCTCGCGGCGACCGGATTCCTGCTCGCCGTGTTCGAGACGGCGATCGCCAAGATGCGGGTATTCCGCTACTCGGACTTCCTTGGTGCCGCGCTCATGCTGGG
>NZ_JBJMIE010000350.1:0-3050 GCF_045807065.1 Actinophytocola sp. | reverse complement strand
GGGGACAGCACGGTCAGCACGTGCCCGGGGCGGCCCTTCTTCATGGTGACCGCGGTGAGCCACGCGTCCAACGCGCCTGCGGCCAGCACCCCGGACAGCGTGTGCGCCAGCGTCTCCCCGGTGGCGTCGTCCACGGTGGTCTCCAGCAGTACGACCCGCGCGGCCGGCGCGACGGGCTCGGCGACCGTCACGGACACCACGTTCGGTCGGTCCGCGAGCCGGCGATGGCCGGCGCCGTAGCCGGTGCGGACCGGGCGCATCGCCGGCACCGGCTCGAACCGGGCCGGCAACGCGCGCACGAGTGCCGCCGCCGTCGGGGTGACCGTCTCGCCGGTCAGGTCCGTGCCCGTGGTGGTCGCGCCGGCCAACAGGGCGAGCGTCGCCGGTGCCGGGCAGGGGAGCACGCCGTGGGCCGTGCGCACGGCCCCGGTGCCCAGCGGCAGCGGCGCGCAGTACACGTCGGTGACGTCCAGTGCGTGCAGTGCCGCCGCGACCCCGACGACGTCGACGACGGTGTCGTGGCCGCCCAGCTCGTGCAGGTGCACGGAGTCCGGGTCGGTGCCGTGCAACGCTGCCTCGGTCTCGGCGATCGACGTGAGCGTGCGCACCGCCAGCTCGGCCACCGGCGCCGGGGTCGCCCTGCCCGCCATGGCGACCAGCTCGGCGGCGGCCCGGACCTCGGCGTCGTCGGTGACGGTCACGGTCACGCGGGTCGCGGTGAGGCCGTGGTCGACGACGCGGTCGGCACGCAGCTCCCAGCCGGTGAGCCCGGTGGCCGCGACCGCGTCGCGGACCGCGTCGACGGGTGCGCCCGCGTCGAGGAGGCCCGCCAGGAACATGTCGCCTGCCAGGCCGGACGCGGGGTTGAGCCAGCAGATCATCGCGCCATCCGGTGTGCGGCGAGCGCGGCGGCGAAGCCCGAGTCGATGTTGACCACCGTCAGCCCGGCCGCGCACGAGCTGAGCATGCCGAGCAGCGCCGTGACGCCCTCGAACGCGGCGCCGTAGCCGGTGGAGGTGGGCACCGCGATCACCGGGACCGCGACGAGCCCGCCGACGGTGCTGGCGAGTGCGGCCTCCATCCCGGCGACGACGATCACGCAGTCCGCAGCACGCAGCACCTCCAGCCGGGCCAGCAGCCGGTGCAGCCCCGCCACCCCGACGTCGCTGACGCGCGTGACACCCAGGCCGATCGCCGTCGCCACCCCGGCGGCCTCGGCCGCGACCGGGCCGTCCGCGGTCCCGGCCGTGACCACGACGACGGCGAACTCCCGCGCCAGCGCCGGGCGCCACACGAGCAGCCGGGCGTCCGGGTGGTGCGTGCCGCCGGGCACCTCGGCCAGCACGGCCGCCGCGTCCGCCGGCTCGACGCGGGTCACCAGCACGGGGCCGGTGTTGTGCGCCAGGAGCTCCCGCACGATCGCCACGACCTGCGCGGGGGTCTTGCCCGGCCCGTACACGATCTCCGCCAGCCCCTGGCGCCGTTCCCGGTCCAGGTCGAGCTGGGCGAAACCGAGGTCCCGGGTCATGCCGCCGCCACGTAGGGGATCGTCTGCGGGCCCTCGGGCAGCACGCACACCCGCGCGTCCGGCCCGGCCGAGGCGACGGCGGCGGCCACGTCGTCGGCGTACGCCAGGTGCGCCGACGCGAGGTCGGCCGCGGACAGGTACGCGCTGTGCACCGCGACCCGGCAGTCGGCGAGGATCCGGGCCTGGATCTGCACCTGCCACTGGTCCGGCACCGTCCTGGGGCGGGCCTCGATCTCCGCCAGCAGCGCCCGCGGCGAGTCGGCGCTGGCGAGCACCTCGCGGTACGAGCCGTGGTCGGGGAACCCGTCCCGGCACTCGGCCGCGCACACGATCAGGCCACCCGGCCGCACGACCTGGTAGGCGGCCGACATGCCCTTCACCGACTGGTACAGGTTCTGGTCGAGCGGGAAGCCCGAGTTGGTGGTGACGACCACGTCGAACCGGTCCGGCACCGCGCGCATCGCCATGGCGCGGGCCGCGTCCGTGGCCGCCGCGTGCATGGCGGCGAGGTCACCGCCGAACGCGGCCACGATGCCCTTGTCCCGGTTGAGGACCACGTCGAGCGCGAACGTCACGCCGGTGGCCGCCGCGATCGCGCGGACGTCGTCGTGGACCGGGTTGCCCTCGATGACGCCCCAGGTGGCGCGGGGATCGCCGATGCGGGTCGCGTCGTGCAGCACGAGCACGGTGTCCAGCCCGGCGAGACCGGGCGCGACGAGCTTCGGGCCGCCGGAGAAGCCGGCGAAGAAGTGCGGCTCGACGAACCCGGTCGTGATCCGCACGTCCGCGTCCGTCCACTCGCGACTCAGCCACACCGGCACGTCCTTGCCGTGCCGGCCCATCCACCGCAGCGCCGAGGAGTCGCGGGCGTCGTGGTTGACGATCCGCACCGAGTCGACCACCTCGTCGCCGAACATCGCGCGCAGCTCGTCGGCCGAGTTGCCGCGGTGGGTGCCGGTGGCGACGAGGACCACGACGTCGTCGAGGTCGATCACACCGTCCAGCTCGGCGAGGATCGCGGGGATCATGAGGTGTCGCGGCTGGGGGCGGGTGCCGTCGCACGCGGAGATCGCGACCGTCTGTCCCCTGTGGACCCGCTCGCGCAGCGGCGGCCCGGCGACCGGGTCGCGCAACGCGGCGACCACCGTGGCAGTCTGGTCCGGCGCCGCGCGGTGGTGCACGGGCTCGATCACCGTGGTGCGGGCCGCGTCGAGGTCGACGGTCAACCCCGTCTCCCCGTACGCCAACCGGATCTTCGCCATGCCGGTCACTCCAACGGTCGCTCCGCCGGTCACCACGCCGCGGCCAGCTCGTCCAGCTCCGCCCACAGCGTATCCGGGATCTCGGCGCCCGCGTGCGCGACGTTCGCCTCGGCCTCGGCCTCAGCCGGCGTGCGGGCACCGAGCACCACCGACGTGACGGCCCTGTGCCGCAACGGGAACCGCAGGGCGGCCAGCGGCAGCGCCACGCCGTGGCGGGCGCAGACCGCGGCCAGCTCGTCCACCCGGCAGATCGGAAGAGC
>NZ_JBJMIE010000349.1:0-37986 GCF_045807065.1 Actinophytocola sp. | reverse complement strand
GTGCTGGGCTGGGTGACCCGTTCGAACCACTGGCGCTGCCGGCGGATGTAGTGGTTGTGGGCGCTGCGGTAGGCGTACTGGTGCAGTGCGGCATAGGACGTCCACACCGACACGTTGACGATGAGCCGCCTGTCGTCCCCGAGGTACACGCGCTCGCGCCACACGAAACCGGGGGCCTGGTCGGCGAGGCGGTTGATCCGCTCGGTCGCCGCCGTCACCTCGGCGGACCGCGGGTCCTCCGGTGGGTGGCGGAGCCGGGACATGTTCGCCTGGGCCAGGTGGAACGCCACGTCACCAAGGCTACGCCGGGAACGGCGACAGGTCCGTCACCACCGCACCGGTCAGCCGGCCAGCCGGCCCGGCACGATGTCCGGCTGGATCCTGGTCACCGGCGGACCCGCCGACTGAGCCGCCGACGGGGCCGCCGGCAGCGTGCCCAGCAGCGGGATC
The DNA here is from genome assembly GCF_045807065.1 of Actinophytocola sp. Taxonomy (GTDB): domain Bacteria; phylum Actinomycetota; class Actinomycetes; order Mycobacteriales; family Pseudonocardiaceae; genus Actinophytocola. The sequence continues at coordinate 37,536 of NZ_JBJMIE010000349.1, read as the reverse complement.
TGTACCGAGGTCTCGGCCAGGCCGATGGTCACCTGGGGGAGCTGGGCCGGAGTGCTGGTCATGCTGCTGTCGCTGCCGGCGACCACCAGTGCCAGCCGGTGCCCGGCGGGCACCACCCAGTCCGTTGTGGACAGCCGGAACGTCATGGTGTACCTGGTGCCCGGGACGAGCGTGCGGGGCGTGCTGAGCGAGGCGTAGTTGGCCAGGTCGGCCCAGCCGCGGGCGATGATCTGGGCGTCCACGGTGGCCGTGGTGGCCACCGTGTCGCGGTAGCAGGCGTCGTCGCCTGGTCGGTCCTCGCCCCAGCACGACTCGGTGGTCAGCGTGCGGATGCCCTCGCCGGAGCTGCCGCGGACCGTCGCCGTGCCGTAGTCGACCAGGTAGGCGGACAGGTGCGCGGTGGACGTCGACGGGGTGGCGGCGACCGTGATCCGCGAGATGCCGGCCACCCGCAGCTCCGCGGTCAGCGGGCCGGTGCTGTACACCACCCGGCGGGCCGAAGTCGTGGTGGGAGAGGCGATGTAGCTCGCCGGGGTCCCGGAACCGTTGTCGGTGAAGGAGGATGTCGCCGTTGCGGGGGTGGTCCGCAGCTTGCCGACGCCCGCGACCGAACCGGCCACCGGGTACAGGGTCTGCGTCCGCGTGCCCGCCGGCGGCCAGTCCGCGGTGTCGCTCCACTGGTCCACGGCGCGCTCGACCGACACCCGCGGCTCGTTCTCGATCCCGTTCGGCACGCCCAGCAGCCACCGGTCGAACCAGCGGTGCAGTGTGGCGACCCAGGTGGCCCGCCGGTAGTCGAACGGGTCGACGTGCCCGGTCTGGGACAGCCACAGCTTGCGCGGCACCGACGCCGGCAGCGCGTCCAGCCACTGGCCCCAGTTCACCGGCTTGACGTTCAGGTCGGCCCGCCCGTTGACCGAGAACACCGCGGCCCGCACGTTCGCGGCGCTGCGCACGAAGTCCCGCTGCTGCCACATCGCGGTGTAGTCGCCGTTGGCCGGGGCGCCCGCGGTCATCTCGGACCGCACGGCCGCACACCGGGACTTCGCGCCGGTGTTCTCGAAGCCCGACGCCAGGCTCGTTGGCGTGCCGAAGTCGCGGAAGGCGACGCCGTCGGACCGGAACCAGTCGTACCACGAGCTGATCGCCGAGATCGGCACGATCGTGCGCAGCCCGTCGACCCCGGTGGCCGCCACGCCCTGGGTGATGCTGCCGTCCCAGGACTTGCCGATCATCGCGGCCGCGCCGGTGGACCAGTCCGCGGTCACCACCGAGCCGCCCGACACCGCCGAGTACGCGCTGGCCCGGCCGTTCAGCCAGTCGATCACGGCCTTGCCGGAGGCCACCTCGGACCGGCCGCCGGTGTCCATGCAGCCGGTGGACCGGGACGACCCGCTGAAGTCGACCAGTGCGACCGCGTAGCCGCGCGGCACGAAGTAGTTGTCGTAGAACAGGGGGAACTTGACCGGCAGACCGGCGGAGTCGTAGCTCTTGCGCTCGCTTTCGTTGCCGCGCCCCGAGGTCGCGTAGTACGGGCTGGCGTCGATGATCACCGGGACCCGCGCGGTGGTGGCGGGGCGGATGATGTCGGTGGCCACCCGGTCGCCGACGCCGTTGCCGTCCAGGTCCAGCCCGATGTCCACCCACACGGTCTCCCGCACCGCGTCGGCGAACGAGTGGATCGGCTGGGTCACCCCGTCCGCGACGACGAACGCGGGTTCGTCCGCGGACGCGGGCACGGCCACCAACCCCGACAGCACCCCGACCAGCCCGGCGACGACCACGCCACGACGCACCATGCCCGGCACGCTAGGTCACGGCCCGGATCGGTCGGCAGGGCCAACCGGTGATGCCAGTTGCCAGGTGCCGGGCGCTGGGCCGGATGGCGCAATTCGGTCCTCATCCGGCGCGGGGAGTAAACGGAACCCGGTGCGACCCAGTTCTCACGGAGGGAGGGATTTCCTGACCGGGAGGAGAAGTGGTGGGGCGACGAAAGTGGTGGCGTGGCGGGGTGGTGGTCGCGCTGGCGGCCGCGCTGGCCGCGAGTGTCGTGGCGAGCGGGGGACCGGGGGCGGTGGCCCAACAGGGCGCCGCCGCGGGCCGGGGTGAGCCGGTCTCGGTCACGCTGGTCAGCGGGGACCGGGTGGAGCTGTGGGGGAGTGGCCCGTCGGCTCCGCTGCGGGTCGAGCCCGCGCCGCGCGGCCACTCGGTGCCGTTCCAGGACTACTGGCACGACGGCGACCGGTACGTCGTGCCCGGCGACGCCGCCCTGCTGGTGGCGGACGGCGTGCTGGACCCCGAGCTGTTCAACGTCACCGGGCTGATCCGGCAGCGCTACGACGACGCGCACACCGCCGCCGTGCCGCTGCTGGTCCAGTACACCGACGCCCGCGCGCGGGCCCGGGCCGCGGTGCCGGCCGGCGCCTCGGTGCGCCGGGCGCTGCCGGAGCTCAACCTGACCGCGCTGGACCAGAACAAGGACAGCGCGACGGGCCTCTACGGTGCGCTGACGGGTGGCTCGCCCACCGCCCGGAGCGCCACCGGCGTCCGCAAGGTCTGGCTGAACAAGCGGGTGCGGGCCACCCTGGACCAGAGCGTGCCGCAGGTCGGCGCGCCGACGGCCTGGCAGCGCGGGCTGACCGGGGCCGGGGTGCGGGTCGCGGTGCTGGACACCGGGATCGACACCGACCACCCGGACCTGGTCGGCAAGACCGCGGTCAGCGCGGACTTCACCGGATCCGGCGGGGTCGAGGACGGGTTCGGGCACGGCACGCACGTGGCGTCGATCATCACCGGGACGGGCGCGGCCTCGGGTGGGAAGTACCGCGGCGTGGCGCCGGATGTCACCCTCGCGGTGGGCAAGGTGCTCGACGACACGGGTTGGGGCACCGACGACAGCGTCCTGGCCGGGATGCGGTGGGCGGCCGCGGAGTCCGGCGCGAAGGTCGTCAACATGAGCCTGGGCAGCGAGCCCACCGACGGCCAGGACCCGATGTCGATCGCGGTGAACACGCTCAGCCGCCGGTACGGGACGCTGTTCGTGATCGCCGCCGGCAACTTCGGGGCGGACGGGACGGTGTCCTCCCCGGCGAGCGCGGACGACGCGCTCGCGGTCGGCAGCGTGTCCAAGCAGGACAAGCCGAGCGACTTCTCCAGCCGCGGCCCGCGGCTCGGGGACGGCGCGGCCAAGCCGGAGATCAGCGCACCGGGCGGCGGCATAGTCGCGGCCCGGCCGGCCGGCGTGGCACCGCTGGGCGAGCCGGTCGGCGACGCCTACCAGCGACTCGACGGCACCTCGATGGCGACCCCGCACGTGGCCGGGGCGGCGGCGATCCTGGCCCAGCAGCACCCGGACTGGGCCGCGTCCGCGCTGAAGTCGGCCCTGGTCAGCAGTGCGCAGGAGCTGCCCGGTGCCGGCGTGTTCCAGGTCGGTGCCGGCCGGCTGGACCTGGCGCGGGCGACCGCGACACCGGTCGTCGCCACCGCCGCGGCGTCGGCGTACCTGCCCTGGCCGAACACCGGGTCGCAGGTGCGGCGGACGGTCACCTGGACCAACACCGGCGCCGCGCCGGTGACGCTGGCACTGCACGCCGACCTGGTCGACGGCAAGGGCCGGCCGGCCCCGGCCGGACTGGCCACCCTGACCGCGGACAGCGTCACCGTGCCGGCCGGTGGCAGCGTGCCGGTCGAACTGGTCGTCACCGGCCAGGAGGGGAAGACCGGGACCTACTCCGGGGTGCTCGTCGCCGGCGACGCCACCGGCACGGTCCACACCCGCACGGCGATCTCGGTGTACCAGCAGGAGCAGCGGTTCTCCTTCACCCCCACGATGCTCGACCGCAACGGCGCGCAACCGTCGCCGGAGGACGGGCGATCGATGGTGTACATCTACGACCTCGGGTCCGGGGACTCCTACCTCGCCGCGTCGGGCACGACGCTCACCCTGCCCCGCGGCCGGTACGCCGTGCACGCCGCGATCACCACCGCGGTGCCGGGCCAGGAGTCGTCGTTCACGATGGTCAGCCATCCCGAGCTGGCCCTGGACCGGGACGTCACGCAGGTGTTCGACGCCCGGATCGGCCAGCCGGTCACCGCCGAGCCGGACAACCCGGCCGCCCGCGGCGGGACGCAGGCCCTCTACGCGCTGTCCCGGGTGGACGACTGCGGCTGCTCGTTCGCGCTCTACTACGAGGGCGACCCGCGGTTCGAGCCGTTGTACGCCGCGACCCTGCCGGGCACGGCGTCGGACGCCTACGCGCTCGGCATCGCGCGCCGGGCCACCGAGCCGGCACTGGAGATGGTGGCCAACGACGGACAGCCGTTCGACGTCGACCTCCAGTCGCTGTTCAGTCCGCCGCCGACCGAGCAGACCCCGCTCACCGCCGTCTACGGCGGCTCCGGCACGCCCGAGGACCTCGCCAGGATCGACGCCACCGGCAAGCTCGTGGTGGTCGAGTTCGACCCGAACCTCGGCCGGGACGAGTGGGTGCGGCGTGCCGTCGACATCGGCAAGGCCGGCGGCAAGCTCGCCATGTTCCGGTTCGTCGACCAGGGTGCCGTCCCGCTGCCACCGGGTGACCCGGTCGACGGCGAGCCGGTGCCGACCTTCTACGGCCGCGACAGCGGCACCGTCGACCGGCTGGTCGAGCTGGTCAAGAAGGGCGAGACCACGGTCAACTACGCCAGCCGGGCGACCACCGACCTGCGGTACGAGCTGGTCCACGGTGTCCAGCGGCAGGTCACCGCGCCGGTCACCTACCGGCCGCGGACCAGGGACCTGGCCACGATGCGCGCGGCCTACCACGACAACGCGCCGAACATCGGCGGCTTCGTCGGGTTCGGCAAGCTGTTCGACCGCTACATCGGCACCGGGTGGTTCGCGCAGACGGCGTCCCAGCAGGAACGGGTGGAGTACTTCACCCCGACCGAGTGGGACCTGGGCTGGAGCACCGGGCCGAACATCCTGGACGACACCGTGACGCTCGCCGCCCACCGGCCGCCCACCCGGATCGTGTGGAACAAGGCGGTGGTCGGGCCGACGCTGCACGGCACCACGGTGAACACCGTGGTCGAGCAACCGCACCCGTGGTCCTGGCGCAACGGCGGCCGGATCAGCGTCGCACTGCCGATGTACGGCGACGCGGCGGGCCGGCCGCGGACGGTCGACGGGTTCGGCTTCGGCACCGGATCGGTCACCGTGTACCGGGACGGCGTGGCGCTGGGCACGACCCCGGTGAGCGAGTTCGCCGAGTACCCGGCGCCGGACGCGGACTCGTCCTACCGGGTGGTGGCCGACGCCCGGCAGGCCAGCGACAGCTGGACACTGTCCACAGTGGTCACGGCGGAGTGGACCTTCCACTCCTCGTCGGCCGGCGAGGGCAAGGCGCTGCCGATGCTGACCACCCGGTTCGACCCCGCCGTGGACCTGCGCAACCGGGCGCCCGGCAACCGCCGGTTCTCCTTCCCGGCGTACGTGGAGCGCCAGGACGGCCCGACCCAGGTCACATCGCTGTCGGTGGACGTGTCCTACGACGACGGCACGACCTGGCAACCGGCCGATGTCCGCCGTGACCACGACCACTGGACGGTGACCGTGCGACACCCGAGGAGCGGCTACGCCTCACTGCGGTCCCGGGCGTCCGATGTGGACGGCAACCAGCTGACGCAGACGATCGTCCGGGCATACCAGATCGGCTGAGAACCGTGGCCCGCGGCGGCACCCCGTGCGGGTGCCGCCGCGGGAGCGCCTGAAGAAGCGGACGGGTAGGTCATTCGGTGCGCATCGAGGACAGGCGGGCCGCGCCTCGTAGTGATGGGAGCGTCACGGTGGTCACCAGCAGTACCAGCGCGGCCGCGGTCGCGCTGAGGACGCCGACGGCGGGCCAGTCGACCGTGAAGCGCGCGCTGGTCAGGCGGGCGCCCAGTGCGGCGACTCCGATCCCGGTCACCACGGCGGTGGCGATGCCGAGCAGCAACGGGATCGCGTTCTGCCACACCACCGACCGGGCCAGTACCCGCACCGGCACGCCGGTCGCGGCGAGCATCGCTATGGTGCGCCGGCGCTCGCGCAGCTGTTCCAGGCCGAGCACGAGCAGGCTGACCCCGGCCAGCAGCAGCGTGAACACCGACCCGGCGAGCAGTCCCGCCCGGATCGCCAGGTAGGACCGCTGGCTGTCGGTCAGCTGGACCGGGTCCTGGACGAACAGCGAGGCGTGCCAGGCGAACGGCGCGAGCGCGTTGCGGGCGACTTCGGCGAGGTCCGGGTCGCGCCAGGTGGCCCGGACCTCGCCGTTCGCCCAGACCCGGCTCAGGTCGAGGCCGGGCATCGCGCCCGGCGTGGCCATGACAGGGGGGTTCGAGCTGTCCGCCGGTGGTGCCACCGGGATGAGGTCCGGTGCCGTCCAGGTGCCGATCGAGTGCTGGCCCTCCGCGTAGTAGCTCACCGCGTAGGACTGTCCGGTGTGGATGGGCAGAGGAACGGTCCGATCCACGTAGACGGCGCCGTCGCGGCAGTCGTGGAGGCCGGCGAGCGCCCGCCAGGTCGCGCAGTCGGCGACCTCGATGCCGACGCTCGTGTTCGGGTCCGGCCCGCGCAGGTCCACGGTCCGCCTCAGGTGCAGGGGGCCCAACCCCGGCACCGTCGCCAGCGCGGCCGCCACCGCGTCCGCGTTCGTGGCGTCGGTGTCGACGGTCAGCCGCGTGTCGTCCTGGCGCGGCAGCGGGCCGGGGTCGAACTCCCGGGCCTGTCCGGTCAGCAGCGACTGCACGGCGATCGCCCCGGCCAGCACCACCGCGAGCCCGGCGACCACCCGTGCCGGGGTACCGCTGTCGAGCTGCAGGCGCCGGACCGCGAGCTGGAACGCCGGACGGCCGCCGGACAACCGCCCGACCGCGCGCTCCAGCAGCCACGGCAGCAGCGCGGGGACGCCGACGAGCAGGCAGGTCACCCCGACCGCGACCGACGTCGTGGTCAGCCCGGAGTCGTCGCGCAACGACAGCCGCACCAGCAGGACCACCCCGGCGAGGGCGGGGACCAGCCGCCACCACAGCCGGCGCCGGACCGGCCTGGCGCGTCGGACGACACCGAGCGGCTCGATCGCCGTGCCGCGCAGCGCGAGGAGCGAGCTGAGCACGGACAGCGCGGGCACCACCACCACGACCACGGCCACCAGCGGCCACGGCGGCGTGACATCGCTGACGAACAGGCTCCCGTCCCGCACCCGCACGGACGGTGCCAGCTGCCGCAGGAAAAGGAAGGCCGCGGCACCGAGCACCAGCCCGGCCACCGCGGTGACCAGCGACTCGCCGGCGGCGATCCGGCGGACCTGCGGCAGGTCCGAGCCGACCAGCCGGAGCGCGGCGAGCCGCCGGTCCCGCTCGGCACCCGCGATGCGCGCGGAGGTCGCCACGAACACGAAGACGGGCGCCAACAGGGAGACGACGCCGATCAGCAGCACGGCCAGCAGCCGGGGGTCGAGGCCGTCCGGCTCGCCGGGGGCGCCGAAGGAGTAGACCCGCTCACCCGGCAACGAGGCGTCGGCGCCGACGTACGCGCGCAGGTCGTCCGGGTTGGCGAGGCCCGCCTGGCCGATGGTGCCGACCGCGCGCCCGGGGAACCGCGGCCGCAGCAGGGTCGCGTCGTCGGAGCGCAGCAACTCGGCGAGCGCGGGGGACAGGACCGTCTCCCCGGGAGCGGGCACCCGATCCAGGCCGGGTGGCACCGGCGCCGTCGGACCGTTCGCGTGCACGTACCGGATCGAGATGCGCTCACCCCGGAACGACGTGCTGGTGTCGTCCATGGACAACGGCGTCACCCCGGCGACGGGGACGTCGACCGGGACGCCGGCGAGCTGGCGGGCGCTGCGCGCGGAGATCGCGTGGTTCGCGGAGGCCGCGAACAGCAGCACCGTGACCGCGACCCCGACGCCGACCGTGCCGAGCAGCAGCCGGGCGATCGCCGTCCCGGAGGTCCGTCCGCCCCCGACGGCCAGCCTGATCCCCAGCGCCAGATCACCCGCCCAGGTGGTGAGGCGCCCGCGCCGCCGAGCCGACGCCCTCATGGCGCCGCCCGGACCGGCGCCGCGGGCACCAGCGTGGCGCCGATCCGGCGGCGCGCGTGGGTTCCGGCGCTGGTGAACGCGCCGAGCAAGGTGTTCGCGATGGGCACGGCGGGAGTATACACTGGACGTATACATGCCGTGTATACCCCGCCCGCGTCGGATGAGCGCGGGCCTTCGCGAATTCGCGCTGTCATGAAACCCAGAAACTCGTCTGGCCCATTACCCACTGGCTCTGATTGACGTTGTTTGTTCTCGGATGTATTGCGCAGAAGGAGACTCGTGTTACTCGCGCGTGCACAACTCTGGAAATGATTCGCAGGTAAGTGGGGCACCGTTATCATCCTCCGCGTTCGGACTGTCTGGTCGGCGATCGGAGTCGGGTTGGCACGGGGGAAGTACGCGGAACGGGCCGAGGTGCTCGAATTCTGGCGGACCGTGGAGATGTTCAGCCCACAGAAGGTGGACAGGGTCGACCGTGAGCAGTTGGTGTTCTCGGTGCGGCCCGGTCAGGCGCTGCCGTGGGAGGCGCGTCATGAGCTGGCCCGGCGGAAGCTGAACCGGACGCAGACCTGGCGCCACAAGGTCTATCTGGGTGTCTACGGGCTCGAGGAGATGTTCGAGGTGATCTCCCGGGTCTTCGCGCCGGACGAGGACAGCTACGACGAACGCCCGGCGGGGGAGAGCGCCGTCGCCGCGTTCGTGGTCGACGAGAAGGGGTGTGCGCTCGTCGACTCCGCTGTGCTGTCCAGTTGCGCGTGGGCCACGGGCCAGGCGGTGCGGCGACGTCGCGGGCGGGACTGGCTGTCCGGCTTCCGGGGCGCGGCGACCGACTTCGAGGAGGCGTTGCGGGACGCGGTCACCGACATCGTGCCGTCGGGCGACGACGAGGCACCGCCGCTGTCCGTGCCCCGGGTGCTGACCGGCGCCGACCTCCTGGCATGCCTGGACGCCGCCGTGGGCGCGGCAGGGATCGGCAGCGCGCTGTCCTGCGCCGAGATCCGGGTCAAGAGCCAGATCGTGGGCCGGCGCAACGCGGACGACCAGGGCGGGCACGACTTCCTCAACAGCTTCATCATGGACGACCTGGGCAAGGTCGCCGAACGCGTGCGAAGCGGCGATGTCGGCGCCGCGTTGCACGACTACCTGCGTGCCGAGGCCGAGATCTCGGCGGCCGATCGGGTCGACGTGCGCGCCGGGCTCGGTGCCGTGTTGGCGGGTACCGCGCCGCAGGTGGTGCCCGCCGGACGCTGGCCCAGTCATCCCGAGCACGCGCTCGCGCAGAACCAGCAGTTGGCCGTGAGCGCGGCGGTGGGCATGACCGGCGCCGGCATCATGGGGGTCAACGGGCCGCCCGGCACGGGAAAGACCACGATGCTGCGTGACCTCGTCGCAGCGCTGGTGGTGGCGCGGGCTGAGCGGCTGGCGGCGCTGGCCAACCCCGGCAAGGCGTTCACCGGCACGAAGCGGCGCTGGGAGACAGGGCCGTACAAGCGCGTGGTCAGCGTGTGGCGGCCCGAGCTCACCGGCTTCGAGATGGTCGTCGCCTCGGCGAACAACGGCGCGGTCGAGAACGTGACCGATGAGATCCCGGCCGAGTCCGCGATCGACGGGGCGTGGGCCGACCAGGCCGCGGAGCTGGCGTACTTCCCGGAGATCGGCACGGCGTTGCTCGCCGGCTCGGACGCCTCGGCCGAGCGGCCGGCCGCGGCGACCAGCTCGCGTGCCTGGGGGATGGTGGCGGCGCGGTTGGGCAACAAGGCCAACCGCAACCGGTTCGCCGGTGCGTTCTGGTACCACACGCCCGACGACCCGGAGGACGACCAGGCGTGGTACGGACTGAACACGGTACTGAGGAACTATGAACAGACTCCGCCTGACAGGTCGTGGTCGGCGGAGGTCGAGGACTTCCGGGCCGTGGCGGCGCGGGTGGCGGCCGTGCGTGCCGACCGTGCCGAGGTGTACCGGACCGTCGACAAGCGGGCACGGATGGACGACAGGTTGGCGAGCCTGCGCCGTGCGGTGACCGCGGCCGGGCGGCGGGTCGGGCAGGCGCGGGCGCGCCGCGAGGCGGCTGTCGTCACCGAGCGGGAACAGGCGGCGGAAGCGGAGCGGATCGCGCGGACCCGGCAGGCCGAGGCCGAACAGCGTGCGCGCAACCGGGTGGCCGACGCCGAGCGGCTGGTCCGCCAGGGCGAGGCGGAGATCGACAGTGTCGCCGGCGGACGCCGGGCCGACGCCGAGCGGTCGGTGCGGTCGTGGGAGGCCGAGATGCCTCGGCGCTGGCAGTTCCGCGCCGACTACCGCGAGACACGGCCGGGACTGTGGCAGCGGGTGCGCACGTTCGGTGCCGCCGGCCGGCAGTGGGCGCAGCACGACGAGTGGCTGACCGGCCAGTTGCACGACGCGCAGGAGGAACTGGACCGAGCCAGGAAGGAGTTGGCCGCGGCCGAGCACGAGATCGACACCGTGCGGCGGGCGGTGGCCGCCGCTCGGCAGGAGCTGGCGGAGGCCCGGCACGTCCTGTCCGCCGGCGTGCCCAGGCCCGTGGTCCACCACGAACCGCTGGTGGCGGCGCGCCGGCAGGTGGCGCTGGCCGAGGAGGAGATCACCGCCGCCCTCCGGGCCCGAACCGGGAGCGAGGAGGCCGTACAGGCCTGCGAGACGGAGATCGCGGCTCTCGACGCGCTGCTGGAGCGCGCGGCGGCGGCCTTGGGCAGGCACTACCCGGACGCCACCTGGCGGACCGACCGTGAACGCAGGGAGACGGTCGCCCTGTGGACCGACGCGGAGTGGAACCGGGCCCGCAGCGAGCTCTTCCTCGCCGCGTTGGCCCTGCACAAGGCGTTCCTGCGGCACGCGGCCCAGGACATGCGGCGCAACCTGCAGGCCCTCATGGACGTGCTCAGCGGTGACGTGCCCGACGAGGCGCCGGAGGAAGCGGTGTTGGCGGCCTGGCAGAGCCTGTTCTTCGTCGTGCCCGTGGTGTCGACGACGTTCGACTCGTACGCGCGGATGTTCAGCCACCTCGGCAGGGAGGCGTTGGGCTGGCTGCTCATCGACGAGGCCGGGCAGGCGACGCCGCAGAAGGCCGTCGGCGCGTTGTGGCGTGCGCGGCGTGCCGTGGTCGTCGGTGATCCGCTGCAGCTGGAGCCGGTGGTCACGCTGCCGTTCCGTGCCGAGCAGGCGATCCGCAACGAGCTGGGGGTCGACGAGCAGTGGTTGACCAGCCGTACGTCCGTCCAACGGCTCGCCGACCGCCTCACCCGGCTCGGCACCTGGCTGCCCACCAACGACGACAGGACCTGGGTGGGAGTTCCGCTGACCGTGCACCGGCGCTGCGACCAACCGATGTTCGGCATCGTCAACACCATCGCCTACGACGGCCTCATGATCAACGGAACCGGTACGAGCGCCGGGGAACGGTTCGCCGAGGCCTATCCGACGCTGCCGGAGTCCAAGTGGATCGACGTCGAGGGGGAGGGGGCACGCGGCCACTGGATCCCAGAGGAAGGTCGCCAGCTCGACCGGATCCTCGCCACGCTCGGGGGGTTGGACGGCTTCGCCATGTCCGACGTGATGGTGATCGGGCCGTTCCGCGACATCGCCAGGCAACTCGCCGGTAGAAGGCACCAGTACCCCGGCCTGACCGCCGGCACCATCCACGTCGCGCAGGGCAAGCAGGCCGAGATCGTCGTACTCGTTCTCGGCAGCGCCCCCGGCAAGCCCGGCGCACGCAGGTGGGCATCGGCCAGACCGAACCTGCTCAACGTCGCGATCAGCAGGGCGAAGCGCCGGCTCTACGTCATCGGCGACCGGCGGGAGTGGTCGAAATGGCCGTACTTCACGACCCTGGCCGCCCACCTGCCGCACACGAGCCCTCGCTAGCCTCCGCTGAAGTATCGGCTCCACAGTGGACGGTCGGAGACGTCCGGCACGTCGGCGTGAGCGGCGCGCCGGGTATCGAGAGGTGGGCTTGGCAACTCAACCGCGGGACCAGTTCTGGTTGGCAGTTCCCGCGCATGTCCACAGGACCAGCGAGGTGCCGTTGGCCGTGCCGTGGCCGGTGACGTCCAGGCACTTGCCGGAGCCCGTGTTGATGACTGCCCCGTCCGCTCGGATCTGCCACTGCTGGGTGGCGGCGCCGGTGCAGTCGTAGATCTGCACGGCCGTTCCGTCGGCGGTGCCGTTGCCCGTGGTGTCCAGGCACTTGGTGTCGAACACCGTGAGCTGGTTGCCGGCGGTCGACGTCCACGCCTGGTTCGTGCCGCCGTTGCAGTCCCACAAGGCGGGGCGGGTGCCGTTGTCCTGGTTGAAGGCGGGCACGTCCACGCACCGGCCGGACTCCTGGCCACGCAGCACGCCGGCGGTGTCCGTGCGCGTCCACTTCTGGTTGGCGCCGCCGTTGCACGTCCACAGCACGATGGCCGTGCCGTCGGTCGTGCCGTGGCCGGTCGCGTCGAGGCACTTGCCCGAGCCGGTGACCGTGCCGTCGGCGTTGAACGTCCACCGCTGGGTGGTGGCACCGGTGCACGCGTTGATCCGGGCCGGCGAGCCGTCGGTGGTGCCGGCCGCATCGAGGCAGGTGGTGCCGTACACCGTGAGCTGCCCGGCGGGGGTGGCGGTCCACTGCTGGTTGGTGCCGCGGTTGCAGTCCCAGAGCGCCACCGCGGTGCCGTTGGTCTGGTTGCCGCCGGGCACGTCCACGCACAGCCCGGACTCCAGTCCTTTCAGGACACCGCTGAGGTTGCCCGGCGCGGTGGGCGTGACGCTGAAGTTGTCGAACAGGTCGGTCTGGTACCCCACGACGCCCACCCCGGCGAGACCGGTGGTGAACGCGTTGTCCGTGACGGTGCCGAGCGTGCCGCCGTCGAGTGACGCGGTGATCTGGTTGCCCGAGAAGGCCAGCGTGAGCCGGTGCCAGGTGTTCAGGCCGAGTGCCGGGCGGCTGCCCGAGGTGAGCGTGGTCAGCACGCCGCCGCTGCTGTTGCGGGCGATGGACCACGCGCCCCTGTCGGTGATCCGCAACTGGTAGGCGGCCTGCTGGCGCTGTGGCCGGTTCTGCGTGTTCGCGCGTCCCAGCAGCGTGACCGTGCCGGCCTGCTGCATCGCGACATCGGTGCTGACGGCGTAGTCGCGCCACCCCGGATCGCCCGCGAGGCTGTAGGCGTCGCTGTCGTCCTGCCACTCGATGGGCTTCACCGGCGCCACCTGCTGCAGGCACTGCCCGCCGCGCCCGGCCGCGCACGGGCGCACCTCGAAGGCGCCCTGCATGTCGGCGAAGTACTTGGCCTCATGCCGCGGGGTGTAGCCGTCGAAGTCGTCGGAGTAGGGCAGCGGCAGCGCGCTCGGCGCGGGGCCGGTGGCGGTGCCCTTGCCCTGGCCCGTGGTCGTGGTGACCGAGTAGATCCGGTTCGGTTGCAGGGTCAGGGTGTACGTCCCACCGGACGGGGTCACGTCGGCCTGCCGCACGAAGTAGTCACCCGCGCTGCCCGATCCCAGGTTGGTCGACCAGACGTGCACGGCCCCGGTGCTCAGGCCCCCGGACACCGTGACGTTCACGGTCTGCGCGGCCGTCGCGGTGGTGGTCTCGTAGATGGTCGAGTAGTCGGCGTTGTTGGGCGACCTCAGCGAGACGTAGCCGCCGTTGGCGCGGTTCCCGCCGAGGTAGCCGCTGGCGGAGCCGGTGAGGAACCGCCAGCCGGGCTGCGCGAACTGGGCGACGTGCGCGTTGGCCCACAGCTCGCGGCCGAGCCGGTAGGACCCGGACCACGGCTGGTTCGCCACCGCCAGGCCATCCGTGCCGAACGGCAGCGTCGGGTAGAGCGCGGCGATGAGCGGCCAGTTCATGAACCCGGTCAGCTGCCCGTCGAGGTAGCCGCGGACGATCGAGCGGATGTACGGCCCGGCCCCGGAGTCGGTGTCCTGCGACCCGAACTCCGCGGCCCACAGGGGCTTTCCGGTGGCCACCGCGTTCGCCGACGAGCCACACGAGGTGGCGTCCGACAGGTATCCGCACGGGTAGTGCGACCCGACCACCCCGACGGCGGCGTTGAACGCGCTGTCGGAGAGCATGTCGTCGGCGGTGTTCCAGCCGGTGTCGTCGCCGACGATCCGCACCGAGCCGAACCCGTTGGCGTCCAACGCCGACCGCAGGTTCTCGTACCAGGTCTTGTCGTGGCCGCGCTCGTTCCAGCCGCCCAGGTAGCCGATCGCCAGGCCGTGCTGGCGCGCGCAGTTCAGCCAGGAGATGTCATAGTCGATCATGTCCTGCGACCAGAAGTTCCCGCCGCCGATCCAACCGGGCGCCGCCCACGGCAGCGCGACGAGCCGGATCGCGGGATTGCGGGCGACGGCCTGCTCGCCGAGCCAGAACTCGTAGCCGGCGTCGCAGTTGACCTCACCCCGGACGTGCTCGTGGCTGGGTTCCGCGCCGTCGGTGGAGTTGGCGTCCCCGCCGATCTCCAGCTTCAGCAGCTGTACCGCCGCGCCGTAGCCGGGTGTGAACAGGTAGTCGAGGATCTGCGCGCGTTGCGCCGGCGGGTAGTCGATCAGCAACCGCGAATTGCCGCCACCGCCGCTGATCGCGCCCACCCCGTCGAACGCGCGGCCCGCGAGCGCACCGTTGACGCTCACCGCCGTGGTGGCAGCGGCGGCCGGGGTCGGACTGACCAACGCCAGCACGAGCACGAACGACCACACGAGGATGCGGAACCGGGAATGCGCCATGATGCGTCCAATCATCCGGACCTGCGGACCGGACGCGCGACATCCCGTGACAACACTGTCGAGCGCCTGGAATCCAGCCAAGTGGCCATTCACCGCCCTGTCAAGGAAACAGGGCGACCTTGTCCGGTGATTGGTCTCGACCACTACCCGCGCCGGCACCACGGGTCACGTGGGTTCAGGCGATCTCGTCGAGTGCGCGGTCGATCGGGACACCACCGCCGACCAACTCCAGCACCTTGCCGGCGGTGGACGGCCGGTCGAGCAGGCCGGCGAGCACAGCGGCCACGTCGTCGCGGGTGACCATGGCGAGCGGAACGTGTTCGGCGAGGGTCACCGTGCCGGTGGCGGGATCGTTGGTGAGGCCGCCGGGTTTCAGGATCGTCCAGTCCAGATCGCGGGTCATCAGGTCGGCGTCCGCGGCGGCTTTCGCCCGCAGGTAGGCGGCGAAGACCTCGGGCATGCGCGGGTCCTCCGGACGGTCCAGCCCCATGGCGCTGACCTGGACGTAGCGCCTGACCCCCGCGGACTCGGCGGCATCGGCGAGCAGCACGGCGGCGGCGCGGTCCACGGTGTCCTTGCGTGCCACGCCGCTGCCCGCGCCGGCACCCGCGGCGAACACCACGGCGTCCGCGCCGCTGACCGCGTCCGCCACCTGTTCGGTGGCCGCGTGCTCGAGATCGAGGACGATGGCCTCGCCGCCGGCCGCCCGCACGTCCGCGACGTGGTCGGGGTTGCGCACGACACCGAGGACGGTGTCGCCGCGGTCGGCGAGCAGCTGGGTCAGGCGCAGCGCGATCTGCCCGTGCCCGCCCGCGATCACCACCCGCATGGTGAATCCTTCCTGCGTACTGTCATGGCCCTATCTTCCGACTGTCCTGACAGGACGATCAGAGAGCACTCGGTTGGAGTGGGAGATCCGATCTGCGGTGGACGTTCAGCTTCCGGTAGACCCGGGTGAGGTGTTGCTCCACGGTGCTGACGGTGATGTAGAGCTTGCGCGCGATCTCCCGGTTGGTGTACCCCATCGCGGCGAGGGTGGCGACCCGGCGCTCCGCGTCGCTGAGGGCGGTGAGCTCCGCGTCGGTGCCGTCCGGTTCCGGGACGGAGTCGCCGGGCTGGTCCATCCATTCCGGCACCAGCCTGGTGCCCAGGGACTCCGAATGGCACTCCTTGGCGATGTGCAGGGCCCTGCGTACCGTCATGCGGGCCCGTTCCGTGTCGCCGAGCAGGTGGTAGGTGTCACCGAGGTCGGCGAGTGTCCGGGCGAACTCGAGCTTGTCGCCGCTGGCGTGCAGCTCCTCGCTCGCCTTCTTCAGCAGGTGCGGCCTGCGCCGGAGCTCGGTGCACGCGGCGAGCGCGCGCAGCGAGATCCCGTGTGTCCTGGACCGCTGGGCGCCCGGCCGGTCGAGCTGTGCCTTCGCCAGCTTCCTGGCCTGCGTCTCCTGGCCGAGCCGCACGTACACGTGAGCGGCCTCGCTGCGCCACGGGACCAGCGCGGGCAGGTCGATGTTCCACTCCATCATGCGCTCACCGCAGGTGAGGAAGTCGCTCAACGAGGCCTGCAGCTGGTTGACGGCCAGGTGGTACGTGCCGCGGGCGTACAGGTACCCCAGCCCCCAGCGGGTCTGCAGCATCGCCTGCGGTACCGGCACCATGAGCGCCTTGGCCGCCTGGTCGTAGTTGCCCATCGCGGTGACGGCGTGCACCAGTGCGCCGAGCGGGGCGCCGATCGCCACTCCCCACCCGTGCGCGGAGATCAGCGACAGGGCGGACCTGGCATGCGACTCGGCCGCCGGCAGATCTCCTTTGCGCAGCGAGATCTCGGCACGCACCGCGGCGAACATGCCGTGCCACGAGGGAGCGTGCCGGGCCGACGCCTCCGCGAGCAGCAGGTCGCACCAGTGGGCCGCCTTGTCCTGGTTGTCGGCGTACATCAACGCGAGCAGTGCGAGCTGCACCGACTGGACGGTGGTCTGGTCGAGCCGGCACCCCTGCAGCACCCGTTCGGCCTCGGTCACGACGTGCCCGCGCGGCCCGAACCGCAGGACGGTGGCCACTGTCGCCGGCGCGCGGAGCCGGCCGTCCATGGTGACCGTGTCCTGCACGGCCGCCGAGTCGTCGAGCCGAACCGGGTCCTGTGGCAGGTGCGCCAGCATGGTCGGGTACGACGACGCGAGCCACAGGTGGAAGGCGTGCACATAGGGCCTGGTCTGCTCGTCGACGCGGCTGGTGAGCAGTTCGATCGCCGGGGCGGCCTCGTCGAACCGGCCGTGCCAGAGCAGGTAGTTGATGGGGAAGGTGACCTCGGCGGCGCCGAGGTGGCCGTCCGCGAACGCCGAGAGCAGCCGCGGCAGGCGAACCATCACCGCGGCGGGGTTCATCCGCCACTCCGTCTGGGCGAG
This sequence comes from Actinophytocola sp., assembly GCF_045807065.1. Taxonomy (GTDB): domain Bacteria; phylum Actinomycetota; class Actinomycetes; order Mycobacteriales; family Pseudonocardiaceae; genus Actinophytocola. The sequence continues at coordinate 20,348 of NZ_JBJMIE010000349.1, read as the reverse complement.
CGCGATGTCGATCATCGCCCGTGACGTCGGGTCGGTGCAGGACTGCTCGGCCAGCCTGAGCTGTTCGAGCGCGGTGCCCGTCCGGTCCTCCGCGAGTGCCTGGTCGGCCGCGGTGCACAGGACCCGGATCCCCCAGGGCGGGCAGCTGTGGCCGGAGGCGACCAGGTGTTCGGCGATCACCGCCGGCGGGGCGCCCTCGGCGCGCAGCAGCTCGGCCGCCCGCAGGAACAGCGCGGACCGTTCGTCGCCCGGCATGTCGTCGAGTACCGCCAGCCGCGCGATGGCGCTGACGAACCGGCCGTTCCTGGTCAGACCGGCCGCGCCCAGCACCTGGACGATGTTGTCGGCCAACGAGCTCTTCACGCCGATCAGCCGGTGCAGCAGCCGAGGGCCGGCCGCGCTGTCGAGTACCGCGAGGCCGCGGGCGCCGTGCAGCACGACGGGCTCGCACCGGTGCACGCACACCTGGACCGCCTCGCGGAAGGCGTCGCCGACGATCATCCGGCCGCCGCGCTGCCTCGGTATCGGGTCTGTGGCGTCGAGGTTGTCCTCGATCAGCGCGTGGAGCAGCAGCGGGTTGCCGCCGGTGATGTCGTGGCATTCGGCGGTGAGCTCGTCCGCCCGCTCGGCACCGAGGCGTTCGGCGAGCACCGCGTTGACGCCGGTGGCCGACAGCAGACCCAGCCGGATGCGGCTCGCCCGGGTGTGGGCGATGAGCTCGGCGTTGAACGCGGGGAGCTCCGCCTCCGGTCCGGTGCCCCTGGTCAGCACCATCAACAGCGGGACGGAACGCAACCGCCGCACGAGGCACAGCAACACCCGCAGGGACGCCGGGTCCGCGTACTGCACGTCGTCGACGGTGATCACGACCGGCGAGTGCTCGGTGAGGTCCAGCACGGGCAGGCAGAGCTCGTCGATGAGCGTGGCCGTGGCGAGTGCCGCGCTGTCCGTGGCACCGCTGTCCGGATCCTCGCCGACCGTCCGGCCGCCGAGGCGCCGGCGCAGCCGTTGCACCTGGTCGCCCTGCAGCGACCCGGACTGGAGGAGCTGGCCGACCACGCCGAGGGGGAAGTGGCGTTCGGCACGAGAACCGTTGGCCTTCAACAACAACGCACCCGACTCCGTCGCCTGTTCCGCGAACCAGCTGAGCAACTCGGTCTTCCCGCTCGCCACCGAGCCGGAGATGAGCACCACGGAGCCCGCGCCACGATGACAATCGGCCAACGACTTGATGAGTGCGGCGAGCTCGTCACTTCGTTCGACCAGGGTCACAGGCATCTCCGCGAGTAGGTGGCGGGTGTCGATCGACGGACAGTCACGAACGAGTTGTTCTTAGTAATTGGTTACCTTCTTGCCAGATCGTGGTCAAGAGCAGCAACCGTTTAAGATTTTGGTGCTATATGTCCCGTATGTTCGAATCCTGACCACCTGCGTGCCCGGTGCCTGCACGGACTCCAGTCGCCATTGGACAAATCGCCGCCGGAGCCCGGTTCGGGTGGGGTCGTAGGGGATGCCTAGGGGTTCTGCCGTCCATCCGGGCGTCCTTAGGCTGAATTCGCCTGGTGATTCGCTGGAACGGACGTGAATAACGTTCGAAGTACAGAGGAGACGGACAAACAGGAATGGTTATGGACACCGATGTGATCGTGGTCGGCGCGGGGCCGGCGGGGCTGGTGCTGGCGACCGAGCTGGCTCTTTGCGGTGTCCGCCCGGTCGTGTTGGAGGCCGTGACCGGCCGGGACACCGCGTCCAAGGCGTTGAACCTGCACCCCAGGACCGCGGAGGTGCTCGATTCCCGGGGCCTGCTGGAATCGCTGCTCGACCACCAGATCGTGCTGGGCAATCCGCCGCACAGCTTCTTCGGCATGATTCCGGTGCCGTTGGACTGCGCCCCCTTCCGCACGCGGTACCCCTACCAGCTCGGGGTGCTGCAGTGGCGGGTGGAAACGGCGTTGGAGAACCGCCTCGCCGAGCTCGGCGGCGCGGTGAGCTGGGCGCACCGGCTCCTGGCCGTGGCGCAGGACGACGAGGGCGTGACCGCGACGGTGGCGACCCCCGCCGGTGAGCGCACCATCCGCGCCCGGTACCTGGTCGGCTGCGACGGCGGGCGCAGCACGGTGCGCAAGTCGACGGGCACGCCGTTCCCCGGCGTCGACGGCAAGCAGGTCTTCGTCGCCGCCGACGTGGTGCTGAGCAGGTCTCCCGCCGAGTGGTACGCGGAGATCCCGGACGAGCGCAAGGGGTTGCTGCGGCTCATGCCGGGCAACAGCCTCGCCGGCCTGATCCTCTCGGGCGGTGAGCGGCTGATGTTCTCGCTGCGCGGGCTCGAGGACGGTGTGCACCGCCTGAGCTTCTCCTGCGCGGCCACCACCGACCGGCACAGCGAGGTCACCGACACCGAGGTCCGCGCCGCGATCGAGGCGGCCTGCGGGGTCGACCTGGAGGTCAAGGAGATCCGCTGGGCGTCGCGGTTCACCGACACCTGCCGGCAGGTCGACGACTACCGCGACGGCCGGGTGTTCCTGGTCGGCGACGCCGCGCACGTCGTGGTGCCGCTGGGCGGGCAGGGGATGACGCTCGCCATCCAGGACGCGTTCAACCTCGGCTGGAAGCTGGCCGCGCGGGTCAACGGCACCGCGCCGGACGGGCTGCTGGACACCTACCAGACCGAACGCCACCCGGTGGCCGCATACCTGATCCGCGAGGCGCGAGCCCAGTTCGCCCTGCTGGGCGACGGCCCGGAACTGGCTCCGCTGCGGGAGATCCTGGTCGACCTGGTGCGGCTCCCCGAAACGAACACCCACCTCGCCGGCGCGGTGTCCGGCCTCGGCGTGCGGTACCCGATGCCCGACGAGGACCATCCGCTGGCCGGCACCCGGCTCCCGGACCTCGACCTGCGCACCGCCGGCGGCCCGGTCCGGGCCTACCACCTGATGCGCGACGGCCGCGGGTTGTTCCTCGACTTCGGCGGGGGCGGCGAGGTCGCCGACGCCCTGCTCGACGACTGGGCGGACCGGGTTCGCCTGGTGCCGGGCGGCACCGACGAGGAGATCGACGCCGACGCCGTGTTGGTGCGGCCGGACGGCTACGTGTGCTGGGCGGGAGGCGTGGCCGACCTGGACCGGCTCGCCGCGTCCCTGTCCCGGTGGTTCGGCCCGTGACAGCTGTTCCCAGCAGTGAAATTCCATCCTGAGGAGAAACACAGATGACCGCAACGGTCACCCCTGCCCCGAAGTACCGCGTGTACAAGGGCTACCGGGTCAATGACGACGTGATGGCGGACTTCATCGGGGTACCCGCGGTGATCACGCCGGGCGAGACCTACGAGTTCACCGCCTGCTACATCAACCGCGGCCGGTACGGGTACGCGGACTCGGCACTCAACTTCGTGGTCTGGTTCTCCGACCGCAAGGACGTCACGAGGAACGACTTCCGGCTGTTCTACAAGGTCAGCCGGGCGCAGTGGCAGGAGCAGGACCCGAAGGACTGCTGGGAGCCGCAGTACCCGATCGAGGGAGGCGTGCACATCGCGTCGACCCTGCGCGGGCCCGACGGCGACATCCTGAGCAAGCCCGACGGCACCGTGCCGCTGCCGGACACGGAGTCGGTCACCATGCACATCCGCCTCGCCTTCCGCAAGGGGCTGACCTCCGACCACGCCGGGCTCTTCGCGCTGCCGGGCATGCTGGAGGAGGTCGGCGAGAAGTCGGTGATCCCGGGTGTGTTCGGCTCGTGCTTCGGCCGCCTGCAGCAGGCCAGCTTCCGCCTCGGCGACGGGCCGCCCAGCTTGTACTGACCGACGTCGACCGACCGACTGGAGGCGCCATGACGACGACCGCGGCGTGGACACCGTTGACCGACATCGGGGACAGCGCCGCGGCCGTCGTCCTCGCCGTCGACTACCCCTTCACCGGCCGCCCCGAGGCCGGGTTCACCGACCTGGTCGGGAAGCTGCCCCGCGACCTGCCCGTCTGGGAGACCGTGCCGCCGGTCAAGGGTGCCGAGACCGGGATGAGCGGGACCGACTACGTGGACCGGTGGTACGCCGAGGTCGGCGACCGTCCGGTGCGGGCGGTGCTCGGGTTCTGCGCCGGCAGCGTGTACGCCGCGGCACTGGCCGACCGGATCGCCGGCGGTGACCCGGGGAAGCGGCCGACGTTGCTGCTGTTCGACCCCGAGGCACCGAACGCCATCACCGTGTACTGGCAGTTCCACAAGGTCATCGACGGCCTCGGCGTGGTGCTGACCCCCGACGAGGTGACCGAGGCCCAGCGTGCGGGCCAGCGGGTCAGCGAGCAGACCACCGACCTGCCGGAGCTGGGGCGGCGGCTGCTGGAGGTGTTCCGGCGGGTGGCGGCGGTGGCGTTCGACCGGGCCCGGCTGGACGCCGTGCGGCGGGCCGACTTCGTCGACACGGTCGCCGCGTTCATGTCCTACCTGGTGGCCGCGGCGACGATCGACGCCAGCGCCGGCTTCCGCGGGGCCACCGCGATCAGCTCCCGCACTCGGACGAACGGGCTGAACCTGGTGCCGCCCGAGGAGCGGGCCGGTCTGGTGGACCGCGAGATCCGCTTCGACATCGAACACGCCGACCTGCTGCGCGACCCTGACGTGGTCAGAGCGGTCGCCGAACACCTTTAGGGGACACCACAGATGGCGGCACCCGAGACGGCCACCCGCAAGGAAGAGGCGTTGTGGCTGCTGGAGAAACTGCTGCCCGACACCGGGGTGAACAACCTGTCCTTCACGTTCCGGGTCGCCGGCCGGTTGCGGCCGGCGGCGGTGCGCGACGCGATGCGGTTGCTGCTGCGCCGGTACGAGGTGCTGCGCACGACCTTCCTCGGCACCGCGGCGGGCCTGACGCGGCAGGTGCTCGCCGAGGTCGAGGTCGAGGTCCGCACCGGCCGGCTGCCGGCGGACCCGACGGCGATGCGCGCCGACCTGGCGGCGTTCGTCGCCGAGCCGTTCCGCTTCGACGGCGCCCCGGTGCTGCGCGTCGGTCACTTCTCGGCACCCGACGGGGACGTGGTGTGCCTGACCGTGCACCACCTGATCTTCGACACGATCTCCGGCGGCATCCTGCTCGGCGAGCTGGTGGCCGCCTACGACGCGTTCGCCGCCGGCGGCGCAGCCCCCGCCGAGCTGACCGGGACGGTTCCCGCGCTGCGGGAGGCGGAGCCGAGCACCGCCGGTGTCGAGTACTGGCGCGAGCGGCTGCGCGGCTTCCAGCCGGATCGGCTCGACCTGTGGTGCGGCCGGCAGGACGCCGCCGGCGCGACCCTCGCGGGCGACCAGGTCACCGTCGGGCTGTCGGCGCCGGCGCGGGAGGTGGTGCGGCGGCTGCGCACCGAGCTGAACACCTCCGAGGCCGTGATCCTGCTCGCCGCGTACAACGTGCTGCTCGCCGCGCACGGCGCCGGTCCCGACCTCGCGGTGGGCACGATGGTCAACACCCGCGGGCGCAGGCACGAGCGCGCTGTCGGCTACCACGTCAACGTCGTGCCGCTGCGCGGCGAGGTCGACCTCGACCAGGACTTCCGCACCCTCGTCGAGCGGGCGTCCTCGGCGTTCCTGGAGGCCATCGCGCACGCCGACGTGCCGGTGGACAACCTGTACGCCGAGGTGGCCCGGGACGGGGGCTCCTGGCGGAACACGCTGTTCCGGCACGTGTTCAACTACGTGCCCGGCGTGGACCTCGGCGAGTTCACCATCGGCGGGCTGACCGCGACCCCGCTGGTGGTCGAGATCCCCTACAGCAAGTTCGACCTGGAGTTCTTCGTCCTGTCCGGCGCGGCGGACATCAGGCTGCGCGCGGTGTTCAGCACCGACGTGTTCACCCGCGACCAGGTCCACGCCCTGCTGGCCCGCTACGACCGGCTGCTCGTCTCCCTCGGCGCCGACACGCGCCGGCCGGTGCGCGACGTGCGGCTGTGGAGCGAACACGACCACGCCGTGATCGACGCCGCCAACGACACCACCGCCGACGCCGGCCCGGGCACCGTGGTGGACGCGGTGCGCCGCCGGGTGGCCGAGTCGCCCGACGCGGTGGCCGTCGAGAGCGGCGAGGTGACCGTGACCTACCGGCGCCTGTGGGCGGCGGCGTGCGCGGTGCGCCGCATGCTCGCCGACGCGGGCGTGGCCGCCGGGCACGTCGTCGCCCTGGGCGCGCGACGGAGTCCGGACCTGGCCGCGGCGGCGCTCGGGGTGTGGCTGGCGGGCGCGGTGTACCTGCCGCTCGACCCGGACCACCCGCCGCACCGCATCGCCCACCAACTCGCCGACTCCGGTGCCGTCGCGGTGCTCGTCGACGCCGGGTCGCGGCTGCGCACGCGCGACGGTGTCACGCGGCTGGAACTGCCGGCACCCGTGTCGTCCACTGTGGACGACTCGGTGGTGGTTCCCGCGGCCGGCGATCCCGCGTACCTCATCTACACCTCGGGGTCCACCGGCCGGCCGAAGGGCACCCTGGTCGCGCACGGCAGCGTGGCCAACCTGGTCGAGCACTTCCGCGCCGAGCTGGGCGCCACGACCGACGCCGTGGCGTGGCTGACGACGTTCAGCTTCGACATCTCCGCGCTGGAGCTGTTCCTGCCGCTGGTGTGCGGTGGGCGGGTGGTGGTCGCGCCGGACGAGGCCCGCGTCGACGGGCGGGTGCTCGCCGACCTGGTCGGCCGCCATCGGGTGGACATCGTGCAGGCCACCCCGACCACGTGGCGGCTGGTGCTGCCGGAGTGCGCCGAGGTGCTCTCCGGGCTGCGGGTGCTGTGCGGCGGCGAGCCGCTGTCACCCGCGCTGGCGCACCGGCTCGCGGCGACCGGCTGCGAGCTGCGCAACGTGTACGGCCCCACGGAGACCACGATCTGGTCCACCTCCGGGGTGATCGGCAAGGACGACGACGTGATCCGCGTCGGCCGGCCGATCCGCAACACCACGGTGTTCGTCGCCGCGCCCGACGGGCGGGAACTTCCGGTGGGAGTGCGCGGCGAGCTGTGCGTCGCGGGCGCCGGGGTGGCGGTCGGCTACCACAACCGGGCCGACCTCACCGGGCAACGGTTCGGCGTGCACCCCCGCCACGGCCGGTTCTACCGGACCGGGGACGTGGCGCAGTGGTGCCCGGACGGCACCGTCGAGGTCCTCGGCCGGGCCGACCGGCAGGTCAAGCTGCGCGGCAACCGGGTCGAGCTGGGCGAGGTGGAACGCGTACTGCTGGACCACCCCGCGGTGCGCGCCGCCGCCGTGGTGGTGGTCGGCGAGGACGCCGCCGCGGCGCTGGTCGCGTTCGTGGTCGCCGAGGACCGGCCGGAGATCGTCAACCACCTGTGGGAGCACGCGAGGCGGGCCCTGCCCGCCGCCGCGGTGCCGAGCGAGTTCGTCCGCCTGGCGGAGCTGCCCACCACGGGGAACCACAAGGTGGACCACCTGGCCCTGCTGCGGGTCCTGGACGAACGGGCCGCGAGCCGACCGGACGCGCACCGACCGGGACCGAACGATCCGGATGGTCCGGACGAGCTGACCGCCGGCCTGGTGCGGCTGTGGCGGGAGGTGCTGCGCAGGGACGACCTGACCGCGCAGTCGAACTTCTTCACCAGCGGAGGCCAGTCCCTGACCGCCGCCATGTTGATGCAACGCATCGAGGAGGAACTCGGGCCACGCCTGGAACTGGCCGAGCTGTTCACCCGGCCGACCCCGGCCGAACTCGCCGACTTCCTCCGTCTCGGAACACCCGCCGGCACGCTAGTCGAGGAGGTTCGATAGTGCTGACCTACACCGGACGGTCCGGATCGTTCACGGGTAACGGTAGGAAGGATCTGCTGACCCGCAACGTGCGAACCGGGGAGCTGTTCGTCCATCCCAACACCGGCCGGCTCGACGGGCTGAACACCTACGCCGAACCGGTGCTCGTGGGTACCGGGTTCGCCGCCGACTTCCACCTGTGGGTGGGGGCCGCCGACTTCACCGGCAACGGGTACGCGGACATGTTCACCCTGACCATCGAGGAGCAGGGCTACATCTACCTGAACAAGGACGGCATGAACGGGTTGGCCACGTTCGCCGAACCGGTGCACGTCGGTGGGAAGCGGCCGGACATCGTCTACGACACGATCGCCATCGTGGACCTGCGCGGCACCGGCAAGACCGACATCATCGGCCGCCAGGTGGGCGGCAGGCTGATCGACGTGGTGCCGTTCAACGGGTCGGTCGACGGCACCAACAGCTTCGGCGACCCCTACCGGTTCGCGGTGATCGGCGAGGACGACATCCCGGTCGGCGCCACGGACGTCACCGGCAACGGCGAGGTCGACCTCCTGGTGCTGCACCCGAACGGCGACCTCTCCGCACTGGAGCCGACGGGCGACGAGACGAACGACGGCGGCACCTGGCACCGGATCGGCACCGGCTGGGACCAGGCGACGATCATCAGCGTCACCGACGTCACCGGTGACGGGCGGCCCGACCTGCTCGCGCTGCACGAGGACGGCACGCTGTACGCGCACGTCCACACCGGACGGTTCGACCCCGCCGACCCGGCTGCCGTGTTCGCCGAACCGGCGGTGGTGGCGCGGGGCTGGACCGAGTACAACGCGATCAGCTGAGCCTTCCGGGCCGGCGCTTCCCCGTTGTGACGCCGTTGTGACAGCGGGGAAGCGCCGGCCGGACCCCGCCGGCTACTCGCCGGCGAGTGCCTCCAGCACCGGGCCGAAGGAGGCCATCCGGAACTCGTGCACGGCGAGGTAGGTGAAGCCGAAGCGCTCACGCCACCCGCGCACCTGCTCCGCGATCTCGTCGACCGAGCCCACCAGCACCGCCGGTGCCGCCAGGAACTGGTCGAGGTCGAGGTCCGGTACCTGCGCCAGCCACTGACGCGCCGTCGCCTCGCGGTCCGGTGTGACGACGACGTCCCGCACGAGCATGTTCAGCTCGACGTGCCGGTCACCGGCCGCCGCCCGGAAATACGCGACCCGCTCGTCGATCGTCTCGGCGTCGAGAATTCGAAAACCCTGCGGATTGGCCGCCTTCACCAGTGAGCTGAGCCCGAGTACGTCGGCATGCCGCGCGGCCAGCGTGAGCATTTGGTCACTGTTGCCGCCGATGAACAACGGGGGCCGGGGACGCGTCACCGGTTTTGGGTTGTGCGCCTCGTCGGCGAACAGCCTGGACATCTCTTCGATCGTTCTTTCCAGGTGGTCGATCCGCTCGGTGAGTGGCCGCCAGGGGATTCCCGTGGCCGCGAACTCCTCTTTCCGGTGCCCAGCACCGAGACCGACCTCGAGCCGGCCGCCGGTGAGTTGGTCGGTGGTCGCGACGTCCCTGGCGAGCAGTGTCGGGTTGTGGAACGACGTGTTGAGGACGAACGAGCCGACCCGTGTCCGCTCGGTCACCGCGGCCGCGGCCGTCATCGCGGGAAACGGCGACGGGATGCCGAGGTGGTCCGGCACGAGTATGACGTCATAGCCGAGCCTTTCCGCCTCGCGGCATTTGTCCGACCATTCCTCCTTGCCGCCGATGGCGTGCATGACAACGCCGAACCGGAACGGTTCCATATGCGCCCTCCCATGAGTCGTCCTGACCAGACTGGAGGCATTTCGGTTTCCTCGAAACCGTTCTCGACCCCACGTAGGGGGACTACGGGTGATTTAGGGGTTGGCCCCCCTGAACACGTGCACAAACATCGTGAACGAGTGACGACGAAAAGGGGAACCGGCGTGGTGCGTGAACGCGAGAACGCCGTTGCGGTCGTCGGTCTCGCCTGCCGCCTGCCGGGAGCCGCCGATCCGGCCGCGTTCTGGCGGCTGCTGTGCACGGGGACCAGCGCGATCACCGAGGTCCCGGCGCACCGCTGGCGGCCCGCGGACGAGCGAGCCCGTCACGGCGGGTTCCTGGACGACGTCGAGGAGTTCGACGCGGCGTTCTTCGGCGTCTCGCCACGGGAAGCGGCGAGCATGGATCCGCAGCAGCGGCTCGTGCTGGAACTGGGCTGGGAGGCGCTGGAGGACGCGGGCATCGCGCCGGACCGGCTCGCCGGCCGACCGGTGGGCGTCTTCGTCGGCGCCACCTGGGACGACTACGCGACGCTGCACCACCGGCGGCGCGAGATCGGCGAGCACACGCTCACCGGGCTGAACCGCTCGATCATCGCCAACCGGCTGTCCTACTTCCTGGACCTGACCGGTCCGAGCCTGACCGTCGACTCAGGACAGTCCGCCGCACTCGTCGCGGTGCACCTGGGTTGTGAGAGCCTCCGGGCCGCGGAGTCCGAGGTGGTGCTCGTCGGTGGGGTGAACCTGAACCTGGCGCCGGAGAGCGCGGCCGCCGCCGCCGGCTTCGGCGCGCTGTCGCCGGACGGTCGCTGCTACACGTTCGACGCACGGGCGAACGGCTACGTGCGCGGCGAGGGTGGCGGGCTGGTCGTGCTCAAACCGCTGTCCCGCGCGGTGGCCGACGGCGATCGGGTGTACTGCGTGATCCTGGGCAGCGCGGTGGCCGCGGACGGTGCCGGTGGCGGCGAGCGCGCCGGGCTGACCGTGCCGGACCGCAACGGCCAGGAGCGGGTGCTGCGGCTGGCGCACGCCGCCGCCGGGGTGTCGGCGCTCGACGTGGACTACGTCGAACTGCACGGCACCGGAACCCGGGTCGGCGATCCGGTCGAGGCCGCGGCGCTGGGTGCCGTGTTCGGCGCCGGCCGCACCGAACCGCTGCTGGTGGGGTCGGCCAAGACGAACGTGGGTCACCTCGAGGCGGGCGCCGGCGTCGTGGGACTGATCAAGACGGCGCTGGCCGTGGCCCACCGCGAGATACCGCCGAGCCTGAACTTCGCCGCCCCGAACCCGCAGATCCCGCTGGCGGACCTGGGGTTGCGGGTGCAGACCCGGACCACGCCGTGGCCCCGCGAGACCGTGCTCGCCGGGGTGTCGTCGTTCGGGATGGGGGGCACCAACTGCCACGTCGTGGTCGCCGCCGCTCCCGTGCCGGACGCCGCCCCCGAGCCGGCGGGCGGCCTCGGCGTGGTGCCGTGGGTCGTGTCGGCCCGGTCGCGGGAGGCGCTGCGGGCACAGGCCGCCCGCCTTCTGTCCACTGTGGATAGTGAGGTGCATCCGGTCGACGTCGGTCACTCGCTGCTCACGACGCGTGCGGCGATGCGTGAGCGGGCGGTGGTGTTCGGTCGGGAGTCGCTCGCGGCGCTCGCGGCGAACCGGCCGCACCGCGACGTGATCACCGGCTCCACGGGCACCGGACCGGTGGCGCTGTTGTTCTCCGGCCAGGGGTCGCAGCGGGTGGGCATGGGGCGCGAGCTGTACCGCGCGTTCCCGGTGTTCGCCGAGGCGTTCGACGCGGTGTGCGCGGAGTTCGACCTCCCCGTGCGGGACGTGGTGTTCGGCGACCGGGACGGCCTGGACCGCACGGAGCTCACCCAGCCCGGCTTGTTCGCGTTCGAGGTGGCGCTGTTCCGCCTCGTCGAGTGGTTCGGCGTGCGGCCGGAGTTCCTGTTGGGGCACTCGATCGGCGAGCTGGCCGCGGCACACGTGGCCGGCGTCCTCCCGCTGCCCGACGCGTGCCGGCTCGTGGCCGCCCGGGGCAGGCTGATGCAGGACCTGCCCGCCGGCGGGGCGATGGTGTCGGTACGGGCCCGCGAGGCCGAGGTGGCCGAGCACCTGGGGGCCGGCGTGGACCTCGCCGCGGTCAACGGGCCGGACTCGGTGGTGCTGTCCGGGGACGAGGACGCCGTGCTGGACGTGGCACGGCGGTGGAAGCACAGGCGGCTGCGTGTCTCGCACGCCTTCCACTCCCGGCGGATGGACCCCATGCTCGACGAGTTCGCCGCGGTCGCCGGCGAGCTGACCTACCACCGACCGCGGATCCCGGTCGTCTCCGCGGTCACCGGCACGGTCTCCGACATCGCGGCCCCGGAGTACTGGGTGCGGCAGGTCCGCCGGACCGTGCGGTTCGCCGACGGGGTGCGGTTCCTCGTGGACCGGGAGATCGGCGCGGCCGTGGAGATCGGGCCCGACGCCGTGCTGACCGCGGTGGTCGGCGACCTGCCGGCCGTGGCGGCGACGCGCGCCGACCGGGGCGAGGTCGACGCGCTCGCCCGTGCGCTGGCGTGGTTGCACGTGCGGGGAGTGCCCGTCGACCTGCGGCCCTTCGTTGCCGGCGGCAGGCGCGTCCACCTGCCGACCTACGCCTTCCAGCGCACCCGGCACTGGCTCGACACGGCCACCTCCGACGGGACCGCCACCCCGAACGCGCCGTTCGACACCCCGGCCTCGGACGCCCCGGTGTCGGACACGCTGCCGCTCGACACCCCGGCCTCGGACGCCCCGGCCTCGGACACTCTGCCGTCCGACACCCCGCGGTCAGGCACCCCGGCCTCGGACACCCTGCCGTCGAGAACCGTGCCGTCGAGGACTGTGTCGTCGGGAACGCTGTCGTCGGGGGTCGTGCCGTCGAGAGCCGTGGCGTTCGACCGGGAGCGGGGCGCCGTCGACCTCGTCCGCGCGCACGTGGCCGCCGTGCTGGCCTATCCGGACGCCGCTGCCGTCGATCCGACCCTCACGTTCAAGGAGTTGGGCGTCTCCTCGCTGGCCTCGGTCGAGCTGCGTGACGCGTTGGGCGAGGCGACCGGTCTGCGGCTGCCCGCCGGTGTGCTGTTCGACCGGCCGACGCCGGCCGTGCTGGGCCGGTACCTGTGGCAGGCGGCGACCGGGAGCGGGGCGAGCGAGGTGGGCACACCCCCCGTCGACGTCCGCCGTACCACGGCTCAGGACGCCGTCGCCGTGGTCGGGATGGCCTGCCGCCTCCCCGGCGGCGTGCGCTCGCCCGAGGACCTGTGGCGGCTGGTCGACGAGGGGCGGGACGCGATCACCGAGCCGCCGGCGGACCGCGGCTGGACCGTGCCGGTCCGCGGCGGCTTCCTGGCCGACGCGGGTGACTTCGACGCCGCGTTCTTCGGGATCGCACCGCGCGAGGCGCTGGCCATGGACCCGCAGCAGCGGGTGCTGCTGGAGACGTCGTGGGAGGCGTTCGAACGCGCCGGCATCGACCCGCTTTCCCTGCGGGGCAGCCGAACCGGCGTGTTCGTCGGTGCCACCGCCCAGGAGTACGGCCCGCGGATGTCCGAGGCCGGTGCCGGCGCGGCGGGCTACCTGCTCACCGGCGCCACCACCAGCGTCGCGTCCGGGCGCATCGCCTACACCTACGGCCTGGAGGGTCCGGCGCTGACGGTCGACACCGCGTGCTCGGCCTCGCTGGTCGCGGTGCACCTCGCCATGCGGTCGCTGCACTCGGGGGAGTGTTCGATGGCGCTCGCCGGCGGGGTCACCGTGATGCCGTCGCCGGGGATGTTCCTGGAGTCCCTTCGGCAGGACGTGCTCGCGGCGGACTGGCGGTGCAAGGCGTTCGGGGCCGGCGCGGACGGCGCGGTGTGGTCCGAGGGCGTCGGGGTCGTGGTGCTGGAGCGGCTGGCCGACGCGCGCCGCAACGGGCACCGGGTGCTGGCGGCGCTGCGCGGCTCGGCGGTGAACTCCGACGGCGCGTCGAACGGGTTGAAGTCGCCGAGTGGCCCGGCGCAGCAGCGGGTGATCCGCGCCGCGCTGGCGTCCGCCGGTCTCGAACCGTCCGATGTGGACATTGTGGAGGCGCACGGCACCGGGACGGCACTGGGCGACCCGATCGAGGCGGAGGCCCTCATCGCCGCCTACGGGCAGCGACGGGACCGGCCGCTGTTGTTGGGGTCGCTCAAGTCCAACATCGGGCACACGCAGGCGGTCGCCGGGGTGGCGGGTCTGATCAAGATGGTGCTGGCGCTGCGTGCCGGCGTCGCCCCGCGCACGCTGCACGTGGCCGAGCTCTCCCCCTACGTGGACTGGTCGAGCGGGGCGGTCTCGGTGCTGACCGAGCCGGTGACCCTGCCCGAGGTCGGGCGTCCCCGCCGGGCCGGGGTGTCGTCGTTCGGCATCAGCGGCACGAACGCACACGTCATCGTGGAGGAGCCGGGCGAGGTCGGCACTCCCGAACCGCGGGCGCGGGAGGGAGGACACCGGGAGCAGGCCCACTCGCCGGCGAGTGGACCGAGCCGATCGAACACCGTGCCATGGGTGGTGTCGGCGCGTTCGGCGCCGGCGTTGGCGGCGTACCTCGATGAACTGGACACTGTGGACGGTCATCCGGTGGACGTCGGGTTCTCGCTGGCCGGCAGGGCGGCGCTGCCGCACCGGGCGGTGCGGATCGGCGCCGAGGTCACCACCGGGGTCGCCGGTCCAGAACCACGTGCGGTGTTCGTGTTTCCCGGTCAGGGTGGTCAGTGGCCGGGCATGGGTGTGGAGTTGTTGGATTCGTCGGCGGTGTTCGCGGCGAAGATGGCCGAGTGTGATCGGGCGTTGCGTGCGTTTGCCGACTGGTCGCTCCTGGATGTGGTGCGTGGTGTCGCGGATGCGCCGGGGTATGACCGGATTGATGTGGTGCAGCCGGTGTTGTTCTCGGTGATGGTGTCGTTGGCGGAGGTGTGGCGGAGTCATGGTGTCACTCCCGCCGCGGTGGTGGGGCACAGTCAGGGTGAGATCGCTGCCGCGCATGTGGCTGGTGCGTTGTCGGTGGACGACGCGATGCGGGTCGTGGCGTTGCGGAGTCGGTTGATGGGGGAGCGGGGCGCGGACGGTGGTATGGCGTCGGTGTCGTTGGACCCGGTGGACGCTGAGGCGTTGGTGTCCGGTTGGGACGGTCGGTTGGTGGTTGGTGCGGTGAACAGCCCGACATCGGTGGTGGTGTCCGGGTATCGGGACGCGTTGGAGGAGTTCCTCGTCGAGTGTGATCGTCTGGGTGTGCGGGCGCGGCGGGTGGCGTCCAGTCGTGCTGGGCATTCGCCGTTGATGGAGCCGTTGCGCGAGGAGTTGTTGGAGCTGCTGGCCGGTATCGAGCCCGGGGTGCCTGAGGTGCCGTTCCTGTCCACGGTCACCGGCGAGTGGGTGGATTCCGCGGTGTTCGACCCGGGGTACTGGTACCGCAACGTGCGTGAGCCCGTCCAGCTCAGCCGGGCGACCGAGGAGCTGCTGCGGTCGGGACACACGATCTTCCTCGAGACGAGCCCGCATCCGGTGCTGACGCCGGTCATCGAGGACAGCCTCCACGCCGCCGGCGCCGACGCGGTCGCGCTGGGTACGCTGCGCCGCGACAACGGCGGCCCACCACAGTTGCTGAAGGCGCTGGCCGAGGCCTGGGTGCACGGGGCGCCCGTCGACTGGTCGCCACAAGTCGCCGGCGGCCGGCTCGTCGACCTGCCCACCTACCCCTTCGACCGCAGGCGCTACTGGCTGGACGCCGGACCGCGTCGCGGTGACGTGTCCGCCGCCGGCCTGACCGACCCGGACCACCCGCTGCTCGGGGCGGCGGTCGCGCTGACGGACGGCACGGGCGTCCTGCTCACCGGCCGGTTGTCGACGCGTGCGCAGCCGTGGCTCGCCGACCACGCGGCGTGGGACACCGTTCTGCTGCCGGGCACCGCCTTCGTGGAGCTCGCCCTGCGCGCGGGGGAGGAGGTCGGCTGCGACCACCTCGCCGAGTTGGTCCTGGAGGCGCCGCTGGTCGTGCCGAGCGGGGAGGCCGTGCCCATCCAGGTCGAGCTGGCCGCCCTCGAACCGGGACAGTGGCGCGTGTCCCTGCACTCCCGCGTGTCCGGCGACTGGACCAGGCACGCCACCGGCGTGGTGACCACCGCCGCTCCAGTCACCACTCCCGCACCGGTCGACTGGCCCACCCGGCCGAGCGACGTCCAACCGGCGGAGCTGTACGACCGGCTGACCGGCGTCGGCTACCGCTACGGGCCAATGTTCCAGGGCGTGGCCGGCATGTGGCGACGCGACGACGCCGTGCTCGCCGAGGTGGTGCTGCCGGACGGCGTCGAACCAGGCGGCTTCGGGCTGCACCCCGCGTTGCTGGACGCCGCCCTGCACGCCGTGTTGCTCGAGGGGAACACCGACGAGGTGCGGCTGCCGTTCGCGTTCTCGGGTGTCACCGTGCACGCGCCGGGGGCGACCACACTGCGGGTGCGGCTCACCCCCACCGGCGCGGACACCGTGTCGCTGACGGCCACCGACGCGACCGGTCGCCCGGTCGTGACCGTCGAGTCGCTGTCCCTGCGTGCCGTCGCCACGGACCAGCTCCGGGCCGGCGGGGCGATGTTCGGCGTGGAGTGGACCCGCGTCGACCTCACCGAACCCTGCGGCGACCCGGACGTGCTCCGGCTGGAGTCGGACTCCGGTACGCCGGAGGCGGTTCGCGAGCTGACCCACCGGGCGCTGACCGAGCTGCGTGCGCGGCTGGCCGATCCGGACGCGCCGCCGCTGGTCGTCCGGACCCGGTGCGCCGTCACCTCGGACGTGCGCGACCTCGCCGGGGCCGCGGTGTGGGGGCTCGTGCGATCCGTCCAGGCGGAGCATCCCGGGCGGATCGTGCTGGTCGACGTCGACGGCACCGAGGCGGCCGAGGCCGCCGTCGGACGAGCCGCCGGCTCGGGTGAGCCGCAGCTCGCGTTGCGCGGTGCGACGGCAGTGGTGCCGCGGCTGGTCAGGCTGCCCGAGCCCACCGCCACGCCCACGAGCCTGGCCGGTGGCACGGTGTTGGTCACCGGGGCGGGCGGGATGCTCGGCGGGCTCATCGCCCGCCACCTCGTCGCCGAGCACGGGGTCCGCCACCTGGTGTTGGTGAGCAGGCGCGGCGCGCCGGCCGACCTGTGCACGGGGCTCACCGACCTCGGCGCCGAGGTGACGTCCGTGGCCTGTGACGCGGCCGACCGCCCGGCGCTGGCCGAGGTGATCGCCGGCGTCCCGCCGCTCGCCGCGGTCGTCCACGCGGCCGGCGTGCTCGACGACGCGGTCCTCCAGTCGCTGACCCCCCAGCGGCTGGACGCGGTCCTGCGCCCGAAGGTCGACGCAGCCTGGCACCTGCACGAGCTGACCATCGAGCACGACCTGTCCGCGTTCGTGCTGTTCTCCTCCATCGTCGGTATCCTCGGCGGTCCCGGGCAGGCGAACTACGCGGCGGCCAACGGCTACCTGGACGCGCTGGCACAGCATCGAGTCGCGTCAGGGCTACCGGCCCGATCCGTCGCATGGGGGCTGTGGGCGCAGCCGAGCGGCATGACCGAGCACCTGGATCCCGACGACGTGCGGCGGATCCGCCGGCTCGCCATGCGGCCACTGTCCGTACAGGACGGGCTGCGGCTGTTCGACGCCGCGCTCGCCACGGACGCACCGCTCGTGGCGCCGGCCAACCTGGACCTGTCCCGGCCCGCCGACGACGCGCCACCGGTACTGCGGGGGCTGCTGCGCACACCCGGCCGGCGACCGTCGCATGTGGACTCGGTGACCGACCAGCTGGCGGGCCGGTCGGCCGAGGAGCGAGGCCGCATCCTGCTCCGGCTCGTCCGGACCACCGTGGCCGACGTGCTCGGCCACGACGAGCCTTCGTCCGTCAGCGACGAGAACTCGTTCCGCGACCTGGGCTTCGACTCGTTGACCGCACTGGAGCTGCGCAACCGCCTCGGCGCGGCCGTGGGCCTGCGGCTGCCGGCGACGTTGGTGTTCGACCACCCGAACCCGAAGGCGCTGACCGCCTACCTCGACGCCGAGCTGGTGCCGGCGGCGGACACGTCGCCGCTGTTCACCGCGCTGGACCAGGTCGCCGCGGCCCTCGACACCGCGGCGGAGGACCGGGAGACCGTCGCGGCCCGCCTGCGCGTGCTGCTGCGCCGGTGCGAGGTCGACTCGGACGGCGACGTGCTGGCGTCCGCCACGGACGACGAGATGTTCGAGTTGATCGACAACGAGCTGGGCCTGTCATGACCGACAGCGAAGCCAAGCTCCGGGACTACCTGAAGCGGGTCACCGCGGACCTGAAGCGGACACGACAACGGTTGCGCGAGGTGGAGGCCCGGGCAACGGAGCCGGTGGCGATCGTCGGGATGGGTTGCCGGTACCCCGGCGGCGTCGGTTCGCCGGACGAGCTGTGGCGGCTGGTCGAGGCCGACGGCGACGCGATCGGCGAGTTCCCCACCGATCGGGGCTGGGACCTGGACGGGTTGTACGACCCGGATCCCGACCGTCCCGGCACCTACTACGTGCGCGGCGGTGGTTTCCTGTCGGACGCCGCGGATTTCGACGCGGGGTTCTTCGGGATCTCGCCGCGTGAGGCGTTGGCGACGGATCCGCAGCAGCGGTTGTTGTTGGAGGTGTCGTGGGAGGCGTTCGAGCACGCGGGGTTGGATCCGTTGTCGTTGCGGGGCAGCCGGACCGGCGTGTTCGTGGGCGTCATGTACACCGACTACGCGTCCCGGCTCACGGTGGTCCCCGAGGGACTCGAGGCGTACCTGGGCAACGGGAGCGCGGCCAGCGTCGCCTCGGGTCGGTTGGCGTACACGTTCGGTCTCGAGGGTCCGGTCGTGACGGTGGATACGGCGTGTTCGTCGTCGTTGGTGGCGTTGCATGTGGCGGTGGGTGCGTTGCGGCGGGGTGAGTGTTCGTTGGCGTTGGCTGGTGGGGTGGCGGTGATGTCGACGCCGTCGGGGTTCGTCGAGTTCTCTCGGCAGCGTGGTCTGTCGGTGGACGGTCGTTGTCGGTCGTTCGCGGCCGCGGCGGACGGCACCGGCTGGTCGGAAGGCGTCGGCCTCCTGGTGTTGGAGAGACTGTCCGATGCTCGCCGTCACGGGCATCAGGTGTTGGCGGTGGTTCGTGGTTCGGCGGTGAACTCCGATGGTGCGTCGAACGGGTTGACGGCGCCGAGTGGTCCGGCGCAGGAGCGGGTGATCCGTGCCGCACTGGCGGATGCGGGGTTGGCGCCCGGCGAGGTCGACGCCGTCGAGGCACACGGCACCGGCACTCGGCTGGGTGACCCGATCGAGGCGCAGGCGATCCTGGCGACCTACGGGCAGGGTCGTGAGCGTCCGTTGTGGTTGGGGTCGTTGAAGTCCAACATCGGACACGCCCAGGCCGCCGCGGGAGTCGGCGGTGTCATCAAGATGGTCGAGGCGATGCGCCACGGCATGCTGCCCCGCACCCTCCACGTCGACGCGCCGACACCACACGTCGACTGGACAGCGGGAGCGGTGTCGCTGCTCACCGAACCCGTGGACTGGCGGGACGCCAGCCGGCCGCGCCGAGCCGGGGTGTCCTCGTTCGGGATCGGCGGAACCAACGCGCACGTCATCCTGGAGGAGTCGGGCGAGCACCCCGCGAGTGGGCTGTCGGTGTCTGGGCTGGGTGAGCAGCGGAGGCCGGGAGCGGAGCGGCGCGGGGAGGGAAGTCACCGGGCGCAGGCAGACTTGCCGGTGAGCGGAGCGGGCGAGTTCGACGCTGCGAGCGGGCCACCGGTGCCTGGGCTGGGTGAGCAGCGAAGGTTGGGAGCGGAGCGGGCCGTCGAGCGGCGTGAGGAGGGAAGCGACCGGGTACGGGTGGACTCGCCGGGGAGTGGAGCGGGCGAGTCCGGCGCTGCGAGTGGGCCGTCGGTGTTTGGGCTGGGTGAGCAGCGGAGGTTGGGAGCGGAGCGGGGTGGGGAGGGAAGTCACCGGGTGCAGGCCGATTCGCCGGTGAGCGGAGCGGGCCCATCCCACACGGTCCTGTGGCCGGTGTCGGCGCGATCGGCCGATGCGCTGCGTGCTCGGGCCAGACAACTCCTGTCCCTTGTGGACACCGCGGATCCGGTGGATGTCGGGTTCTCGATGGCGACCACGCGGGCAGGGTTGAGCCACCGCGCGGTGGTGCTCGGCCGGGATGGGCTGGCCGCGCTGGCGGCCGGCGAGCCCCACCCGGAGGTCATCGCGGGTTCGGTGGTGGACGGCAGGACGGGATTCGTGTTCTCCGGCCAGGGTTCGCAGCGGGTCGGGATGGGCCGTGAGTTGCACGACGCCTTTCCGGTGTTCGCCGAGGTGTTCGACGCGGTGTGTGCGGAGTTCGACGCACCGGTCGCCGACGTGGTGTTCGGTGACGAGGAACGCCTGACTCGGACCGGGTTCGCCCAACTGGGACTGTTCGCGTTCGAGGTGGCGCTGTTTCGACTGCTGGCGCACTGGGGACTGCACCCCGACGTCCTGGTGGGGCATTCGATCGGGGAGCTGTCCGCCGCGCACGTCGCCGGCGTGTTGTCGCTGCCGGACGCGTGTCGGTTGGTGTCAGCGCGTGCTCGGTTGATGCAGGCACTCCCGTCCGGTGGGGCGATGGTGGCGGTGCGTGCTTCCGAAGCCGAGGTCGCCGAGCACCTGACCGCCGGCGTGGACGTCGCCGCGGTGAACGGGCCGGACTCGGTGGTGCTCTCCGGTGACGAGGACGCGGTGTTGGGCGTGGCGCGGCGGTGGAAGCATCAGC
>NZ_JBJMIE010000348.1:0-9428 GCF_045807065.1 Actinophytocola sp. | reverse complement strand
GCACCAGCGCGGCCAGCCCGGCCACGTAGGGCGCCGCGAACGAGGTGCCCTGGATCTGCTGGGCGCTGCCCTTCTCGTCCATGGTCTGGTTCACGAGCCCGCCGTCCGTCCTCGCCGGGTCGAGGGAGATGATCTCGGTGCCGGGCGCGGCGACGCTGACCCACGGCCCGTTGATCGAGAACTGCGCGACCTGGCCGTCCCGCTGCACGGCCGCGACGGACAGCACGTAGTCGGAGAACCACGGCGGGATCACCAGCCACGTCGGGTTCAGCGGGTCCGCGCTGTTCTGCTCCTTGCAGTCGCCCTCCGGCAGGTTGCCGGCCGAGGCGACCACCACCACGTTCTTCTCCTCCACGGCGTACCGCAGCGCCGCCTGCACACCCTTCTCCGGCTCGGTGATCGCGCCGGCCGAGGTGGGCCGGCAGGAGTCCACCGACATGTTGATCACGCCGACGCCGGCGTTCGCGGCCCGGACGATGGCCTTGGCCAGCGTGGTGAGGTTGCCGGCATTGAAGGTCTGGTTGCTCGCCTGGTCCTTGAACTCGAAGTTCCCGCTGGACTGCCGGATGCTGACGATCTGGGCGTCCGGCGCGATGCCGCGGAAGCCGATCTCGGGGTCGGTCGGCTTGGCCGCGATGATGCCGGCGACCTCGGTGCCGTGCCCGTCGCAGTCCTGGAGCCCGTCGCCGCCCCGCTGGACGTAGTCACCTCCGCCGGTCAGCCGGCCCGCCAGGTAGGAGTGCGGGGAGACGCCCGTGTCGATGACCGCGACCCGCTGCCCCTGACCGGTGTACCCGAACCGCGCGATCTCGTCGAAGCGGAGCCGGTCCTGGCCCCACGGCTTGCCGGGTAGCTTCGTGGACCGGTCGGACGAGGTGACGCACGCCCTGCTCAGCTGGTAGTCGCGGTCCGGCTGGCCGTCGTCGTCCGGCGGCGGGTAGTTCGCCGGGAGCGGCGGCGGGGTCGCCATGCTCCCCGCGGGTGCCGTGGACGAGGGCTGGGACGACGTCGACGACGGCGGCTGGGACGACGATGAGGGCGGCGGCTCGGACGACCCCGACGAAGGCGGCTGGGACGACGTCGACGAGGGCTGCGCCGCCGCCGGTATCGCCGGCGCGAACGCCAGCGAGGTGGCGGCGAGCACGGACATGACCCGAGCGGTTCGGGAGACGGCCATGGGAGGTCTCCTCAGCTCGAGGGCAGGATGTTCACGTGCCGCAGTGCGCCGTACAGGTTCATGACGGCGAGCGCGAGCGGCAGCATCACCGCGATGCACACGGCCTCGATGATCTCCACCGTGCGCCGCAGCGGCGGCGAGAACCGCTGCTCCGGGAAGATCACGCCGAGCACCAGCGCCGCGGCCGCGATCAGCACGAGCGAGCCGAACACCCACAGCAGCCGGTCGAACGAGTCGGCCGTGATCAGCCAGCCGATCATGACCCCGGCGGCGGAGAACATGCCGGTGGCGAGCAGCGCGATGGCCTGGCTGCCGTTGGCGTACGTGCGGGCGCGCAGCAGCAGCACCAGCGTGGCGGAGATGGCCGTCAGGACGGCCCAGATGTCGCCCTTGCTCGCGGTGATGACGGCCGAGATCGCGGTCGTCGTGCCGAGGCCGACGATCATGCCGGTCATGTACTCGTGCGCGAGGCCGGCGCGGCGCTCGATGGACCGGTAGTCCGGGAAGCCGCTGTCCTCCTTGAGGTCCTCGGCGCTGCCCGGCACGTTCGGCAGCGGCAGCCTGGCCAGCTGGATCGTCACCCGGGGCAGCACGGACAGCGCGGCGAGCGAGACCGCGGCGGTGCCGGCCGCGATGCCCGGCGCGGGGTGCGCGATCAGGGTGCCGATGGTGAACGCGATGACGCCGACGAGCGCGGCGGACCCGGCCGCGACGAACACGGTGACGCCGGCGCCGATCAGCATGATCGACCCGGACGCCACGATCAGCACCAGCGCGCACGCGAGCAGCAGGCTGGCCCGCCCGGTCTCGCCGGGCACGATGTAGAGGCCGGCCACGAACGCCATCGGCAGCCCGCCGGCGGCGGCGATCAGCACGCCGGCCGTCTCCGCCTGGTAGCCGCGGGCGATGGTGGCGCCGACCGCGACGCACACGATCGCGGCCGCGCCGGCGGCGATCGCGGCGGGCAGGGCGTCCCCACCGAAGAGCGGACCGGTCATCAGCACGGTGATCGCCGCGAGGACCAGCGCGAGCGCGCCCGCGATGTAGCCGATGCGGTTCGCGGTCTGCTTGGTCCAGGGCCGGTAGCTGTCCGGGGTGGACTCGGCGATGGCGTCGACGACGTCGTCGTACAGGGGCGGCGGCGGGTTCTCGGCCCGCTTGCGCAGCTGTAACAGCTCACCGTCGACGATGCCCAGCGAGGCGAGGGTGCGGCTCGGGTCGAGCGGGGAATCACCCAGCTTGGCGAGGCACCAGCCGCCGTGCCGCGCGCCGCCGTCCGGCGTGACCTCCTTGGCCATCTCCAGCAGCATCGGCAGCAGGTCGGCCACCGCGACACCGGCCGGGAGCGCGACGTCGATGCGTGTTCTCGGCGCGACCACCGTCACCCGGCTGAACACAGTCGTACCGGTTGCCACCCTCGACCCCCGCTCACCAGTCGTCTCTTCATAACCACCCCTCGTTGTCGGGGGCGGCCCCTAGTATGGCCTTGCCGGTGCGCGCGCGTGCGCGGGTTCCGGCAATAAGGGGTTCCGGACCAGGTGAGGGGTAGTTCTCGTGAGCGGAGCTTGCGGAGCGCACAATCGAACACAGGGCGACCGCGAGCGGCAACACCGAGCCGGCGAGGGGTTGTCGTGAGCACGCTTCAGTTCAAGCGTTCACCTCGGCTCGCCGCGCCGCGGCAGCCGGGCGGCGAGGTGCACCTCGAG
Source organism: Actinophytocola sp. (assembly GCF_045807065.1). Classification (GTDB taxonomy): domain Bacteria; phylum Actinomycetota; class Actinomycetes; order Mycobacteriales; family Pseudonocardiaceae; genus Actinophytocola. The sequence goes on along the minus strand of NZ_JBJMIE010000348.1, from coordinate 6,545 downwards.
CCGCCGCCCGAGGTACCCCGCGTCATCCCCGGCAACATCCTGATGAAGCTCATGCCGGTCGTGATGGTCATCGCGATGCTCGGCATGATGGCCCTGATGTTCACCGCGGGCGGCGCCGTCGGTCGCAACCCGGTGACGCTGCTGTTCCCCATGATGATGATGTTCTCGATGGTCGGCATGTTCGGCCAGAACCGTGGGGGCGGCCAGAAGAAGGCCGAGATGAACGAGGACCGCAAGGACTACCTGCGGTACCTCGGCCAGATGCGTGACCGCGCCCGGGAGGCCTCGCTCGACCAGCGCGCGGCGCTGGAGTGGGTGCACCCCGACCCGCAGGCGCTGTGGTCGATGGCCACCAGCCGCCGCATGTGGGAGCGCCGCCAGTCCGACCCCGACTTCTGCCACCTGCGTGCCGGCCGCGGTTCGCAGCGGCTCGCGACCCGGCTCGTGCCACCGCAGACCGGCCCGGTCGACGAGCTGGAGCCGATCGCCACGCTGGCGCTGCGCCGGTTCGTGCGCGCGCACTCGATCGTGCCCGAGCTGCCGATCCAGATCGCCATCCGCGGCTTCGCGGCCGTGGGCCTCTCCGGCGACAAGGAGCTGACCCGCGGCCTGGCCAGGGCGCTGCTCGCCCAGCTCGTGACGTTCCACACGCCCGACGACGTGCTGATCGCCGTCGTCACCTCGGGCCGCGCGAAGGCCGAGTGGGAGTGGGCGAAGTGGCTGCCGCACGTGCAGCACCCGACGATGGTCGACGGCATCGGCCAGATGCGGATGATGGCCGGCTCGCTCGCGCAGGTGGAGGACTGGCTGGACGAGGAGCTGCGCGACCGGCAGCGGTTCACCCGCAACGCGCCGCCGCAGCCCGACCAGCCGCAGGTCGTGATCGTCATCGACGACGGCGAGGTCACGCGCGAGGAGCAGATCATCCTGGAGGAGGGGCTCGTCGGCGTCACGCTGATGGACCTGTCCGACAGCCTCGGCAACCTCACCGCCCGCCGCGGCCTGCGGCTCGTGGTCGAGGAGGACCGCCTGGGCGCCCGCAGCGCGTCCGGCGTGGAGTGGTTCGCCAACCCGGACACGATGACGGTGGCCGAGGCGGAGGCGCTGGCCCGCAAGCTCGCCCCGTACCGGTTGGGAGCCGCGGCGGCGGATGACGGCGGCGAGGAGCCGCTGCTGTCCAACCCGACGCTGCTGGAACTGCTGGGCATCCCCGGCGACCCGATGACGTTCGACGTGCAGCAGGCGTGGCGGCCCCGCCCGATCCGCGACCGGTACCGGGTGCCGTTCGGGGTCGGCGAGTTCGGGCAGCCGGTCGAGCTGGACATCAAGGAAGCGGCCATGGAGGGCATGGGCCCGCACGGCCTGTGCATCGGCGCCACCGGTTCCGGCAAGTCCGAGTTCCTGCGCACCCTGGTGCTGGGCATGCTGGCCACGCACTCGTCGACCAACCTCAACTTCGTACTGGTCGACTTCAAGGGTGGTGCGACGTTCCTCGGTCTCGACTCGTCACCGCACGTCGCCGCGGTCATCACCAACCTGCAGGACCAGCTGATCCTGGTCGACCGCATGAAGGACGCGCTCGCCGGTGAGATGAACCGGCGGCAGGAGGCGCTGAAGAACGGCGGCAACTTCAAGAACGTGTGGGAGTACGAGAAGGCCCGCGAGAACGGCGCCGACCTCGACCCGCTGCCCGCGCTGTTCATCGTGGTCGACGAGTTCTCCGAGCTGCTGTCGGCCAAGCCGGACTTCATCGACCTGTTCGTCGCGATCGGGCGTCTGGGCCGGTCGCTCCAGATGCACATGCTGCTGGCCTCGCAGCGCCTGGAGGAGGGCAAGCTGCGTGGTCTGGACTCCCACCTGTCCTACCGGATCGGTCTGAAGACGTTCTCCGCGGCCGAGTCCCGTGCGGCGATCGGTGTGCCGGACGCGTTCGAGCTGCCGTCGATCCCGGGTTCCGGCTACCTGAAGTACGACACGTCCACGATGGTCCGGTTCAAGGCGGCGTACGTGTCCGGCCCGTACCGGCCCGCCGGCATCCAGACCGCGGGGCCGGCCGCGCCGATCTCCGGCGACCGCCGCGCGAAGCTGTTCGTGCCGGACTTCATCGAGATCCCGAAGGAGCCGGAGAAGCCGCTCGAGTTCGTGGCCGAGGCGCCGCGGCCGGAGAGCAGCGCGCCGACCGAGCCGAGCGAGCTGGACGTCATCGTGGGCCGGCTGGTCGGCCAGGGTCCGCCGGCGCACGAGGTGTGGCTGCCGCCGCTCGACACGCCGAACTCGCTGGACACGCTGCTGCCGCCGCTGCAGCCGACCGAGGACCGCGGGCTCTCGCCGGCCGGGTTCTTCGGCAACGGCCGCCTGCAACCGCCGCTCGGCCTGATCGACAAGCCGTTCGAGCAGCGCCGCGACCTGCTGTGGGCGGACTTCTCCGGTGCCGCCGGCCACGCGGCGATCGCGGGTGGTCCCCAGTCCGGCAAGTCGATGATGCTGCGCACGCTGGTGATGTCGATGGCGCTGACGCACACCGCCGAGGAGGTGCAGTTCTACTGCGTCGACCGTGGTGGTGGCACGCTCGGCACGCTGCAGGGGCTGCCGCACGTCGGTGGCGTCGCGGGCCGGCTGGAGCCGGACAAGATCCGCCGCATCGTGGCCGAGGTGACCGGCGTGATGGCCGCGCGCGAGGAGCTGTTCCGGGACCACTCCATCGACTCCATGACCGACTTCCGCAACCGCAAGCGCCGCGGTGAGCTGCGGGAGGACCCGTGGGGCGACGTGTTCCTGATCATCGACGGCTGGATGAACTTCCGGCAGGAGTTCGAGGCGGTCGAGCCGCAGGTGCTCAACATCGCCGCGCAGGGTCTGTCCTACGGCGTGCACGTGATCATCACGGCGAACCGGTGGGCGGAGATCCGGCCCGCGATGAAGGACCTGCTGGGCACTCGTTTCGAGCTGCGCCTCGGTGACCCGAGCGAGTCCGAAGTGGACCGTCGGGTGGCGGTGAACGTCCCGGAGGGCCACCCGGGCCGCGGTCTCTCCCGGGACAAGCTGCATTTCCTGGTGGGCCTGCCCCGCATCGACGGCTCCAGCAACGACGAGGACGTGGCGAACGGCGTGCAGGACGCCATCGCCAAGATCAACGGCGCGTGGCGGGGCCGCCGCGCACCGCAGGTCCGGCTGCTTCCCGAGCAGCTGCCGTACGAGGACCTGCTGGCCCAGGACGGCCAACGCGGCACGAAGCTCGTTCCCATCGGTGTCAACGAGGACGAGCTGGCACCGGTGTACCTGGACTTCGACGCGGACCCGCACTTCTACGCCCTGATCGACGGCGAGTCCGGCAAGACGAACCTGCTGCGCGTGATCGTGCAGGGCATCACCGAGCGGTACACGAAGAAGGAGGCCCTGATCCTCCTGATCGACTACCGCCGCACGATGCTCGGCTTCGTCAAGAGCGACCAGCTGCTCGGCTACGCGGTCTCCAACCAGCAGCTGACCGGCATGATGAAGGAGATCAGCGGGTCGATGCGCAAACGCCTGCCCGGGCCGGACGTGACCCAGGAGCAGCTGCGCAACCGCTCGTGGTGGAAGGGCCCGGAACTGTTCGTCATCTGCGACGACTACGACCTGGTCTGTCCACAGGGCACCAACCCGTTGACGCCGTTGTCGGAGTTCATCCCGCAGGCCAAGGACGTCGGCCTGCACGTGATCGTCGTGCGGCGCACCGGCGGTGCCGGGCGGGCCATGTACGACCCGGTGCTGGGGAAGCTGAAGGAGATCGCCACACCTGGGTTGCAGGGGGCCGGGTCTCGCGACGAGGGGGCTCTCATCGGGAACGTTCGGCCGTCGGCCATGCCGCCTGGGCGGGGGATGTTGGTTACTCGCAAGGCTGGGCAGCAGTTGATTCAGGTTGGGTGGATTCCGCCGGAGATGTGATTGTCGTGTGTTTGGGATTCCGGGGTGCTGGGGTTCCGGGATTCCGGGGTTCGGGGGTTTCCGGGGGCGGGGGGAGGGGTGTGGCGCGGGGTTGGTAGGTGGGGTGAGTTGGGCGGGGCGAGTTTGAGGTTGGTGGTGGGGTTGGGCGTGGCTTTTGCTTGAGGTTGGTTTGGCTATGGCCGCTTCTTGCTGCCCGGTGTTTGTCGTGCCCTCTTCCTCTCTTGCCTCTAATGCTTCCGCTCCTGCCGCTTCCGCTCCTGCCGCTTCCGCTCCTGCCGCTGCCATCGGCACTCTCGCTTCCGCCGCTTCCGCTGCCACCGCCGCTTCCGTCGCTTCCGCTGCCACCGTCGCTGCCACTCCTGCTGCCGTTTCCGCCGCTCCCTCTCTTGCTCCTGCTGCCGCCGCTGCTCCTGCTCCTGCTCCTGCTGCTGCCGCCGCTGCTGCCGCTGCTGCCGCCGCCGTCGCCGCTGCCGCCGCTGCCGTCGATGCCGCTGCTGCCGCTTCTGCTGCCGCTCCCTCTCTTGCTCCTCCTGCCGCCGCTCCCGCTCCTGCCACCAGTACTCCCGCCACCGCCCCTCCTCCCTCCTCTCCGCCCACTCCTCTCCTGCCTTCCCCGAGGTAGGGCTCTGCCTTCCCTCGAGGTAGGGGCTCGCTGCGGTCTTCTGCTTCGGTCCCTTCTGCGTCCGCCCTGACCGCTCGTTACGGCGCGTTCAACGGGTGGCGGATTCCGTCGATTGTGTGATCCCTTGCCACCGATTGGCCGGTCCCCTCCTACGGCCGACGCGTGGCTCGGTGCTGACCCCTACCATCAGGCTGGGGCTCGCGATGGTTACCGGGGGTGTGGATGACACTGCGGGTGGCGGTCGACTTCGGGACGTCCAGTACGTGCATCGCCGTGGGGGTGCGTGGGCGGGAGCCTCAGGTTGTCGTCGTCGATGGTGGGCCGCTTATGTCTTCGGCGGTTTATGCCGGTGATGACGGGACGCTCTTCGTGGGGCAGGAGGCTGATCGGCAGGCGGCTGTCGATCCTTCCCGGTACGAGCCGCATCCCAAGCGGCGGATCGACGAGACCGAGCTTCTGCTCGGTGCGTCCGTGTTCAAGGTTCGGGACGTCATCCGGGCGGTGCTCTCCCGGGCGGTGGCGGAGGGGCAGCGGGTCGGTGGGCAGGCGGTCGACCAGCTCGTGCTGACTCATCCGGCCGAGTGGGGGGCCATCCGCACCCGGGTGCTTCGGCAGGCCGGTAACGGGCTCGCCGCGCGGGTTGTGCTCGTGCCGGAACCCGTTGCCGCCGCGGTCTTCTACGCTGCCAGCTTTCCCGGGGCGCAGCGGGAGCGGCCCGTTGCCGTGCTCGATCTCGGGGGTGGGACGGTCGACGTGTCCGTCGTGCGGGCCAACCGGCCGCTCGCCACGCATGGGGATCCCACCTTCGGTGGCGCGGACATCGACCAGATCCTGCTCGAGCACGTCGGCGCGCTCGTGTCCAGCACCGACGAGCAGGCCTGGCACGCGCTCGTCGAGGGGCGGGAGCTGCCCGACCGGCGTCGGCGGCGCGTCATCCACCAGGACGTCCGCGGTGCCAAGGAGACCCTCTCGCGGCACAACTACACCGACGTGCCCATGCCGCCACCCTTTCCCGACGTACATCTCACGCGGGCCGACCTTGAGCGGCTGATCACGCCGCACATCGACCGGGCGGCCGAACTCACCGCCGCCACCATTCGCGAGGCCGGGCTCAGGCCCACCGACCTCGCGGGGATCTTCCTCGTCGGCGGGTCGAGCCGGATTCCGCTTGTCTCGCAACTGGTTCACAAGCACTGCGGGGTCATGCCCACCTCGCTGGACCAACCGGAGACCGTGGTCGCGAGGGGAGCGCTGCGGGCCGTGGCCGGCAGCGGCGAGAGCACCGGCGACCTCACCGTGCCCGAGACCGCTCGCGCACCGGTGAGCCGGCCGTTACCGCCGCGTCCCCGGCTCGCGCCGCCGCCGCGGCCGTTGCCCGCGTTGCCGCCCACCCCGGCGGTCGGTAACACGAAGCGACGGTCCGCGTTGCTGCTCACCGGGGCCGCCACGCTCGCCGCGGCCATCGCCATCGTGCTGGTCGTCGTGCTCACCAGTGGCAACGAGCCGCGCTCGGGTGCCACGCCGGTGACGACCACCGGCGAGGTCAGGGGGCGGCTGATCGCGCAGTACGAGTACCAGTTCACCCTCCCCACCGGCTGGCTGCAGACCGGCGGTGACCCCACCCAGCTCCGCACCGAGGTCAAGCCCGCCGACGCGCAGAGCGGTGACGACCTGGTCCTGGTGCAACAGGCCCGCCTCTCCTTCGACAGCGACGCCGACCGGGACCGCGCGGTGGGCAAGCTGCGTGACGACTTCAAAGCGGCCGGTGACACCTTCTCCGACTTCGACGAGGACGCCGACTACGCCGGCCGTGCCGTCATCCACTACCGGCAGGTGCTGCCCAACAAGGACGCCACCGTCGACTGGTACGTCGTCTTCCACCGCAACACCCAGGTCAGCGTCGGTTGCCAGCGGAAGAACTCCGGCGACCGCGCGGCGGAAGTTTCCTCGGCCTGCGAGATGATCGTGCGCACACTGCGCATCACCGAATAGTCTG
>NZ_JBJMIE010000347.1:0-29064 GCF_045807065.1 Actinophytocola sp. | reverse complement strand
CCCTACCAGGGACAGCGGTGGAACGACGAGGAGATCGCCATCGCCACCCTCCTGGCGGACACGGCCGCCTGGGTGGACGGCGGGCCGCCCCCGTACCCGCTCGCCGACGGCATCCACGACCACCACGTGGCCCTGGCCATCGAGGCCGCGGCCGACCAGGACAGAACCACGCGCGTGGACGCGGAACCCTGGCACTGACCCAGAACACGAAGACATTTCCAGGACAGGCCGACATTCCGAAGTAGGCACGCGGTGATCGCCGAACCACTAGGTTGTGGCAATGCTACGGCGGATGTCACTTGTCGCGCTCGCACTCTGTGTGCTCTCGGGATGCAGCACGGCGCTCGCCGGTGAGGCGCGGCCGGACCTCGTGATCGGGGTGGCGCAGCGGACCGACGAGGGCCTGGCGGTCACCCCGCTGGTGCTGCTGGACCCCGCGCCCCTCTACAAGACCTCCGAGTACGACGACGTGGAGTCCGGCACCCGCCTGGTGGCGGTCCAGTTCAAGGTCACCAACACCGGCGAGCGGGACCAGCTCATCGGCCCGGTCGGCACCGTCAGCTTCCACACCGGCGACGGGAAGACCCTCGACGACTCCCTGCACGAGACCGCCGCGGGTCCCATGTTCGACCAGCTCCGGCTGGGCCCGGAACAGACCATGGTCGGCTACGTCACCGCCGAGATCCCCGAGGGCACCACCGTCGACGAGGTGGGCTTCTCGTACGGCTACGAGCCGCACGCGCAGACGCTCACGTGGCGGACGGCCGGCCAGGCCGTCAGGGCCGTCCCGGAGCCGCCGGCCAGGGAGGACGACAAGGCCACGGTCCACCGGATGGGGGAGGCGGTGAAGATCAGCGGCCAGACCGGCGAGGGCACGGTGACCCTCGAGGTGGCGCCCGGCAGGCTGGTCGACCCGGCCGAGGCGACCGACCAGGTGCGGCCGGGCCCGGAGCACCGGCTCGTCGGCGTCGAGTTCACCGTGTCGAACACCGGCGACCAGCCGTACGACGACATCGACAACGACGCCGACCTCCGCATCTTCGCGCTGCACGACAAGGCGGACGAGTTCGTGGAGTCCCACGTGTACGGCGCCTCGGAGGTGCACGGCATGCCCCTGGCACCCGGCGCCGACGACACGTGGACCGTCCTGTTCGAGGTCCCGGCGGACTTCGAGGTGGACCGGATCAGCTTCTCCCCGTCGTACGGGAGCAGGGTGGCGACCATCTGGCAAGCCAACTGACCGGGTGACTCAGCGTGCGGGGGACGTCCGGCGGTGTGATCGTGGGTGAGTGACCACCACGGAAACCGCGCCTGTCGCGGCGGACGCTGCGCCGCCCGTGCTGGACAACCGGCGCCGCAACATCGTCTTCCTGACGATCATGCTCGGCATGCTGCTGGCCGCGCTCGACCAGACGATCGTGGGCACGGCCCTGCCGACGATCGTCGCGGACCTCGGCGGCGCCGCGCACATGTCCTGGGTGGCGACCTCCTACCTGCTGGCCGAGACCGTGGCCACGGCGCTGGCCGGCAAGTTCGGCGACCTGTTCGGCCGCAAGCTGGTCTTCCAGGCCTCGACGGTCATCTTCATCACCGGCTCGTTCCTGTGCGGCACGGCCACGAACATGTCGCTGCTCGTCGCCTGGCGGGGGCTGCAGGGCGTCGGGGCCGGCGGGTTGATGGTCACCGCGATGGCGCTGATCGCCGACGTCATCCCGCTGCGCGAACGCGGCAGGTACCAGGGCGCGATGGGTGCCGTGTTCGGCGTGTCTACCGTCGTCGGGCCGCTGCTCGGCGGGCTGTTCACCGACCACCTGTCGTGGCGCTGGGCGTTCTACGTGAACGTGCCCATCGCGGTCGTCGTCGTGGTCGCGGCCGCGCGGACGATCCCCGTGGTGCGGTCGGTGAACCGGGTGGTCATCGACTACCTCGGCATCGCGCTCGTCGCCGTCGGCTCCAGTGCGCTGGTCCTCGCGACGAGCTGGGGCGGCAGCGAGTACGCGTGGGGCTCGGCCGTGATCGTCGGCCTGTTCGCGTGCGGCGCGGTCGCGCTCGCGCTGTTCTGCTGGGTCGAGACCCGCGCGGCCGAGCCGATGCTGCCGATGCGGTTGTTCGGCAACCCCGTGTTCGCGGTCTGCTCGCTGCTGAGCTTCATCGTCGGCTTCGCGATGCTCGGCGCGATGGTGTTCCTGCCGAGCTTCCTGCAGTACGTGGACGGCGACTCCGCGACGGTCGCCGGGGTGCGCACGCTGCCGCTGGTGCTCGGCCTGCTGGTCGCGTCGGTCTTCAGCGGCAACGTGATCAGCAAGACCGGGCGGTACCGGTACTTCCCGGTCGTCGGCTCGCTGGTGATGGCGTTGGGGCTGTACCTGCTGTCGCTGATGGGGCCGGGCACCAGCGGCTGGCGGACGTCGCTGTACATGGTGGTGCTCGGCGTCGGGCTGGGCCTGTGCATGCAGGTGCTGACGATCGCCGTGCAGAACACGGTCGAGTACGTCGACCTGGGCACCGCGACGTCCGGGGTGACGTTCTTCCGCACGCTGGGTGGCGCGTTCGGCACGGCCGTCTTCGGCACGATCTACACGAACGCCCTGACCCCGGACCTGACCTCGGCGGTCAGGACGGCCGCCACCACCGGCGCGGCCGACCCGAGGGTGATCGCGGCGGCCGCCCAGAGCCCCGCCGGCCTGCACGCGCTGCCGTCCGCCGCGAAGGAGCCGATCGTCGGGGCGTACGCCGACGCGCTGCAGACCGTGTTCACGTGGACGATCCCGGTGGCACTGCTGGGTTTCGTGGTGTCGCTGTTCCTCAAGCAGGTCCGGCTGCGGGACAGCGCGCGGCTGGGCTCGACGGACATGGGGGAGGGCTTCGGCTCCCCGTCGAGCTCGGACAGGCGGTGCCACCTGGAGGCGGCGGTCGGCCGGATCCTGCGCGACACCGAGGCGGACACCATGCGTCGCATCGTGGCCACCTCCGGCACCCGGCTGTGGGTGGCGAACGCGTGGGCGGTCATCCAGGTGGAGCTGGCCACCCGGCGGTTCGGCGTCGCGGACCTGGAGGTGATCGCCGCCCGGCGCCACATGCCGCCGGAGGTGCTGGCGCCGGTGTTCGACGCCCTGGTCGAGGAGGGCATGCTGACCCGCGAGGGGTGGCGGTACGCGCACACGGAGGCGGGCAGCCGGGAGGCCGAGCTGATCCGCCGCGCGTGGGCGACGTGGCTGGAGCAGCAGGTGGAGCAGGACATCGGCCGCCCACCGGACAATGACCTGCGGGAGGCGGTCGCGACCATCGCCCGCCGCCTGCTGTCCGAGGACGAGGCCATCGGCACGAGACCGGTGGCCGTGGCGACCAGCTGACCTGACACAGTCACGGGGTGCTCGACGACCTCAGGGACGACCTCACCGACGACGAGTCCGCCCTGGTCGACGCCGCCCGCGCCGGGCGGGTGCTGACCCCGGCCGCGCCGGTCCGGGCCGAGCTGGTCCGGGAGCTGCTGCTGGGCCGGCACGGCGAGCTGGACCCACGCGGCGTCCGCCTCCACGAAGCCCGGGTGGTCGGCCCGCTGGAGCTGGACTACGTCACGACCACGGCGGGCCTGGACCTCGTCGACTGCGACCTCGAGGAGCCGCTGGACGTCTCCAACGCGGTGCTGCCCCGGCTCGTGCTGTCCGGGAGCCGGCTCACCGGCATCCGGGGCACCAGCCTGCGGATCACCGGGGACGCGCGCCTGGACGGGATCGTCGTGACGGGATCGGGTGACCCCGGCGCGGTGCGGCTGCTGGGCGCCCGGGTCGGCGGCCTGCTCACCCTCGTGCGCGCGGAGGTGCGCAACGACTCCGGGCCCGCGCTGTACGCGGACGGCCTCCAGGTGGGCGGCACCCTCTTCCTCCGCGACGCCCGGCTGTTCGGGCACAGTCACCGAGGCGCGGTGCGCCTGCCCGGCGCGCACGTCGGCGGGGAGCTCAACATGGAGGGCATCGAGGTGCACAACAGCACCGGCGCCGCCGTGGACGGCCCCGAGCTGACCGTCGCCAACAACGTGCTGATCAGACGGGCGGTGCTCCACGGCCATGGCGAGGCGGGCGCGATCCGGTTGCGGGGCGCGCGGATCGGGGGCGTGCTCTCCATGGCCGACGCGGAGATCACCAACGACGCCGGCCCGGCCGTCCTCGCCAACCGGCTGCGCGCCGAGGGGCACCTGTCGTTCTCGGGTGCGGAGCTGTCCGGTACCGGCGCCGGCGGCCACGGCGCGCTCTCCGTCGTGAACGCCCGGCTGAGCAACGACTTCTACCTGGGTGACGTGCGGGTACGCAACGACTCCGGCCCGGCGGTGTTCGCGGACGGCGTACAGGTCGACGGCACCCTCATCGTGCTGCGGGCACGGCTGTGCGGTGCCGGCGAGGACGGGGCCGTCTGGCTCGTGGGTGCCCAGGTACGCGGACTCAGGCTGGCCGAGTCCGAGGTGCGCAACGAGTCCGGCCCGGCCCTGTTCGCCGACCGGCTCCAGGTGCGGGAGTTCGCGAGGCTGCAGGAGATGCGGCTGTCCGGGACGGGCCACGCCACGGTTCGGCTCGCCGGTGCCTCGGCCGGCGGTCAGTTCTCCCTGCTCGACACGACGATCGAGCACCCGGAGGGGGTGCTCCTCGACGTCAACGACTTCAGCTATGCCGCACTCGCCGGCGTGGACTGGCGGCGCTGGCTCGACCTGATCCGCTTCCACACCAGGGCATACCGGCCTTCGCCCTACCAGCAGCTCGCCGCGGTCGAGCGGGCCGCCGGGCACGACGGCAACGCACGCGACATCCTCATCAGCCAGCAACACGATCTCCGGCGTCGCGCCCCGCACGCCCTGGGCGGCCCGCTCACCCGCTCGTTCCACCGGCTGTGGGGCGCCGTCGCCGGGTACGGCTACCGCGCCCGCCGGACCGCCCTCGCCCTGCTGCTCGCGTTGATGGCGGCCAGCGGCGTGAGCCTGTGGGCCGGACACGTCACGACCGGCCCCGGCAGGCACGCCGCGGAACACACCATCACCACCGCCGCCCCGGGCACCCCGTGCTCGACGGTCGAACTGGTCGGGCTCGGGCTCGACCGCGGCCTCCCGCTCGGCCCGACCGGCCTGCGCAGCCGCTGCGACCTGGACACCGAGTCCACGGCGGGACAGGCGTTCACCGTCCTGCTGTGGATCGTGCAGGCCGCCATCTGGGGACTGGCCACGCTGGCCCTGGCCGGCTACACCGGCCTGATCCGCAAGATCGCCTGACCGGCGTACCGCCCGCGCTGCCGGACGCCTTCGCCGCGCCCGGCTTCAGCCATACACCTGGCCGTGGCCCGTGCCGTACAGCATCACGGTGTAGGTCTCCTGGTTGTCCTGGCCCGGGACCATCGAGTCCTCCTTCACCGAGATGCTCAGTGGCAGCGCGGCGATCGGCGCGGTCTCGGTGCCCACGTTGGACGGTTGGCCGGTGTGCACGTGGATGTCGATGTCGTTGTTGTAGCCGGGGTCCAGGTGCACCACGTCCACCCACGCGGTCGGGATGAACGCGCCGCCGCCGCGGTACTTGGCGCCGTACATCCAGAACACGCGCATGGTGATCGTCGTGTTCGACTCCCAGTTCTCACCGAACGGGTTCCAGACGTACCAGGAGCTGGTGTAGGTGATGTCCTTGTAGTTCGGGCCGGCGGCACCGGTGAGGTCGTTGACCCAGTCGGCGCCGTCGGGCACCGCGTTGGCCTGGTCGGCGTTGATGTTGACCACCGACTCGCTCTTCTCGACCAGCCACCAGGCGTCCTTGATCGCGTTGGTCACCGCGGTGACCTTGGCCAGCGCCCCGGTCATGACGCCCCCTCGTCCGCTCCGCGGCCCCGGAACGCTCCGCAGGCTCCGCTTCTCCGGTGCCCTCCGCGGTCGAGGTGCCGTCCTGAACAGCGATGATTCGCTCCGCAAGCTCCGCTCATGACGCCTCCTCCTCCTCGGTGATCTCCTCGACCTCGACCAGCTCTATCTGCTCGTCGGTCTCGGCGATCCCGCCGCCGCGGAACTCGACCCGCACCTGCTCGTCATCCGCCATGTCCTCGCCTTTCGCTAGCGTGTGGGCTCATTGAACGGCGCCGTGAGGTGATCGACCTTCCCTTTCGGGCGACCTTGCGGGTCGCGCGGAGGGGCTGACCGGGGCTATGGTTTGGGAGCGCTCCCAGAAGATGTTCCCGCCATCCCGAGGAGTTCCGAGATGCCGCGACAGAGAAGTCGCCTCGCCGCCATCGGCGCGCTCGCCCTGTCCCTGCTCGTCCCCGCGCCCGCCGAGGCGGCCGGACCGGTGCCGCTCGACCAGCTCACCCTCACGACCACGCAGCTCGTCCCGTTCGGGCTGCAGCGGCCGGTCGCGATCGCGGGCGTGCCCGACGGGCGGCTGCTGATCGTGGAGAAGCAGGGCACCGTCCGCACCTTCGACCCCGCCGCCGGCCTGTCCGCCGACCCCGTCCTGGACCTCCGCGACCGCGTCGACATCTCCGGCAACGAACGCGGCCTGCTCGGCATCGTGCCGGCGCCGGACTTCACCAGGACGCGGCGGGTGTACATCGCGTACACGAGCCTGCCGGACGGCACGCTGACGCTGTCCAGGATCAGGCTCGGCGACCCGGCCAGCGAGCAGGTGCTCCTCACCCAGCCGCACGCCGAGTTCTCCAACCACAACGGCGGCCAGGTCACCTTCGGCAACGACGGCTACCTGTACTGGTCGCTCGGCGACGGCGGCGACGCGGGCGACCCGTTCGCCAGTGGGCAGAACCTCGGCACCCTGCTCGGCAAGATCCTGCGGCTCGACGTGAGCCACTCCTGCGACGGCAAGCCGTACTGCGTGCCGCGTGGCAACCCGTTCGTCGGGGTGGCCGGCGCGCGGCCCGAGATCTGGGCCTACGGCCTGCGCAACCCGTGGCGGTTCTCGTTCGACCGCGCCGACGGGTCGCTGTGGATCGGCGACGTCGGCCAGGGCACCCGCGAGGAGATCGACCACATCGGGCGCTACCAGGGTGGCACCAACTTCGGCTGGTCCTGCCGCGAGGGCACGCTGCTGTTCAACGCGGACCGCTGCGCCCCGAACGCCGTCTACACCGAGCCGGTCTTCGACTACCAGACCTCCTTCGACGGCTGCGCGGTCATCGGCGGTCACGTCTACCGCGGGCGCCAGTTCGCCGCCCTCGCCGCCGGCACCTACGTGGCGACCGACTACTGCTCGAACATCGCGTGGGCCGTGCGCGCCAACCCGGACGGCACCCACACCGCGGCGCGGATCGGCGAGTTCCCCACGCAGGTCACGGCGTTCGGCACGGACCGTGACGGCGAGCTGTACGTCGTGAACGATCTGCCGGGGCAGCTGTTCCGGGTGGGCTTCGCCCGTGCTGATTAGATTTCGCCCGTGCTGATTAGATGAGGTCATGAAGCTGGCCCTGTACGGACTGCACCGCGGCGCCTGCGCCGAGCCGGAGGTACTGGCCCGCCTCGGGCTCCTGGCCGAGGACGTGGGTTTCGAGGGGCTGTGGGTCGGCGACCACATCGCGCTCCCGTCGGACGGCTCCCAGGAGCCCGTCCGGCTGGAGGCGGTGGTGACCCTGACCTACCTGGCCGCGGTGACCACCCGCATCGGGCTGGGGCTCGGCGTCCTCGTGCTGCCGCAGCGCCAGCCGGTGCTGCTGGCCAAACAGCTGTCCTCGCTGGACTTCCTGTCCGGTGGGCGGCTGACCGTCGGCGTCGGCGCCGGCTGGATCGAGCCGGAGCTGAACGCGATGGGTGTCGCCCTCGCCGAACGCGCCGGCCGCGTCGACGAGTACCTGGCGGCGCTGCGGGTCCTGTGGGACGAGCCCGAGCCGGCGTTCACCGGCGAGTTCGTGTCGTTCGCCGGGGTGTCGCAGCGCCCCCGCCCGGTCCAGCGCCCCCACCCGCCGATCGTGGTCGGCGGCCACGCCCCGGCGGCCCTGCGCCGCGCGGTCCGCCACGGGAACGGTTGGTACGGCTGGGACCTGGACGTCGAGGCGACCGCGGCCGCGCTGGCGAAGCTGCGCGACATCCCGGGCCGTCCCGCCGAGCTGGGCGAACTGGAGATCACGATCACGCCACCCGCGGTGCCGGACGTGGCCACCGCCCGCCGGTACGCGGACCTCGGCGTGCACCGGCTGGTCCTCGAACCGGACACGATGGACGCCTCGGCCATGGCGAAACTGATCGCCGCGGTGGGGGAGACGCTGGTCGACCAGATCTGAGGCATGATCGCGGCTGTGACCGATCAGGCGACTCAGGCGACTCGGGGCACGATGCGGGCGGTCGTGCTGACCGAGCCGGGGCCGGTGGACAACCTCGAGCTGCGCGACCTGCCGGTCCCCGCGCCGCGGCCGGGGTGGGTGCGGATCGCGGTGCGGGCGTTCGGGCTCAACCGGTCGGAGCTGCACCTCCGGCTGGGGTTCGCCGAGGGTGCGGTGCCGTACCCGATCGTGCCCGGTATCGAGGCCGTCGGGGTGGTCGACGCGGCGCCGCACAGTGATCTCGAGCCGGGGCAGCAGGTCGCGGCCATGATGGGCGGCATGGGGCGGGCGTTCGACGGCGGGTACGCGGAGTACACGCTGGTGCCGCGCGAGCAGGTCGTCCCGTTCCGCTCGGACCTGCCGTGGGCCGTGCTCGGCGCCGTGCCGGAAACGCTGCAGACCGCGTACGGGTCGCTGACCACGGGCCTGGACCTGCGGGCGGGCCAGACGCTGCTGATCCGCGGCGGCACGTCCGCGCTCGGCTACGCGACCGCCGCGCTGGCCCGCGACCTCGGCGCCACCGTCCTGGCCACGACCCGCCGGCGCGACCGGTTGGACACGCTCGCCGACCACGGCGTCGACCACCCGATCCTCGACGACGGCGCGGTCGCGGGGCAGGTCAGGAAGATCGTCCCGGAGGGGGTGGACGCCGCGCTGGAGCTGGTCGGCACGCCGACCCTGCCGGACACGCTCGCCGCGGCCAGGGTCCACGGCACGGTGTGCTTCGCCGGCATGCTGTCCAACGAGTGGACGGTGCCGAACTTCTACCCGATCGGGTACCTCCCCACGGGTGTACGGCTGACCGCCTACGGCGGCGAGGCGCGTGACCTGCCGGCGCCGGTCCTGCAGCGTTACCTGGACCGGCTGGCCGCCGGTACGTTCCACCTCGGTCCGACCCACACCTACGGCCTAGCGGAGATCCGCGACGCCCACCGCGCCATGGAGGAGAACACCGTCAGCGGGAAGCTGGTGGGCCTGACGGGGTGACGGCCCACCACGAGTCCATGCGCGGCACCCGGGCCGCGGCCGCACCATCCCGGGCGACGCGGCCGGCGCGGAACAGGAACGCCGCGATGCCGGCCGCGCCCTGGCTCCAGCTCGCCCCGGGTGGCAGCAGCGGCTCCTCCGCGCGGTGCTCGGTGAACCGCCAGTAGGCGTGCGGCCCCTCGACGATCGCGCGCTCGACGACCGCGTCCGCCAGGTGCAGGGCGAACTCGAGGTCGTCGGGCTCGCCGGTGTGCTGCCAGGAGTCGAGGAACGTGTCGCCGACGCCGGCCGTGCCACAGCACCGGCCGTCGTTGTCCCAGAAGCCGGGGTAGCGGCGCACCGGCAGCCCGGAGGTGCGGACCCCGTGCAGGCACCGCCGCTGCCACACCGGCGGCGCGTCCCCGGCGACGGCCGCGACGCCCGCCTCCGCCAGCGCGCGGAACAGCAGGGAGGTGCCGGCGCCGCCGTGGCACCAGTTGTGGGTGAACTCGTCCGCGTCGAGGTCGTCGTGCGGGATGTAGTGGGGGACGGCGAAGCCGTCGCCGGTCCTGGTGCCGATCGTGACCAGGTGCTCGGCGCCGCGGGCGGCCGCGTCCACGAGGTCGGGCCGGTCGAGCTCGACGCCCGCCACCGCGAGCGTCGCCGCGATGCCGGCGAGGCCGTGGGAGAAGTTGGGCAGCTGGCGACCGGGCTCGATGCGGAACCGCGGCGAGATGAACCGCCAGTTGAGGCCGTGGGGCGTCGTCTCCGCCTCACCCATGAGGATGCCGGCCGCCAGCTCACCGAGCGCGCGGGCCTCCGCCACCCCGTTCCGGTGCGCCCAGACCGCGCCCATGAGGACGCCCGCGGTGCCGAGGGTGACGTCGTTCAGGCGGGTGTCGGGCAGGAAGTCCGGTGGTTCGTAGTAGGTCTGCGGCCACCCGGTCGACGTGGCGATCGTGGTCAGCCGTCGTACCGCGGCGTCCGCCCCGGCCACGCCGAGCACGGTGAGCACGCCGATCGTGCTGACCAGCCCGTCGAAGAAGTTGTACTCGGTCTCGGTGCCGGTCGCGCCGGTCACCCGCTCGGCGATCGCGTCCGCCAGATCCTTCTCCGCGACCGTCCACTCCCGATCGAGCCGGATCTCGGCCAGAGTGTAGGCCAGGCCGCCGATCCCGCTGTAGAACCCGTTGCTCTGGCGGGGATCGGAGACCTCGGGTAACCAGGGCCCGTCGTCCCACCGCAACTGCGCCAACACCCACCGCCAAGCGGCCTCGGCGATGTCGCGGTAGTGAGTGCGGTGGTGAGTACTGTCGGCGCACATGGCTGTTGCCCCCTGGGTCCACTGGCGAGACGACGTCTTCGGCGATCCTTACATGGTCTGGCACGAGGGCCCGGATTTCGCCCGTTTGTCGACACTGGCCGCCGCGGAACCAGCCGAGGAGGGCCGGTGTGGTGGGGAGGCCCAGCGTTGCCGCGCGGAGCAGCGTTGCTGCGAAAGGCCGCCTCGCCGCCGAAGGCGGCGACGCTATGGAAGCCCCCTATGGCGGGCTCGCAGGAGGTTTCGTCCCTCGCCAGCCGCCTCTGGACCCCTCCCCGCCCCGGGGGTCCCTGTCCTGCCAGCCTTCGCCCTCCCGGCCCTCGGCTCCTCGCCCTCCAGCGGCCCGCTCACACCCGCCGGTGCCGGCCCCGGCTCTCCTCCTCGCCTCCCCGCAGCCTCGGCCCTGTCCCTCGCCTGCCCCAACCTCGGTCCCACCCCCTCGCATCCCCCGAACCCTCTCCCTCCCGCCCCTCTCCCTCCGAACCCCCGACTCCCCAGCCCCCGCCCCCCCGCCCCCCCGACCCCTCCCCCTTGACCCCCGCCCCCCGACCCGCCCACGAAACCCCCGCCCGAATCAGCTCTTCGGCTGCCACCCAGACGGCGGATCCTCACCCACGCGACCGTCGACGGACTCGCGGAGGAGGTCGGCGTGGCCGGTGTGGCGGCCGTACTCCTCGATCAGGTCGCAGATGAGGCGGCGCAGGCTGGCGGGCCGGCCGTCGGGACCGGTCACGTGGGCGGGCTGGTCGAGGCCGCCGTGAGCGAGCGCCGTGGCCAACCGCGTGCGGGACCGCGACACGGCGGCGTCCCAGAGCGTGTAGAGAAACTCCGGCTTGTCCTCGTCGGCGGAGGTGAACGGCCAGTCCTCGCTGTCCCAGTCCTCCGGGTGCCACGGGTCGCCGAGTGGCTCGCCGTTGAGTTTGACGGCGAACATGTGGTCCTCCACCAGCGCCAGGTGCTTCAGCAGGCCGCCGAGGGTGAGCGTGGACGCGCCCACCCGCGCCCGCAGGCCGGCCGCGTCGAGGTCGTCGGCCTTCCAGCGGAACGTCGTGCGCAGCCGGTCCAGTGCGCCGAGCAGGTGCTCGACCTCGGTACCGGCGAGAGGCGGTTCCCACGGGGTGTCGGTCATGCGGGCCACCGTAACCGCAGCCACCGACAACCACCGCGGCCCGGGACCGGGCGTGCGATTCTCCCGGCATGAACTACGTCTTCGACGCCGAGCTGTGGGTGTGGGAGGCCCGGCGCGCCGACAGCTGGACCTTCGTCAGGCTGCCCACCGACATCTCCGAGGAGATCCGCGAGCTGACCGCCGGGCCACGCAGGGGCTTCGGCGCGGTGCGCGTGCGGGTACGGGTCGGCGCCACCACCTGGCGGACGTCGATCTTCCCGGACGGTGGGAGCGGTTGTTACGTGCTGCCGGTCAAGCGTGCCGTGCGCAGGGCCGAGTCGCTGGACCCCGGTGACGTCGCGACCGTCGCGCTGGAGCTTCTCCAGCTTTAGAGGCCGCGCAATCAGGTGGAGATCAGGGGCGGCGCGCTGGTGAGGTATGTCCTCTCGGCAGAGGGCCCAGGCTTTCCGGATCAGGCTACGCACGGTGATGATCGCGTCGGCGAGGTCGAAGATGGCATCGGCCCGGCGTCCAGGCGCACCTGTCGCGGATTGACGAACTGCTCGCCAACGGCCTGCTGGACCCGATCACCGACGGGCTTCGGGCTATCTTGTTGCGCCATGAAGCTGGAACATGACATCAGGCTGGCGGAGCCGGCGGACGCGGGCGAGATCTTGACTGTGCAGCGCGCCGCGTATGTCTCCGAGGCCCAGCTTTACGGCAACCCGGGCTTCTCCGCGTTGACTGAGTCGCTGGACGAGGTACGTGCGGCGGTCGAGGGCGGCGGCGTGTTGGTGGCGACGATGGGCACCCGTATCGTCGGAGCGGTCCGCGGGGTTCGAGACGGCCAGGACTGCGAGGTCACTCGCCTGGTGGTGGCTCCGGACATGCAACGACGAGGCATCGCCAGGGCGCTCATCGAGGCCGTGGAGCGGGCCCATGCCGCGCAGGTACGCCGATTCTGGCTCCACACCGGGGACCGCAGTGAGGCCAACCTGCGCCTGTACGAGAAAGCCGGCTACAGCCGCTATCGCACGCGCCCGGTCAGCCCGGAACTGTCGTTGGTGTACTTGGAGAAGCTGGCTTAGAGGCCATGCAGATAGGGCCTGTGCTGTGGCCCGGGTGATGGGCAGGCACGGGCATTAGATCGCGTTGGAGGTATACGACCGCATCGTGGGCCTGCTGCTGGAGAACATCGCGGTGGATGGGTGTAGCACCAAGGCTCCCGGTGGCGGCGAGTGCGCTGGGCCGTCCCTGGTCGACTGACGCAAGCAAGCATGAAAACGCTCGCTCATGGTCGAGGGCTACGGCATTCCGCGCGGGCGGGTGCTGGCCGGCGCGAACCGGTACGACTCGCCGCTGTTGGGTGAACCCCAGAAGCCGTCCGGCCTGAGCGGACATCAGCCGATCGGCCGATGACCCGCCGCACGGCATGGCCTTCCGGCCGAAGTGTGCTCGTTCCCCGCTGCGCCACAGTTCCGGCGACCGGAACCGCACACCGATGGGGGCATGATGCTCGGCGACCCGCTTCCCTGGCTCGACCTGTACCCGCTCGAATGCGTCGCGATCGCCGGCGCGCTGGTGATGGCGATCGCGCGGTGGCAGGCGGCGCGGTACCGCCGCCGGGTGGCCGTCGGCGCGCTCGCGGTGTCGGTGTCCGCCGCGATCGTGTTGCTCGTCGCCGGCATGCGGTGGCAGATGGTGCCCGTGCTGGCCGCGATGGTGCTCGCGCTCCCGTCGGTCGTCCCCGCCGTCCTGCCGCCCCGCGAGCGGACTCCAGGACGCTCGCCGCGCTGGCTCGCCGCGCCGGCCACGGTCGTGCTGGTCGGCATGACCGTCGGCGGCGCGGCGGCCGGGTGGGCGCTGCCCGTCCCCACGTTCCTGGCACCGACGGGCCGGTACGCGGTGGGCACGACCACCGTGCAGTGGACCGACGCCGACCGGCCGGAGACCGCGACGGCGGCCCCGAACGACCGGCGGACCGTCGTCGCGCAGCTCTGGTACCCGGCGGCGTCGGGTGAGGGCGAGCGCGCGCCCTACCTCGGTCGCACGCCGGAGGAGTCGAAGATCGTCGCCGAGGGTCTGGCCAGCTACACCGGGCTGCCCGGGTTCATGCTCGACGGGCTCGCGCACGCACGCACGGCGGCCTTCCTCGACGCCGAACCGGTGGCCGGTGGCACGCGGTTCCCCGTCGTGCTCTTCTCACCGGGACTCGGCGGCGCCCGCGGGCAGAACACCATGTGGGCCACGGAGATCGCGAGCCGCGGCTACGTCGTCGTCGCGCTCGACCACCCCTACGACTCGGCCGCCGTCGTGCTGGCCGACGGCACGGTCATCCACACGCGCGTCACCGCGACCGGCGACGACGACCGCGACCGCGCCAACGCCGTCCGCTGGACCACCGTGCGGGCACAGGACCTGAGCTTCGTCCTCACCCGCCTCGGCACGTCGAGGTTCGCCGACGTGCTCGACCTCGACCACGTCGCGGTCACCGGCCACTCGCTCGGCGGCGGCGCCGCACTGCTGGCGGCACGTCTCGACCACCGTTTCGACGCCGTCGTCGACCTCGACGGCTTCCCCTACGCCGCGGCGACGAAGCCGTTCCCGCAACCGGTCCTCGTGGTCAACCACCCGCTGGCGGAGGACGAGAGCACGGACTTCCTCGCCACCGCCGACGGCGTGCTGGACCTGGCCGGCGCCGGCTACCGGGTCGAGATGCCGAACACCGCCCACCTGACGTTCACCGACGCCCCGCTGTGGCTGCCGCCGCTGCCGTCCGTGGTCGGCATGCTCGGCCGCTACCAGGGGCCCGAGCTGACCGCGGAGATCACCGCGCTGTTCCTCGACCACGAGCTGCGTGGGCAGGGCAGCGAGCCGGGCCTGCGCGGCGCGCTTTCCGCCTACGGCTCGGTCGACCACGTGAAGGCCGGCTCGCCGGGCGGCTGAGGTGCCGGCGAACTTCCTTGTCCCACAGGCGATGCCGAGGTGGTGCGGAGATGACCACCCGGCCCCGGGTCACCCGAGCCGGATGGTGA
This sequence comes from Actinophytocola sp., assembly GCF_045807065.1. Lineage (GTDB taxonomy): Bacteria > Actinomycetota > Actinomycetes > Mycobacteriales > Pseudonocardiaceae > Actinophytocola. Next base: position 14,345 of record NZ_JBJMIE010000347.1, on the reverse strand, counting down.
CGGTGACCCGGCCCCGGTCGTCGACGCGGGCGATCGCGTGGCCGGCGCGGTCGGCGCCGTCCAGCTCCAGGGTCAGCGGACCGCCCTCGCCGGTGAAGTTGCGCCACCACGACTTGCGTTGTGGGAGGCGGACGCCGATCGTGACCAGGTCCGCGGTGCGGCGGTAGCCGACCGGCGTGCTGAACACCCGGCCCGAACGCCGTCCCGTGTACGTGACGACGGTGAGCCGCCCGCGCACCGCCCGCCCGAACCGCGGCGACCGGCGCAGCGCGAGCACGCGGGTGTTGACCCAGCCGACCATCCACTTCGGAATCGGTCCTCGGTACCGCACCAAAAACCTCCAGTCGACGGGCCTGCCGCCACCGTAGTGACTGCCCCGGACCACGGACCGGAAGTGAGAGAAAGGAGCCCGACGGCCTGTCAGATCGCGAGCAGTCGGTGGCCGCGTGGCCACGACGACCCCGCTCGGCGGGGAAGGTCAGGCCAGCTCGGTGGCCAGTTGGCGGGTGTTCGCGTTGGGATCGGTGCGGGCCAGTTGGGCGACCGTGTCCTGGGCGCCCGGGGGCCAGGACGACCGCGGCCACTGGTCGAGTGCGCGCAGCGCCATGTTCCTGTTGCGGGTCACCGGACTGCACAGCCCGGCCAGCAGCAGGTCCGCCCCGATCCCCGGGTGGTCGCGCAGGGCCTGGAGCGTCCAGTCCAGCGCGCTGTGTGCCCGCCACCGGCCGCCGAGGCCCAGCTCGTCCGCGGGGCCGCTCGCGATGTCGGCGATCGGGAGGAGGGTGCGGGCGAGCTCCGCGAGGACGCGGGCGCGGTCGGTGTCGGCCTGCTCCCAGGCGTCGTACCAGCTGGTGTCGAACGGGTCGGCCCTGATCTTGCCGACGTGCACCTCGAACGTGTCGATGCCGCGGGTGCGGGCGGCCTGGTTCGCCAGGTGGAAATCGTCGGTGGAGGCGAGGCCGGTGGTGATGCGGTCGGTCCAGCGGTCCTGCTCCAGGATGTCGTCGCAGGTGTCCTCGAACGCCTGGCGCCGGGTGGTGGTCCAGCCCCGGTCGACGCGTTCGTCCCAGCCGTCCTCGTTCGCCAGGAACCCGCGGATGGCCGCCACCGCATTGAAGTCGTGCAGGGTCTCGGCGCGGGTGGTCATCAGGGACAGGTACGCCTCGACGGCATCGGCACCCGCCTCGTAGTCGTCGATGTCCTCGGCCGGGCCGCCACCGATCAACGCGGACAGGATCTCGCCCGCCGCGGTCAGCAGGCCGCGGTCGACCTCGCCGGACAGGGCTGCCAGCAGGCCGCCGGTCGTGGCGGCGGTGTACGCCAGGTACTCGTACATGATCGAGTTGCGGAAGCCCTCACGCAGCAGCCACGCGCGGATGTCCGGGTCCGCGGTGTCGCGCAGCCGTTCCACGCACTGGATCCGGCCCCAGCCGTCCACCGAAGCGGCCAGCGCCCACAGCTCCGACTCCGGGTCCGGCAGCCCGTTCGACACGGCCACCGCGCAGTAGAGCGTGAACTCCTCGTGCGTGCCGAGCATCCGCACCACCGCGAGCTCGTCGCCCAGCCCCGTGACGCCGAGCAGCGCGATGCCCAGCTTGACCGGACCGCGGTCGGACGCGGTGGTGGCGAGCCACCTCCCCAGCGCGCGCAGTGCCTGCCGGTCGGGCGGTTCGCGGGCGAGCACCTCGACCAGCGTGTCGACGTAGGTGAGGACGTCGTCGTCGGCGACCGCCGTGTAGAGGCCGCGCAGGTGGCGCACCGACGGCCGCCGGCACGCCAGCGACAGCAGACCGGCGACCTCCTCCGCCCGCTCGGCGCCGTGCGCGGCGCCGTGCTGGCTGAAGACACCGTCCATCGCGCCGGGCGCCCACCGCAGTTCGCCCGACATCGCCTTGTCGTCGTCCGGCAACCCCGTCCGTGCCGGCAGCCGTCCCGACGACGGCTCCACCTTCGCGCGGATGTGCTCGTAGATCGGGACCCCGGGCGCCACAACGGGCAGCTCACCCAACACGCGGACACTGTCGCACATTTATCATCGGTGAACACGCGGAAATCCTGGGGGAAACATGGATGTCCAACAGTTGTTGGCGTCGCGAGACCTGGTGCTGCTCGCGTTCGACGGGCCGGTCGCCGAGCTGCCGCCGCCGGCGCCGCTGGCGGATCGCCTGCGCACCATGGTGGAGAACGCCCGCATGCCGCGAAACGTGGCCAGGACACGGGATCCGCTGGCGGTGCTCGCCTACGCGTCGACCATCGGGCCGGCGACCGCGGTGGCCGTGCACGCGCAGCTGAGCCGGCTCGAAGGCGAGGTGCTGGCCACGGCGCCGACCGCGCCCGGCGTGCTCGAGGCCGTCCTGGCCATGACCGCCGCGGGGACGAAGGTCGCCGTGGTCGGCAACCTCGTGCCCACCGCGGTCCGCTCGTTCCTCGTCGTGCACGGGCTCGCCGAGCACGTGTGGCGCATCGCCGGGCGCGGCGGCCCGGACCGCAACGTGCTGCCACCGGCGCCGGACCTGCTCACCGAGGTAATCCGCGGCCGGGCCGCCGAGTCGTGCGTGTTCGTCGGCGGCACGGACGCGGATCTCGCCGCCGGGCGGGCCGCGGGACTCAGCACCTACCGCTACCGCCGCCCGACCGAGCCGGAGTCCGAACCCCCGCACTGGTTCGCGGCCCTCGCGCCGGTGAGGAAGAGCTGAGCGTGAGTTCGGCGGACGGATGTCGTCGCCCCGCCGGCGGCTGGGTTTCCCGCCCCGGCCCGAGCTACTCGTCCTCGCACAGGGCGGTCTCGACGGCGCCACGCATGTCGACCGGCGCGCCATCGGCCTGGTGACCGTTGGCCACGACGAACACGGCCCGGCCGTCCCGGGTGGCCGCGCTGGCCGTGTCGAAGCCGATGATGTTGCCGCCGTGCCCCCAGGCCGAGCCGCCGCACGGCAGCGGGATCTCGCGGATCCCGAGTCCGTAGGAGCCGCCCTCGGCGGGGACCACCGTGCGCATCTCGGCGAGCAGGTCACCGCGCAGGAGTCTGCCGGACAGCAGCGCGCCGAGGAACCGCGTCAGGTCGGGGCCCGTGGAGATCAGCGAGCCGGCGGCACCCGGGAGGCTGGGCTCCAGTTGGGTGAAGTCGGTCACCGGCTGGCCGGGGAACGCGTAGTAGCCGTGCGGGTGCGGGCCCCGGATGGACCTGTCGCCCGTCTTCGGGTAGCTGGTCTCGTGCAGACCGAGCGGGCGGATGAGCCGGTCGGTGATCTGCGTGCCGACGTCCTCGCCGGTCGCGGCTTCCACCAGCATGCCGAGCACGATGTAGCCGGTGTTCGAGTACGCCCAGCCGGCGCCCGGCGCGAACAGCGGGGGGTGGCTCAACCCGATCGCCACCAGTTCCTCCGGCCGCCACGGGTGGTCGTTCGCGATCGGGTCGGCCAGCACGTCCGCCACGTAGTCGGCCATTCCGCTGGTGTGCCGCAGCAACTGCCGCACGGTGATCCTGTTCCCGTCGTAACCGTTGCCCCGCACCAGGCCCGGCAGGTACCGCTCGACCGGTGCGTCCAGGGCCACCCTGGCCTCGCCGACCAGCTGCAACACCACCGTCGCGACGAACATCTTGGTGTTGCTGGCCACCCGCACCCGGTCCCACGGCCGGATCGGGTCGTCGACGCCGATCTCGGCCGTGCCGCTGCTGACCGTCCACTGTGTACGGCGGTCCCGCGAGTACACCATCGCACCCGGCACGCCGGCGGCGACATAGCCGTCGACGATGGACTGGACGTCGGCGTGGTCGTGGCGTGGCTGTGCCGCCGCCGGCACCGCGGTCAGGCAGGCCGTGCCGACCGCGAGCGCGACCGAGCCGGCCACCAGGCGGGTAGTCCTCGTTGCCACCATTGAGCGAACCCCCGAGACGAGCCGTGTTTCCGGACGAGCCCGACGCTACGGGCGTGGTCGGTGCCCCGACCATCCGGCGACCCCCAGTACGCGTACTCCGGCTGGCCCCACCCCTGGGAGGGCCGCTCGCGAACGGCCCTCCCAGGGCGTGCCTTCGGTCAGTGCCCGCGGCGGAGGCGGACGACTTCCAGCGTGTCGTAGACGTTGCAGCCGATCGCGTTGCAGCCGGCCGTCAGTGCCGACGTCGCCGACAGACCACGGAGGAACTTGCCGCTCTCCGGTGTGACCTCGGTACTCCAGTCGGCCGTGCCGCCACACGTCAGGTCCGGCACGTCGAAGGAGCCGCGGACCTGCGTGCCGCCGGGCTGCTCCTGCTGCAGCGTGCCCTGCAGCACCACGAAGTCGGCCTCACCGATGCACGTGTAGGTGCCGGAGATGGTCGCGGTGCCGGACGCGTTGGCCGTGCCGATGTCGTTGACGGTCATCGAGACCTTCGGCGCCGGGCCGGACTCGCGGACGGTGAAGGACAACTGCCCGCCCACCACGTCCGGGTTGTCGCTGAACGCCATGATGTAGTACGTCTCGCCCTGGGTGGCCTCGAAACCGATCGACGACGGCCCGCAGGTGACGAGGGACAGGTTGCCCGGCGTGCCGGTCGCCACGATCACGCCGGCCGTGTAGTCGGACTTCGACACGTCGACCACGTATGCCGGCGAGGTGCCCGCCGTGAGCGTGTACCAGACGCTGCCGTTGGTCGCGGGGGCGCCGCAGTTGGTGTTGACGGCCGCGTCCTCGGCGTCCGTGGTCGCCTCGGTCGTGTCGACCGTCTCCTCGTACGGCAGGGTGGTGATCGCCGTCGCGCCGGTGATGGTGTCGTTGGACGGCACCTCCGCGCTGGCTGTCCCCGCGCCGAGTACGACCATGGTGGCCATGGTCGTCACCAGTCCGAACACCTGACCCGCTCTGGCCAGTGATCTCATACCCAATGGATTCCCTTTCCCCAGAAAGGTCGCGTGGCTGGCCCACACGATCCGTACTGGGAGACGTCCCCGGTGCCGGGAAAGTTGCGCGCCATTTCGACCGATGATTTTTGTCGGCTGATTGCCGGAAAACCGTCGGGAAACAGGTCTTGCGAACTGGCTGGCCCAACTGGTAAGAGACCGAAAACGAATTTCTTTTTTCGCCGGTTCACTTTTCTACTTTACTTGACCGGCAGGCTAAGATTCGCCGCGCGCAGCCCAGGCGCTGCGGCCGTGAGCGTCAGCAGACCCGCATGCTTGGCCGGGCGCAGGATCGCGAGTGCCTTGCCGTGCCAGGTGTGCCTGCGTGGCAGGCGGAAACTGTCGACGTTGTGGGGGTTCCCGTTGCCCACCGCGGCCAGCTCGCCCGCGCCGCGCGTGCGAAACGCCACCTCGACCACCGCGTCCGGCACGACCCGACCGTGCCGGTCGACCACCTCGACCAGCACGTGCGCGAGGTCGTCCCGGCCGGTGGTGAGCGCACGCACGTCCGAGGTCAGGCGCAGGGCGGTCGGCGGCCCGACCGTGCGCAGGATGGCGCGGCCGATCTCGTGCCCGTCGCGGTGAGCGACGGCGATCAGCTCGCCGGAGCGGTACGGCACGGTCAGGGTGGCCATCGCCCGTCGCGGCACGCCCGTCGCGACCTGCGTTCCGTTCAACAGCACCGTGACGCGCTCGCCGGGGGTGTAGACGTGCAGGACCATCGGGTGGTCCCACTCGACGTCCCAGGTCCAGCTCACCAACTCGTCGAAGTAGCCCCACCACACCGCCACCTGCTCGGTGCCCGGCGGTGTCGGCCGCTCCACCAGCACCTCCACCGGGCTGGCGCCGGTCACCGCGGCACGCCAGTGGTTCTGCGGTTTGCGCTGGCCGATCAGGTCGACGTCACCGCAGTTGGCCTGGAAGTACGGGTACGGGTAACCGAAACCGCCCCAGCCGTGGTGCAGGGTCCGCGCGATCGACCAGCCCGGCATGACGCTCTGGTCGCCGATCTGCTCGGCCGTGCCCACCGGCGGGATCATCGACTTGCCGATGCCCGCCTCGCCGAGGTAGTCCCACGCCGCCCACACCCACGTCCCGGTCGCCCAGGCGTTGGCGGCGGCGAACGTCACGTCCTGGTGGATCGTCGCCGGGAAGGTCTCGTCATGGGTCATGGCCTTCGCCGGGTTCGCGGCGTGCATCTGCGCGTAGCCCTTGCCGTTCGCGTTGTAGTGCACGTCGCCGACGTCCACGTACTGCCAGGACGGGTCGTCGGCGGTGAACGTCGAGCCGCCGCCCAGCGTGATCGGGCGCGTGGGGTCGAGGGTTCGCAGGTGCGCCGCCATCTCCGCGCCCCGCACGCCGTGGGTGTTGTCGGTGATCTCGTTGCCCAGCGACCACAGCACGACGCTCGGGTGGTTGCGGTCACGCAGCACGGCACCGGTCAGGTCCGCGCGCCACCAGTCCGCGAAGAAGCGCGAGTAGTCGTCGGGGTTCTTGCCGGTGTCCCAGACGTCGAACAGCTCGTCCAGCACCAGCAGGCCGAGCCGGTCGCACGCGTCGAGCAACGCCGGCGACGGCGGGTTGTGCGCGGTGCGGATGGCGTTGAACCCCGCCGACTTCAGTATCTCGACGCGCCGCTCCTCCGACCGGTCCAACGCGACGGCGCCCAGCGGGCCGTGGTCGTGGTGGACGTTGCCGCCCATGACCTCGACCGGCTCGTCGTTGAGCAGGAAGCCGGCGGCACCGTTCCACGTCAGGGTCCGGATGCCGAACGTGGTACTCACGGTGTCCACGACGCGGCCGCGCACCAACACCTCGGCGTGCGCGGTGTAGAGGTTGGGGTCCTCGAGCGACCACAGCCGCGGGTGCGCGACGGGGAGGTCGAGTGTGGCGTCGACGGTGGTGCCGGGCGGGACGTCCCGTGCTGGCGCCTGCCGCGTGGCCACGACGTGTCCGCGGGGATCGCGCACGGTTACCCGCACCGCCGCGGGGGTCCTCGCCGGGCCGAGGTTGGCGACGCCGACCACCACGTGCGCGGCCGACACGTCAGGGGTCGTGACGTGCAGGCCCCACAAGGGAATCCGCACCGGGCCGGTCGCGGTGAGCCAGGTGTGCCGGTAGATGCCCGAGCCCGAGTACCAGCGGCTGTTGCGGCCGCTGTTGTCGACGCGGACCGCGAGCACGTTCGCATCGGCACGCAGGTGCGGGGTCAGGTCGTGGGTGAACGACGTGTAGCCGTAGGGGTGGAAACCGAGGTGCGTGCCGTTGAGCCAGATGTCCGCGTTCTGGTACACGCCGTCGAACCGCAGCTCGACGTGCTCCCCGTGCGGCCGCGGGAACTCCTTGCGGTACCAACCAATCCCGCCGACCGTGTACCCGGTCGAGCCGCCGTTGGCACTGTTCCCCGGATCGAACGGGCCGATCACGGCCGGCAGGTCCGGGATGGTCGGCGGCACCTCGGGGACGAGCAGCGACGGGTCCGCGGTCGCGCCGCTGTTCGTGTCGGTGGCGTAGGGAAGGTCCTCGATGCTCCAGTCGTGCGGGAGGTCGAGCACGCGCCAGTCACCGTCGTTGAACGCCGGCGACTCCGCCCCCGTGGCGTCACCGCGGAAGAAGCGCCAGCCCTCGTCGAACGACCACTCCCGGGCCTGTGCGTGCGTGCCCGGCTCGCCGGCCGCCGGAACCGTCTCCAGTGCCAGCAGTCCCGCCGTCGCCACGCCGAGCTGGAGCGCTCGGCGTCGCGTCAAGGCGTCCGCCGGACCTGGTCGTTCGTCTGGCATGGGCCCTCCTGCTTGGGAGCGCTCCCATAATCGCTGGCGCCCGATGCTTTGTAAACAGGCGCTCGGCGATCTCGGCGTTGGACCGCCCGTCCGCGACCAGCGCGAGCACGTCGCGTTCCCGCTCGGGCAGCGCGGGGGCCGGCGAGCGGCCGCGACGCACTGCCCGCCCGAGGTGTCAGAGGGGGGTGCCGAGCAGTGTGCGGTACTTCGCCACCGCGGCCGCCATGCCGACGGTGATCACGCCGGTGAGGACGCCGTCGCGGCTGTAGTGCGCGGCGAACTTGCCGTCGAGGTCGCCGTCGATGACCGTCAGCTCGTCGTCGGGGCCCGGCAGGCCGATGACCTGGAACTTGGACTGGTACTGGTCGGTCCAGAAGTAGGGCATCGCGGTCAGCGGCACCCGCTCGGACGGCGAGGCCAGGATGTTCCGCGCCACCAGGGCGGCCGTGTCGCCGGCGGTCGTCCAGTGCTCGAGGCGGACGGTGCCCTCGGCCCACGGGTGCGGCAGCCGCGCGACGTCACCGGCCGCGAAGACGTTGATGGCCGACGTCGCGCCGTACCGGTCGCACAGGACGCCGTCGGCCACCCGGACCGCCGACCCGGCCAGCCACTCGGTGTTCGGCACCGCCCCGGCCGCCACGACGACCAGGTCCGCGTCGAGGGTGGTGCCGTCCGCGAGCACGACCCGCTCGACCCGCTGCCCGGTGCCGTCGAGCCGCTCGACCCGGGTCCCGCACCGCACGTCGACACCGCGCTCGCGGTGCTTCCGCGCGATCACCGCGCCGATCGTGTCGCCGAGCACCGCACCGAGCGGCTGGTCGAGCAACTCCACGATCGTGACGTCCCGGCCCAGCGTGCGGGCACTGGCGGCGATCTCACAGCCGAGCACCCCGCCCCCGATGACGACGACCCGCTTGGCGTCCCGCAGGGCCGCCCGCAACGCGAGGCCGTCGGTCCACGTCCGCAGCACGTGCACGCCCCGCCACCCGTCGAACAGCCGGCGCGCCCGCACCCCGGTGGCGATCACGAGCTTGTCGTAACCGAGGCTCGCCCCGTCGTCGAGCACCACCCGGTGCCCGGCGGTGTCCAGGAAGGTCGCGTGTACCCCGGCCACCGTCTCGATGCCGTCGGCCGCGGGCAGGTACTGCGGCGCGGCGGGCTCCTCGTCCTGCGTGAGCACCTTCTTCGACAGCGGCGGCCGGTCGTAGGCGGCATGCGGCTCGCCCCCGACGAGCGTCACCCGCCCGTCGAAGCCACCCCGCCGCAGACGCTCCGCCGTACGCGCCCCGGCCAACCCGCCACCCACGATCACGATCCGCATGACCCCAGCAAACCATCGAAGCTATGAAAAGACCTCTCCCCGCAGTTGAGGGCACCCGGTGGTGCCCGAGGTCACACTGTCGCGACGGCCGGTTCTGGTTGCGGGGCCGGGGCCGGTCGGCGCAGGAGGAACAGGCCGCACGCCGCGCCGGTGACCGCGGCCAGCACGCCACCCAGCACCAGCGGAGCGCGACCGCCGAGCACGTCCGCGACCCAGCCGGTCAACGGCGCGCCGATCGGGTTGCTGCCCAGGAAGATCAGCGTGTACAGGCCCATCACCCGCCCGCGCATGTGTGGCTCCACCGACAGCTGCACGATCGTGCTCGCGGTCGGCATGAACGTCATGAAGCCCACGCCCACCAGGATCAGCACCAGGCCGCACGCCAGGTAGCCGGGCATCAGCCCGGCGGCCGCCTCGGTGAGGCCGAAGCCGACCGCGGCCGCGATGAGGAAGCGGGGGCCGGGTTTGCGGCGGGCACCGCGTCGCGCCGCGAGCAGGGAGCCGGTCAGCGTGCCGACGGCCAGCAGCGTGAACAGCATGCCGTACCCGTCCGCCTGGCGGTGGAACACGGTGGCGGCGATGATCGGCAGGGTGGTGTAGAAGTTGATCGCGAACAGGCTGACGAAGAACACCATCGCCATGAGGGTCAGCACTTCGCGGTGCGTGCGCACGTACCTCAGGCCCTCACCCAGCCGCACCGGGCCGCGGGCCTCGCCGGTCGGGGCCGGGGCGATGCGCAGCAGGCTCACCAGCACCGCGGCCGTACTCAGGCCGGCGACCAGGAACACCCAACCCGTGCCGACCCACACGATGAGCAGCCCGGCGACCGCGGGGCCGACGATCCGCGCCAGGTTGAAGCTGGACTGGTTCAGCGCCACGGCGTTCGCCAGGTGCTCCCGGCCGACCAGGTCCGCGACGTAGGCCGAGCGCACCGGCTGGTCGAACGCCGAGACGACGCCGAGCAGCAGGCACAGCAGGTACACCTGCCACAGCGTCACCGCGTGCGTCACGTCCAGCGCGCACATCGCCAGCGAGCACGCGGCGATGCCGGTCTGGACAAGCAGCAGGATCCGCCGCTTGTCGTGCCGGTCCGCGAGCACGCCGGCCCACAGGCTGAGGAAGACCGTTGGCGCGAACTGCAACGTGCCCGCGACGCCGAGCGCCACCGGGTCGTTGCCGGTCAGTTGCAGCACCAGCCAGTCCTGGGCGATCCGTTGCACCCAGGTGCCGAAGTTCGTCACCAGCATCCCGGTGGCGAACAGCCGGTAGTCGCGTGAGCCCAGAGCGGCGAACATCGTCCCATCGTGGATCTTTTCCGCGCACCGCGCACGCGTTCTTGAGCAGCGCTTGAGCCACCCACCAGAAACCGCGCCCAGCCTCGTGGTGCCAGCGACGGGTTCGACAGCACTGGGGAGGCCACGATGTGCCGCATCCACGGCCAGTTCAACGCCGACGTCTCCCCGGCCGAGCTGCGGCGCGTGGCCGCCGCGCAGCGGCACGGCGGACCGGACGGCACCGGCCACGCCCGCGGCCCGCGCTGGGCGCTCGGCGCCAACCGGCTGGCCGTCACGGATCCCGCCGGTGGCAGGCAGCCGTACGAACTGTTCGGCGGCGCGATCACCGTGGTGTTCAACGGCGAGCTGTACAACCACGACGAGCTGCGGCGCGATCTGACCGCCCGCGGCTACCCGTTCACCGACCGCTGCGACGGCTCGATCCTGCCCGCGCTGTACCACTGCTACGGCGACCGGTTCGTCGAGCACCTCGACGGCATGTACGCGATCGCCGTGCTGGACCAGCGCGCGTCGCCGCGGCTGCTGCTGGTGACCGACCACATCGGCATGAAGCCGCTCTACTACAGCCGTCGGGGCGACGCGCTCTACTTCGCTTCGGAGCTGCCCGCGCTGCTGGCGTTCGGCGCCGTGCCCGCCGAGCCGTGGCTGCCGGGCCTGGACGCCTACCTCGCCACGAAGACCCCGTTCGGCGAGCAGACCATGTTCGCCGGCATCCGCGTGCTGCCGCCGGCCAGCACGGCTGTGTGCGACCGGACAGGCTTCCGGGTCGTCCGGAGGCCGCCGAATTCCACTGTGGACTCGGACGTCCGGGAGACGCTTCGCCGGGAGGTGCGCCGGTTGCTCGTCGCGGACGTGCCGGTCGCCACGATCACCTCCGGTGGCCTGGACTCCAGCCTGGTCACCGCGCTCGCCGCCGAGCAGGGCCCGGTCCACACGTTCAACATCGCCTATCGGGGCACGTGGCCCGGCGACGAGCGGCACTTCGCCGAGCGGGTCGCCGCACACACCGGCGCCGTGTACCACCAGGTCGAGATCGATCCCCGCGACTTCCCCGACCTGTTGGCCGGCACCGTTCGCCACCTCGGCCAACCCAACGCGGACCCGATCACGCTCAGCTCGTACGCGTTGTTCGCCGCCGTCCGCGACGCCGGCTTCACCGTGGCGCTGACCGGCGACGCCGCGGACGAGCTGTTCGCCGGCTACGGCCGCATGCGCGCCGCCGCGCACGCCGGCGAGAACTGGCTGCGCTCCTATGTGGACGCCTTGGGCGTGCTGCCGGCCGGCGCGCGAAGATCCCTCTACACCAGTGACTACGCGGCCGAGGTCGCGGAAACCCCCGGCCTCGACCAGCTCCGCGACGGTCCCGGGTCGCCGCTGCGTCGGATCATGGCGTTCGAGCAGGCGTACCGGCTGCCGGCCTACCACCTGCGCCGCGTCGACCACCTCAGCATGGCCAGCTCCGTGGAGGCACGGCTCCCGTTCTGCCAACCCGGCGTGGTCCGCGCGGCCGCCGCGCTCCCGGACGAGTCCCTGATCGACGGCACCGGCGTGAAGCGCGCGCTCTACCGCGCGGCGCGGGGCCTGCTGCCGGCCGCGGTCCTGAACCGGCCCAAGCAGCCCTTCACCCTGCCCGTCACGGCGATGCTCGCACCCGGCTGGCCGCTGTGGGACCTCGTCACCGACCTCCTGGAACCACACCGGCTGCGCTCGGCGGGCCAGGTCGAGCCGGCCACGGTCGCCACCCTCCTCGCCAGACAGGCCGAACGACCGGACGACACCACGGCGCTGACCATCTGGGCGCTCGCCGTGCACGAACTCTGGCGCGAGCAAACGCTTGCGCTGCGACAGAACGAGGAGGTGGCAGCGTGATCGGACACCTCGCCTACGCCGCCGGGAGCCCCTGCCCGACGCTCGTCCTCGACGCCCGGGACCTCCCGCGCGAGGAGGGACCGCTGCTCGCCGCGCTCACCGAGTCCCGCCGCTGGCTCGAGGCGGGCGGCGCCGGGCACGTGCTCAAGATCGCGCTCGTCGAGCCGTCCCGGCACCCGCTGTTCGACCTCGACTACCGGTTCGTGCAGGCACTTCCCGCCGCCGTCGACCGGTTCGACGTGCGCGGCTCCTGCGGGCACTCGATCCTCGCCTCGATCACCGCCGTCTCCCGCACCGGGCTCGTGCACCGGCTCGGGCCCGGCGTGCGCAACCGGGTCCGCGTGCTGAACAACGGCGACCACCTGGTGTGCGAGGTCGACGAGGTCGACCGGGACCAGGTCGAGTTCACCGTGCACTTCGTCCGCAACCCGCCGACCCCGGTCGAGGGGCTGCTGCTCACCGGCGAGCCACGCACCAGGCTGGACGTCGCCGGCCGGCGGGTCGACGTGTCGCTGGTGTCGGCCGGCAACCCGTACGTGTTCGTCGACGCCGCCGGCGCCGGGGTGGCCAGCCGGGACGAGCTGTTCGCCGACGACCCGGTGCTCATGGCCCGGCTGCTGGACATCCGCGCGGCCGCGGCCGCGCACCTCGGCTGGCCGGCGGAGAGCGTCTTCCCCAAGGTCGCGGTCGTCCTGCCGGACGAGCACGGAACCCTTGCCGCACGCGCGATCTCGGTGCCCAGCTGGCACCCGACGCTGGCGCTCACGGGTGCCGCGTGCCTCGGTGCCGCGACCGGCATCGAGGGCACCGTGCCCTGGCTCGCGGCCCGCGAGGTCGGCTGCGTGGACGGCCGGGTCGGCATCGCCACGCCCGGTGGCACCACCTCGGTCACCGCCGCCACCGTGTTCCGGGACGGCACCCGGGAGCTGGCCTGGATCTCGGTCAGCCACAAGGTCGTCACCTTCCACGGCTCGTTCTTCGTCGAGCCGCTCGCCCGCTTCCAGCTCAAGGAGATCGGCGGATGTCTGTCGTTGCCAGCATGACCACCCAACTGTCCCTGTTGGACACACTGCGCGACGGCGCGGCGCGGAGCGCGGCCACCGGCGTGCCGGACGCCGACGCGCTCGCCGCGCTGCGGTCGTCCGGCCTGCTCGGCGTCGCGGTGCCCGCCGCGTTCGGCGGCACGGGTGGCAACGCCGTCGAGCTCAACCGGGTCGTGGCGCGGATCGCCACGGTAAACCCCTCGGCCGCGATCATCCTGTTCCAGCACTACGCGGTGAGCGCGCGGATCGGCGAGTGGGGCACGCGGGAGCAGAAGGCGGAGCTGCTGCCCGAGCTCGCGTCCGGCCGGTGGCTCGCGGCGTCGGCGTGGAGCGAGACCGGCGCCGGCGCGGCGAAGAAGAAGCTCGGCACGACCGGCACCCCGCTGCCCGGCGACCGGTGGCGGCTGCACGGCGCGAAGTCGTTCACCACCAGTGCCGGCATCGCCGACCTCTACCTGGTGCTCGCGCAGACGTCGGCGGCCGAGGACGATCCGGTGTCGGCCTACGGCTCGGCCGGGCAGTCGTTCTTCCTGGTGCGCGGCGACAACCCCGGCATCGTGCCGGACCTCGGCCTCGACCTGCTCGGGATGCGTGGCTCGGCGACCGGGTTCGTCTCGTTGAGCGACTGCGTGGTGGCCGACGCCGACCGGCTCGGCCCGCTCGGCGGGGCGCCGGCGATCATCGCCGGCGTGCGGGAGACCGGGGCCACGCTCGGCGCGGTGTCGGTCGGCATCGCCCAGGCGGCACTGGACATCGCGCTGACCCACAGTGCCCGCCTCGAGCCGCAGGCCCGCACGAACCTGCGGCACCGCCTGGTGAAGCTCGTGACGCTCGTCGAGGCCGCGGCGGCGCTGGTCGACCGCGCCGGCCGGCGCGGGTCGGGTGTCACGACGTTGCTGAGCAAGCTGCACGCGTCCACGGTCGGTGAGCAGGTGTGCCTGGAAGTGGGCCGGCTGCTGGGTTCCGCCGGGTACGTCGTGGACCACCGGCTGAACCGGCTGACCGCCGACGCGCGGGCGGTCGCGCTGATGGGGCCGACGAACGAGCTGTGCCGCGAGCTGGTGGCGGCCTCGTGGTGACGGACCTGGTGGTGGCCGGCCGCCTGGTCACGCCGGACGGTGTGCGGCGTGGCGCGGTCCACGTGCGGTCCGGCGTGG
>NZ_JBJMIE010000346.1:0-3337 GCF_045807065.1 Actinophytocola sp. | reverse complement strand
GGGACCTCGTCGACGTGCAGGGACTCGCGCTGGTCCTTGTCCTCGTGCTTCCGCCCGGCGAACATGTCGGTCTCGTCGGCGCGGACGGTCACGCCGCGATAGCTCTCGGGCACCGGCAGCGCGCCCACTTCAGCGTGGTCACCAGCGAGGATGGCGTCGAGGATCTTCTGCATGCCCGATTACGCTACCGGCCGGTAACGTTTCAGAAGAAGCAAGGCGAGACCCGAGTCACTGTGCTGGATTGCTCGCCCCGCTCGGCGGCGCGGGCCTGTGCCCGGTCGCCCCGGCGGCGCACCGGTCCGGGGCCGCCGGGCGGCACTGACGCCGGCAGCACTGACAGAATTCGAGCGAGCGCGGTCCACACGTGGCCTTCCGGGACGATGGACCGCGAGGTCGACTTCATCGCTGGTGCGCTGACGAATCCCGCGCTGGTTCCACCAGCTCGATGAGGACACCGCCACCGTCCTTGGGGTGGACGAAGTTCACCCGGCTGTTCGACGTGCCCGTCACCGGCTTCTCGTACAGCAGGCGGAGGCCCTTGGCGCGCAACGCCTCCGTGGCCGCCTCGATGTCCGTGACCCGGTAGGCGACCTGCTGGAGGCCGGGCCCCTTGCGGTCGAGGAACTTGCCGATGGTCGTGTCCGGGCCGAGCGGCGCGAGCAGCTGGACCGCCGTCCCCGTGCCATCGTCGCCAGGCGGGCGCATCATGGCCTCGTGGGTGCCCTGGGCCTCGTTGACCTCGTCGTGGGCCAGTTCGAGGCCGAGGGTGTCGCGGTAGAACGCGATGGCCTCGTCGAGATCGGGCACGGCCACGCCGACGTGGTCAATCGCGGTGACGAACGGTTTCAGTGCGTCCATTCACAGAAGATACGACGCCTGATCGATACCGTGACCTGGGGCTGTGCCAGTGCTCACACAGTAGGAGACCCCTAAATCTACCAACGGGTAACATAGGGGGACCCCGAGATTCTTGGAGGCACGCAGTGTCAGGATCCGTCATTGTCGCCGGCGCACGCACCCCCATCGGCCGCCTGCTCGGCTCCCTCAAGGACTTCTCCGGGGCACAGCTGGGCGGCATCGCCATCAAGGCCGCGCTGGAGCGGGCCGGGGTCGCGCCCGCGCAGGTGCAGTACACGATCATGGGCCAGGTGCTGACCGCGGGCGCCGGCCAGATCCCCGCGCGGCAGGCCGCGGTCGCGGCGGGCATCCCCATGGACGTGCCGGCGCTGACCATCAACAAGGTCTGCCTGTCCGGCCTGGACGCGATCGCGCTGGCCGACCAGCTCATCCGCGCCGGTGAGTTCGAGATCATCGTGGCCGGCGGCCAGGAGTCGATGACGCAGGCTCCGCACCTGCTGCCGAAGTCGCGTGCCGGCTACAAGTACGGCGACGTGACCATGCTCGACCACATGGCCTACGACGGCCTGTTCTGCGCGTTCGACCAGGTCGCCATGGGCGCGTCGACCGAGAAGCACAACGCGCGCCACGGCGTGACCCGCGAGGAGCAGGACGCGTTCGCCGCGCGCTCGCACCGGCTCGCGGCCGCGGCGATCGAGAAGGGCTTCTTCGCCGACGAGATCGTGCCGGTGACGATCCCCCAGCGCAAGGGCGACCCGGTCGTGTTCGACACCGACGAGGGCGTGCGGCCGAACACCACCGTGGAGGAGCTGGCCAAGCTGCGCGCGGCGTTCGCCGCCGACGGGACCATCACGGCCGGCACGTCGTCGCAGATCTCCGACGGCGCCGCGGCGGTCGTGGTGATGAGCAAGGCCAAGGCCGAGGAGCTGGGGCTTTCGTGGCTCGCCGAGATCGGCGCGCACGGCGTCGTCGCCGGCCCGGACGCGAGCCTGCACGAGCAGCCGTCGAACGCGATCAAGGCGGCACTCGCGAAGGCCGGTCTCTCGGCGTCCGACCTGGACCTCGTGGAGATCAACGAGGCCTTCGCCGCGGTGGGCGTGGTGTCGGTGAAGCAGCTGGGCATCAGCGAGGACATCGTGAACGTCAACGGCGGCGCGATCGCCCTCGGTCACCCGATCGGGGCGTCGGGCGCGCGGCTGGCCGTGCACCTGGCGTACGAGCTGAAGCGCCGTGGTGGCGGGCTGGGCGCGGCTGCGCTGTGCGGCGGCGGCGGCCAGGGCGACGCTCTGTTGCTGCGCGTCTGAGCGGAGCTTGCGGAGCGATCATCGTTACTGAGCGGAGCTTGCGGAGCGATTGTTGTTTCTGAGCGGAGCTTGCGGAGCGATCATCATTACTGAGCGCAGTCTGTGGAGCGATCACCATCACTGATCTCGCATCCCTGGTCGAGCAGGCACGCGCCGGGCGGGTGCGTGCCGTTGCCCGGCTGATCTCGCTGGTCGAGGACGACGGCCCGGAGCTGCGGTCGCTCTCGGCGGAACTGGCGCCGCTGACCGGTCGCGCCCGGGTGCTCGGCCTGACCGGACCGCCGGGCGTGGGCAAGTCGACCTCCACGTCGATGCTGGTGTCGGCGTTCCGCGCACGCGACCTGCGGGTGGGCGTGCTGGCGATCGACCCGTCGTCGCCGTTCTCCGGCGGGGCGCTGCTGGGCGACCGGATCCGCATGCACGACCACACGGTCGACGCCGGCGTGTTCATCCGCTCGATGGCCACGCGAGGCGCGCTCGGCGGACTGGCGACGGCGACACCGCAGGCGGTGCGGGTGCTGGACGCGGCGGGTTTCGACGTCGTGCTGGTGGAGACCGTGGGGGTGGGACAGTCCGAGATGGACGTCGTGGCGCTGGCCGACACCACCGTGGTGCTGCTGGCGCCGGGCATGGGTGACGGCATCCAGGCGGCGAAGGCGGGCATCCTCGAGGTCGCGGACGTGTTCGTGGTGAACAAGGCGGACCGCGACGGTGTCGACCAGACCGTCCGGGACCTGCGCCACGCGCTGTCGTTGGGACGGCGTGAGCTGGGTCCGTCGTGGCGGCAGCCGATCGTCCGCACGGTGGCGACGACCGGCGAGGGCGCCGACGAGCTGCTGGCCGCCTTGGACGGCCACCACGAGTGGCTGGTGGCGCAGGGTGAGCTGGAGGCCCGCCGGGTCCGGCGCGCGTCCCGGGAGATCGAGGCCATCGCGGTGGCGTCCCTGCGGGCCCGGCTGGGTGGCGTGCGAGGCGGTGAGGTCCTGTCCGGGCTGGCGAAGCAGGTCGCGGCGGGCGAGACGGACCCGTATACGGCGGCCGACCAGCTGACCAAGGGTTTCTGAGCGGAGCTTGCGGAGCGAACGGCGTCTCGGGCGGAGCTTGCGGAGCGAACGGCGTCTCGGGCGGAGCTTGCGGAGCGAACGGCGTCTCGGGCGGAGCTTGCGGAGCGAACG
>NZ_JBJMIE010000345.1:0-8036 GCF_045807065.1 Actinophytocola sp. | reverse complement strand
GCGACGAACGCGCCGAAGTCGACGGCGGTCGCGGGGCGGCCCAGCATGACGCCGGCGTGCTCGGCGACGTCGAGCTCCTTGAGCAGCGCGGCCAGTTCCTGCTCGCGGTCGTGCGGCGCGAGCCAGGTGCCGTCCTGCACGGAGCCGAAGCCCAGGAACCGCAGCCGGCTGACGAGGTGGGTGCGGGCGAGCCTGCGCTCCTCGGGGATCGAGTGCCACAGCACGGTCCACGTGGTCTCGCGGCGGGGCTTCTCGCCGAGGGTGAAGATCCGTTGGTCGCCCTCGGCGAGGACGGTACGGGTGCGTGGCGTGAGGACGTAGTGCACGTGCCGGCCGTTCCTGCTGCGGGCCAGCAGATCCCTGGCGACGAGCCGGTTCAGCGCGACGCGGGCGGCGCCCTGCGTGAAGCCGAACTCGCCGAGCAGCCGGACCAGACCACCGGACCAGACCGTGCCGTCGCGCGGACCGTGGTGCGCGCCGAGGAGCGTCAGCACCAGGTCCTGCGGCGCCGGTTCGAAACCGCGCAGCGGGTCGTCCATGCCTTCGAGCATAGTTGACGCCTCAGCGCGGTCAACCGTAATGTGTCGGGTGTGAAGGTCGGCGTCGGACTTCCGAACACGCTTCCGGGCATCTCGGGCGAGGTGCTCGTCGAGTGGGCGCGGCGCGCCGACGCCGGGCCGTTCGGCACGCTCGGCGTCCTCGACCGGCTCGTGTACGACAGCATCGAGCCGTTCGCGGCGCTGTCGGCCGCCGCGGCCGTCACCTCCCGTGCGCGGCTGGCCACGAACATCGCGATCGGTCCACTCCGCTCCCCCGCCATGCTCGCCAAGCACGCGCTGTCCGTCGACGCGCTGTCCGACGGGCGGTTCGCGCTCGGGGTGGGCGTGGGTGCTCGGCGGGACGACTACGAGGCGGCGGGCGTCGCCCACGGCAGGCGTGGCGCGGTGCTGTCGGAACAGCTCGCGTACCTGCGCGGCACGCTCGACGGGTCGGGCATCGGGCCCGCACGGGCGCCGATCGAGCTGCTGGTCGGCGGCGCGAGCGGCGCGGCACTGACCCGCATGGCCCGCTACGGCGACGGCTACGCGCACGGCGGTGGACCGCCCCGGGCGTTCGGCTCGGCGGCCACCCGCGCCCGTGCGGCGTGGCGGGACCTGGAACGTCCCGGCGAGCCCAAGCTGTGGGGCCAGGGGTACTTCGCGTTCGGCGACCCGGACCGCGGCAGTGCGTACCTCCTCGACTACTACGCGTTCACCGGGCCGTTCGCGGAGAAGATCGCCGCCGGCAACCTCACGTCCGCACGCGCGGTGCGGGACTTCGTGCGTGGTTACGAGGCGGAGGGCTGCGACGAACTGATCCTCTACCCGACGGTCGCCTCCCTCGACGACCTCGACCGGCTGGCCGAGGCGGTGTCCTGATGCGCGTCTCGATCGTCGGCGGCGGTCCGTCGGGGCTGTACCTGGCGATCCTGCTGCGCAAGACCGGGCACGAGGTCTCGGTGGTGGAACGCAACGCGCCGGACGCGACGTTCGGCTGGGGCGTGGTGTTCTCCGAGGAGACCCTGGGCGCGCTGCGGGACGCCGACTACCCCACCTACCTCGAGATCACGGACTCCTTCGCCCGCTGGACGTCCATCGACATCAACTACCGCGGGCGGGTGCTGCGGTCGTCGGGGCACACGTTCTCCGCGATCCGGCGCACGCACCTGCTGGCGATCCTCCAGCGGCGGGCCCGGTCGCTCGGCGCGTCGCTGACCTTCCGGCAGGAAGTCTCACCCTCTGATGTGGACGGCGAGCTCGTGGTGGCGGCCGACGGCGCGAACAGCATCCTGCGCAGGCAGTTCGACTTCGGCAGCTCGTCCGTTCCGCAGGGCTGCAAGTACGTGTGGTTCGGCACCGACCTCGTGCTCGACGCGTTCACGTTCGTGTTCAAGGAGACCGAGCACGGGCTGTTCCAGGTGCACGCCTACCCGTTCGACGAGCACACGAGCACGTGGATCGTGGAGACGACCGAGCGGACCTGGCGACGCGCGGGCCTCGACACCATGTCCGAAGAGGACAGCATGGCGTTCTGCCAGTCGTTGTTCGCGGCCGAGCTGGGCGACCGCCGGCTGATGTCGAACAAGTCGGTCTGGCTGGACTTCCCGCTGGTGCGCAACGAGCACTGGCACCACGGCAACGTCGTGCTGATCGGCGACGCGGCCCACACGGCGCACTTCTCGATCGGGTCGGGCACGAAGCTCGCGATGGAGGACGCGATCGCACTGGCCAACGCGCTGGAGCGGTACCCGTCCGCAGTGGAGCCGGCACTGGTCGACTACGAGCTGGAACGGCAGCCGGTCGTCGAGCGGTTCCAGCAGGCCGCTGGCGACAGCGCCGCCTACTTCGGCCGCGTGGCCAACTACCTCGGCCTCGCGCCCATCCAGTTCGCGGCGAACCTGCTGACCCGCAGCGGCCGGATCAGCCACGCGAACCTCATGCAGCGCGACCCGAAGTTCGTGCGGGTGCTGGACTCGTGGTTCGCGGCGTCGGCCACCGGCACGCCGCTCGTGCCGGGCGCGGTGGCACCGCCGCCGATGTTCGCGCCCTTCACCGTCGGCGGTGTGACAATGCGCAACCGGGTCGTGCGTTCGGTGTCCACACCGGACCTG
Source organism: Actinophytocola sp. (assembly GCF_045807065.1). GTDB lineage: Bacteria > Actinomycetota > Actinomycetes > Mycobacteriales > Pseudonocardiaceae > Actinophytocola. The sequence continues at coordinate 5,386 of NZ_JBJMIE010000345.1, read as the reverse complement.
CCCCAGGCCGCGCGGGCCGGTACCGGTCTGGTGCTGACCGGATTCGTCGCCGTCGCGGAGGACGGCCGGACGACACCCGACTGCCCCGTGCTGGACGACTCGTGGGCGCCGGTGGTGAAGGAGGTGCACGACACCGGCGCGCTCGTCGGCGTCCGTCTCGGGCACGCGGGCCGCCGCGGCGCGACCAGGGCCACCGGCGGCGCGGACGTGCCGCTGCGGGACGGGTGGCCGCTGCTGTCGGCGTCGCCGCTGCCGTACACGCCGTTCAGCGCGGTGCCGGCCGAGATGACGGAAGCCGACATGGCCCGCGTGCGGGACGCATTCGTGGCGGCTGCCGGTCGCGCCAGGGAGGCCGGCTTCGACGTGCTGGAGCTGGATCTGGCGGACGGTCACCTGCTGGCCAGCTTCCTCTCGCCGCTGACGAACAGGCGCGACGACGAGTACGGCACCGAACCGCTGCGGTTCCCCCTGTCCGTTGTGGACGTTGTGCGAGCCGCGTGGCCGGGGCTGCTCGTGGCCCGGCTGACGGTCACGGACTGGGCACGCGGCGGGCTTTCCGTCGACCAGGGCGTCGCACACGCCCGTGCGCTGGCTGACCACGGCGTGGACCTGGTCCACGTGCGGGCCGGACACACCACCGCGACGTCACGGCCCGAGTACCGGCGCGGCTACCTGACCACGCTGTCGGACCGGGTGCGCAACGAGGCGAACGTGCCGACGCTCGTCGGCGGTTACCTCACGACTCCCGACGAGGTGAACACGGTCGTGGCGGCCGGCCGGGCGGATCTCTGCCTGTTCGACCCGCCACCCACCCCACTCGAGGAGGTGGGCGCGTGACCGCCTTCGCGGACCTCACCTCACCCCAGCTGGCGGAAGTCCTCGCCGGCCCGCGCAAGCCGGTGCTGCTCCTGCCGGTCGGTGCCGTCGAGCCGCACGGCCCGCACGCGCCGCTGGGCACCGACGAGATCATCTCGGCCGGCATGTGCGCTCGGGCCGCCACTCGCCTGGCCGACGATCCGGACGTGCGGGTGCTCGTGCTGCCGGCGCTGAACTACGGCGTCACGCGTTTCGGCGCCGCGTTCCCCGGCGCGGTCTCGGTCAGCGAGCCCACGTTGCACGCGCTCGTCGTCGACGTGTGCGGATCCCTCACCGCGCAGGGGTTCTTGCGGATCGTCGTGGTCAACAACCACTTCGAGCCGGCGCACGTCGAGACGCTGCGCAGGGCAACGGCCGAGGCGGGGGTGGCGTACCTGGACCTGGTGCGGCGGCGCAACGCGGCTCGGCTGACGGACGAGTTCCGGTCCGGCGCCTGCCACGCCGGGCGGTACGAGACGTCACTCGTGCTCGCCGACCATCCGGCGCTGGTCGACACGCCGACCATGGCGACGCTGCCACCGGTACCCGTGAACTTGCTTTCCGCCATGGCGGAAGGCAAGGACGACTTCGTGGCCATGGGCATGGCGCGCGCGTACTGCGGCACCCCCGCGGCCGCGACGGCCGCGGAAGGACGGTCCACTTTCGACGTTCTCACGGACCTGTTGGTGGAGGCGGTCCGAGAGGTGGTGCGCTAGGTGTTCAACGTCGCCGACCACTTCGTGGACCGCAACCTGGAGCTGGGTCGCGGTGACCGGGTCGCGCTGTTCACCCCGCGGGGCGCCACCACCTACAGCGAGCTCGCCGCTCTGTGCAACAGGATCGGGAACGTGCTGCTCGGCCTCGGCGCGCGGCGCGGCGAGCGGGTGCTGCTGGCGCTGTCCGACGGGGTCGAGTTCGTCGCCACCTGGTACGCGGCGCAGAAGATCGGCGCGGTCACGGCCGAGGTCTACACGTTCCTGCAGCCCAAGGACTACCGCTACTTCCTGGACTACACCGGGGCGAACGTGGTCGTCGCCGACCCCGTCACCCTCGGTCAGCTCCGCGAGGCCGGCACCGAGGGCCGGCAGTTGCTGGTGGTCGGCGGGAACGACCTGCGGGACAACGAACACGACTTCGCGGCCCTCGTCGCGGAGGCGTCCGACGCCCTCGACCCGGCGCCGACCACCCGCGACGACATCGCGATCTGGAAGTTCACCACGGGCAGCACCGGTGCGCCGAAGGCCTGCGTGCACACCGCGGCGAGCCCGATCACCAGCCACGAGAGCTACGGGCTCGGCGTGCTCGGCATCAGCCAGGACGACATCGTGCTGCCGGTGCCGAAGCTGTTCTTCGGCTACGCGCGGGACCTGACCGCGCTGTACCCGTTCGGCGTCGGTGGTGCGGGGATCGCGTTCCCGGAACGGACCACCGCGGACCGCATCTTCGAGCTGATCGCCCGGTTCCGCCCCACGATCCTGGTGAACGTGCCGACGATGATGAGCGCGATGCTCGCCCACTCCGACGCGTCCACACAGGACCTCGGTTCGCTGCGGCTGTGCACGTCGGCGGGCGAGGCGCTGCCGGCCGAGCTGCACCGCAGGTGGGAGGAGACCTTCGGCGTCGAGGTGGTCGACGGCATCGGCTCGTCCGAGGCCTACCACATCTACATCTCGAACCGGCCCGGCGCCGCACGACAGGGCAGCTGCGGCCAGGTGGTGCCCGGCTACACGGCCCGAGTGGTGGACGACGACGGCGCCGAGGTGCCCGACGGTGAGGTCGGCACGCTGGAGGTGACCGGCGGAACCGTCGCGCTGGAGTACTTCGGCGACGAGGAGAAGTCGGCGGCGACGTACCGGGGCGACACCGTCCACACGGGAGACCTGTTCAGCCGCGACACAGACGGCTTCTTCTACTACCACGGCCGCGCCGACGACCTGCTGAAGTCAGGTGGGATCTGGGTGGCGCCGAGCGAGATCGAACACTGCCTCATCGGCCACGACGACGTGCTGGAGTGCGGTGTCGCGGGCTTCGAGGTGGATGGCCTGGTACGGCCGCGGGCCTACGTGGTGCCGCGCGAGGGCGTGGCGGGCTCTCCCGAGCTGGCGGCAGCGCTGCGCGAGTACGTCCGCGCGCGACTGGCCGGCCACAAGTGTCCACAGGAGATCGTCTTCGTGACCTCGTTGCCACGCACGACGAACGGCAAGTTGGACCGACGCGCGCTGCGGGCAATGGCATGAGCCGCCTGGTGGTCGTCACCGGCGGCACCCGCGGCATCGGTGCCGCCGTGGCCAAACGCTTCACCGACCTGGGCGACCGCGTGGTCGCGCTGGGCCGCGCCGACTGCGACGTCACCGACGAGGCCGCGGTGGCGGAGGTGTTCGGCTCGCTCGGCGAGGTGGACGTGCTGGTCAACAACGCGGGCATCTCGGCGAGCGCCCCGCTGGCGAAGACGAGCACCGCGGACTGGCGGTCCCAGCTGGACGTCAACGCAACCGGTGCGTTCCTGTGCACCAGGGCGGTGCTGCCGGGCATGATGGCGAGGGACGACGGCCGGATCGTGACGGTCGCGTCGACCGCGGGCAGGGCGGGCCAGGCCTACACGGCCGCCTACTCCGCGTCGAAGCACGCGGTGGTGGGCCTGACGCGCGCGGTGGCCGCGGAGGTCGCCGGCACGGGCGTGACGGCCAACGCGGTGTGCCCGACCTTCGTCCGCACGGACATGACGGCGAAGAACGTGCGGCGCATAGCCGAGATCACCGGGCGTTCCACTGAGGACAGTGAACGGGTGATCACCAGCCTGTCTCCCCTGGGGCGCCTGCTCGAGCCGGACGAGGTGGCGTTCGCGGTGGTGTTCCTGGCCGCGCGCGAGGCGGCGGCCGTCAACGGTCAGGCGATAGTGTTGGACGGAGGAGGAATCCAGGCATGAGCCCGTTCCGAGCGTCCGCCGGTTTCACCGAGGACTGGCGGCACTTCGACCTCGAGGTCGCCGACGGCGTCGCGACGATCACGCTGAACCGTCCGGACAAGCTGAACGCCCTGACGTTCGACGTCTACGCGGACCTGCGGGACCTGCTGACCGAGCTGCCGCACCGGGGTGACGCCCGGGTGGTCGTGCTCACGGGTGCGGGCCGGGGCTTCTGCTCGGGTGGCGACGTCGAGGAGATCATCGGCGAGCTGCAGAAGATGCAGGCGGCCCAGCTGCTCGAGTTCACGCGCATGACGGGTGCCGTGGTGAAGGCGCTCCGCGAGTGCCCGCTCCCGGTGATCGCGGCGGTGAACGGGGTGGCCGCGGGTGCGGGCTCGGTGATCGCGCTGGCGAGCGACTTCCGCCTGCTCGCCGAGTCGGCGTCGTTCGCGTTCCTGTTCACGAAGGTGGGTCTGGCGGGTGCGGACATGGGCTCGGCATACCTGCTGCCAAGGCTGGTCGGCCTGAGCCGGGCCACGGAGCTGCTGATGCTGGGCGACAAGCTGGACGCGCGGCGGGCCGAGACCATCGGCTTGGCCACGAAGATCGTGCCGGACGCGGATCTCAAGGCGGAAGCCGCGGCCCTGGCTGCCCGACTGTCGAGCGGCCCGGCGCTGGCGTACTCGACGACGAAGGTGCTGCTGACCCGCGAACTCGACATGGACCTGGGCAGCAGCATCGAACTCGAGGCGATGACCCAGGCACTGCTGATGAAGAGCGACGACCACGCGGAGTTCTACGCGGCCTGGTCAGCCGGCCGCAAGCCGCGGTGGACCGGCCGATGAGCGGCCACGAGATCGTCACCGCGCCCGGCCTGGCCGAGCCCGTCGGTTTCGCGCACGCGGTGGTCGCCGCGCCCGGCCGCACCATCCACCTCGGGGGCCAGACCGCCCAGGGCCGCGACGGCACGATCGTCGGCGAGACGATCGTCGAGCAGTTCGACGTGGCCGCCGGCAACGTCGTCGCCGCCCTCGCCGCGGCCGGCGCCACCCCGGACCACCTGGTGTCCCTCATCATCTACACCACCGCCGTCGGCGAGTACCGCCGGTCCCTGCGGGAGCTGGGACCGTTGTGGCGCAAGCACTTCGGCCGCCACTATCCCGCGGTCGCGCTCCTGGGCGTGGCCGAACTGTTCGACGAGGCCGCGAAGATCGAGCTGCTCGGCACGGCGGTGATCCCGGCATGACCTACACGCACCTGTCACCCGCGCACCAGGAGCTCCGCGACCACACCGAGAAGGTCGCGACCACGCTCCCGCCCATCGCCGAACGCGGCACGCCCGGCACGATCAACCGCCCGCTCCTGGCAGCGCTCGCCTCCCACGGACTGCTGGGCAGGCTGTTCCCCACGACCTCGGCGATGGACCTCTGCGTCATCCGCGAGGCCCTGGCCCGGCACTGCACCGAGGCCGAGACCGCGTTCGCGTTGCAGGGTCTCGGCGCCTACCCGATCCTGCTCGCCGGTCGGAAGTCCACAGTGGACGCGTGGCTGCCCCGCATCACCTCGGGAGAGGCCGCGGTGGGTTTCGCGCTCACCGAGCCGGGGGCGGGCTCCGACGCCGCGTCG
>NZ_JBJMIE010000344.1:0-33566 GCF_045807065.1 Actinophytocola sp. | reverse complement strand
CCGGGTGCCGGGAGCCGGGAGCCGGGAGCCGGGAGCCGGGAGCCGGGAGGCGTCGGTGGGGCGAGTGGGCGAGTGGGCGAGATTTGGTGGTGCTGGCATGAAGAACCCGCGAGGTCCGGGGTGGGCCTCGCGGGTTCTCTGGATTAGTTGGTTATGAGCCGAAAGGGCCCTCTTCCGGGAGGCGGAGGTCGGGTTTGTCCAGCTCTTCTACGTTGACGTCCTTGAAGGTGATTACGCGGACGTTCTTCACGAACCTTGCTGGGCGGTACATGTCCCAGACCCAGGCGTCCGACATGCGTACCTCGAAGTAGACCTCGCCGTCGGAGTCTCGGACTTGGACGTCCACGCCGTTGGCCAGGTAGAAGCGGCGTTCCGTCTCCACGACATACGAGAACTGGCCTACGATGTCGCGATATTCCCGGTAGAGCTGCAGCTCCATCTCGGTCTCGTACTTCTCGAGATCCTCCGCGCTCATGCGGTTTCGCGCTCCTCATGGTTGACGGAAGCTGTCTGTGGCTTCCTCGTCGGTGTCGCCAGCCTCCCAACCTGACCATTCTGGACCACGGCGGCCGCTGCCACACTCAAGGCCACCGGGTGTGGCGCTCGCATACCGTGCGTCATGCCCGCCGTTGCCACGTTGACGTACGACCACCTGTGCACGTGGCTCGGGCCGTGCAGCATCAGGGCCTCGCTGTGGGCACCCGTGCAGTAGCCCTTGTGCTCGTCGAAGCCGTACATCGGCAGCTCTTCATGTAAGTCGGCCATGATGCGGTCTCGGGTCACCTTGGCCAGGATCGAGGCCGCTGACACACACGCTACCGCCTGGTCGCCCTTGATCACCGGGATCGACGGGGCCGTCAGGCCCGGAACCCGGAAACCGTCGATCAACACGTAGCCGGGGTGGGTGTGGAGTTGAGCGATCGCCCTGCGCATACCTTCGATGTTGCAGACGTGGACGCCCTTGACGTCGACTTCCTCGACCGGAATTACCACGATCGTGTAGTCCTGTGCGCGGCGGAGGACCAGGTCGTACATCTTGTCGCGGGCCGCCGGGGTCAGCAGCTTCGAGTCCGTCAGGCCTTCAAACTTCCCCGCGTCACCTGGGCGGAGGACGCAGGATGCCACGACCAGCGGGCCCGCGCACGCTCCGCGACCCGCCTCGTCCACGCCAGCGACCGGGCCCAGGCCGCGGCGCTCCAGAGCCGTCTGCAACGCCCAGTTCCCGGCGTCACGCCTCAGGACGGGGCGGGGCGGGCTGGACTCCAGCCATGCCAACCGTCCCTGTCGAGCCGTCGTCACGTGCGGGCTCCCATGGACCTGACCGCCCTGCGCACCCGCCTGCCCAGCCACACCGTGGGGAACGCGGCCACCAGGCCCAGGCCCGGCACGACCACCTGCGCTGCCGCGGACGCGGCCGAGCCCCCCTGCGGGTCGTGGTCGCCCACGCCTCGCCACCTGGACGGGGGCAGCACGATGTAGCGGACCTTGCCGATCACGTTGTCCACCGGCACCAGCCCGTTCCTGCCACCGCCGCCCTGGCAACGCGAGTCGCACGAGTTGTTGCGGTTGTCGCCCAGCACCCAAAGCATGCCCTCCGGCACCTTGATGGGTGGGAACTCCTCCTGCGTGTTGTTCCCGGGGAGCCAGTGGACGTACGGCTCGTCCAACGGCTTGTTGTTCACCAGCACCCGGTTCTTCTCGTCACAACACTGGACGGTGTCCCCACCGACCGCGACGATCCTCTTGACCACGTCGTCCTCGTTGGGGGACGCGAGCCCGAACGCCGCTCCTACGTCTTGCAACCAAGAGACGAAGCCGTTGCTGGATCGGTTCGACGAGAACTCGGAGCGGTTCCACGTGTCGGGGCGGTGGAACACGATGACCTCGCCCGGCTCCGGGTCGCCGAAGGTGTAGACGAGCTTGTCCACCAGCACGCGGTCGCCGTAGCAACCGGGACAGCCGTGCAGCGTCGCCTCCATCGACTCGGACGGGATCACGAACACCCGAGCGATGAAGGTCTGGATGAGCAGGGTGAGCAGCAGTGCGACCCCGATGAGGATCGGGAGCTCCTTCCAGAAGGAGCGCTGCTTCTTCCTGCGGGACTTGCGGCTCAGCCCGGGCGAGACGTCAGGTTTGTCCTGCTCAGCCGGGCCGTCCCCCTCGTCCTCATTGTCCCTGCTGTTACCGGAGCGCGCGACGTCGACCACCAGAGCAGACTACCGGTGCCGCCATCTGATCCTGCGGCCAAGCCACATTGTCGGCCACGCGGCCACCAGACCCAGGCCGAGCGGCCCGCCCTGCTGCCACGCCGGCGCGCCGAGCGCCACCGTCGCGCTGCCCTGGGGGTCGTGGTCACCGACGCCGCGCCACCTGTTCGGCGGCAGCACGATGTAGCGCACCTTGCCGATCACCTTGTCCAACGGCACCACGCCGCGGAGCCCGCCGCCGCCCTGGCAGCGCGAGTCGCACGAGTCGCTGCGGTTGTCCCCCATGACCCACAGCGTGCCCTTCGGCACGACCACCGGGTCGAAGCGCTGCCGTGCGTCCGGCGCGCCGTTCATCCAGTAGATGTACGGCTCGTCGAGTGGCTTGCCGTCGACCAGGACGCGTGACTTCTCGTCGCAGCACTGGACGGTCTGACCGCCCACGGCGATGACGCGCTTGACGAAGTCCCGCTCGTTCGGCGGCGCGAGGCCGATCAGCGAACCGAGCCACTGCAGGCCGCGGACCAGGCCGTTGCTGGGCCCCTGCGGGGCGGTGTCGTTCTCGGTCCACGAGTCCGGGCCCTCGAACACGACCACGTCGCCGGGCTCGGGATCGCGGAAGTCGTAGACGAGCTTGTCGACCAGCACGCGGTCGCCCGTGCAGCCGGTGCACCCGTGGAGGGTGTGCTCCATCGAGCCGGACGGGATGGAGTAGACGCGACCCAGGAACTGCTGGATGACGAACGTCAGCACGAGCGCGATCGCCAGCAGCGTGAGCAGCTCACGCCACAGCGGCTGCTTCCTGGGTGGCTGGCGGTGCTTGCCGGCCTTGTGCTTGGCCGATTTCTCTTCCGTGCCACCACGAGGTGGCGACGCCGGCGAGGAGGCCGCCGGGTCGCTCACCCTCGGGATCAGATCGGTGCGCTCCGGGTCATCCTCTGGCGTCGGAGCGTGCACGGGATTGGCCACACATCCCAGGCTACCGGGATTTGTGAAAAGTACAGGTCAGGCCGTGGGCGCGGTCTCGCGCTTCTCCTTGATCTTGGCGGCCTTGCCACGCAGTTCGCGCAGGTAGTACAGCTTCGCGCGACGCACGTCACCGCGACGGTCGACCTCGACCTTCGCGATGTTCGGGGAGTGCACGGGGAAGGTGCGCTCGACGCCGACACCGAAGGAGATCTTGCGGACGGTGAAGGTCTCGCGGATGCCACCGCCCTGGCGGCGGATCACGACGCCCTTGAACACCTGGACCCGCTCGCGGGAGCCCTCGATGACTCGGACGTGCACCTTCAGCGTGTCACCCGGGCGGAAGGCCGGGATGTCGGAACGCAGCGACTTGGCGTCCAGAGCGTCCAGGGTGTTCATCGGTATCCGTTCCTCAACAGTCGTTCGTGCGTCCCAAGGCGCAGCATCGTTCCTTAGTCAACCTTGGGGAGTCTTGAGTTGCGCCAGGCGCCACCCGGTCGCGGCAACCAGTCCAGTATGTCAGACCGATTTCTGCGGGTCGAAACCGGGATCTCCGAGACCGGCCAGGTGGGCGCGGTCGTGCTTGTCGAGCGCGCCTTCCGGCAGGGCCGCGAGCAGGTCGGGGCGCCGGTGGAAGGTCCTGGTCAAGGCCTGGTCGCGCCGCCAGCGGGCGATGGCGCCGTGGTTGCCCGAGCGCAGCACCTCGGGCACCGGAAGGTCGCGCCAGACCTCCGGACGCGTGTAGCTGGGGCCCTCCAGGAGCCCGTCGGAGAACGAGTCCTGCTGGTGGGACGCCGGGTTGCCGAGCACGCCGGGCAGCAGCCGGGCGACGGCCTCGACGATGACCATGACCGCGACCTCGCCGCCGACCAGGACGTAGTCGCCGATCGAGACCTCGTCGACGGGCATCCGGCGCGCCGCGTCGTCGAGGACACGCTGGTCGATCCCCTCGTAGCGGCCGCAGGCGAACATCAGCCACTCCTCGGCCGCGTACTCGCGGGCGAGCGCCTGGGTGAACGGGCGGCCGGCGGGGGTGGGCACGACGAGGCGGGGCACCCGGGACCGCACCTGCCGGACAGTCCCACTAATGGGTGTGTCCGGCAGGTGCAGTCCGCACAGGTCGTCCAGTGCGTCACCCCAGACCTGTGGCTTCATGACCATGCCCGGGCCGCCGCCGTACGGGCTGTCGTCGACGGCCTTGTGGACGTCGTGCGTCCACTTCCGGAGGTCGTGGACGTCCAGGGACAGCAGCCCGCGCTCGATCGCCCGGCCCAGCAGCGCCTGGCGCAGCGGGTCGAGGTACTCGGGGAAGATCGTGACGACGTCGACGCGCAACTAGTCCAACAAGCCTTCCGGCGGATCGATGACGATCCGCCCGCTCTTGACGTCCACCTGGGGGACGATCGCGCGGACGAACGGGACCAGGGCCTCGGTCCCGTCTTCCTTCTTGACCACCAGCAGCTCTCCCGCGGGGGAGCGGGCGATCTCGAACACCGTGCCGACGGGGGTCCCGTCGGTGCGCACGGCCGCGAGACCCTCCAGCTCGTGGTCGTAGAACGCGTCCGGGTCGTCCGACGGCGACAGGTCGTCCGCGTCCACCAGCAGCTGTGCGCCGCGCATGGTGTCGGCGGCGGTCCGGTCGGGGACCTCGTCGAACCGGACCAGCAGGCGGCCGCTGTGCGGGCGGGCGGTCGACACGGTGACCGGGCGGACGGAACGGTCCCGGAGCCGTGCGGTGAGCACGGCCCCGACCGCGAACCGTTCTTCGGGCACGTCGGTGTGGATGTCGACCGCCAACTCGCCGGAGATGCCGTGGGCCTTCGCCACCCGGCCGACCAGCAGTAACTCGGTCACGACCGCGTCACGTCCTCTCCTCGCGGGCTCGGAGAGGCCGAACGCTGGTCGCGATGCCCACGGTTCGCTCCGCAAGCTCCGCTCACTGGTCGGTGTCGACGACGTCCACTCGGATGCCGCGGCCGCCGATGCCGGCCATCACCGTCCGCAGCGCGGTGGCCGTGCGGCCGCCGCGGCCGATGACCTTGCCGAGGTCGTCCGGGTTGACGTGCAGCTCGAGCGTGCGCCCACGGCGCGTGGTCACCAGTTCGACGCGCACGTCGTCCGGGTGGTCGACGATGCCGCGTACCAGGTGCTCGAGCGCGTCAGCCAGGAAGCTCACTCGGTGGCACCCTCATCCGGCTTCTCGTCGGCCTTCTTCGCGTCGGCCTTCCTGGCGCCGCCACCCTTCTTCCTCGGGGTGGTGGCCTCGGTGGTCGGCTCGCTGCCGGCCTCCTTCAGGGCCTGCTCGAACAGCTCCTGCTTGCTGGTCTTCGTCTCCTTGACCTTCAGCGTGCCCTCGGTGCCCGGGAGGCCCTTGAACTTCTGCCAGTCGCCGGTGATCTCGAGGATCCGCTGCACGGACTCGGTCGGCTGCGCGCCGACGCCCAGCCAGTACTGGGCACGCTCGGAGTCGACCTGGATGAAGCTCGGCTCCTCCTTCGGGCGGTACTGGCCGATCGTCTCGATGGCCTTGCCGCTGCGGCGGGTGCGGGCGTCCGAGACGATGACGCGGTAGTACGGCGCCCGGATCTTGCCGAGACGCTGCAGCTTGATCTTGACTGCCACGGGTGGTGGTGCTCCTCTTGATGACGTTGTGAGCGCCGGTTCGCCGCGTGGGGATGCGGCTCGCCAGTACCCCAAGTTCGATGGCGCCATGGCACGGTGAGAGGGTCCGGCCACGACGGACAGCTGACCATTCTGCCAGATGGGGTTGGCTACGCCGGCATGACCCCGAGTGCGACCAGCAGCACGGCGACCGCGGGCAGGAAGTTGTTCACCTGGTGGGCGACGATGCTGGCGCCCAGCCGGCCGCTGAACAGCCGCGCCAGCCCGATCGGGATGCCGATGACCAGCAGCAACGAGGTGCGCAGCGGCTCGAGGTGACTGACCGCGAAGATGACCGTGGTGAGGCCGAACACCGACCAGCGGCTCCACTTCAGCCGCTCGAGCGCCCCCCACAGCAGGCCGCGGTAGATCAGCTCCTCGCAGACCGGGCCGATCAGCCACACGAAGACGAACAGGACGATCGCGGGGGCGAGCGGCATGCGCTGGTTGTCGACGAGCGCCCCGATCGCGGACTGGGCGTGCTGGCCGACGATGCTGGTCCACACGAACGCGGCGAACGTGGTGCAGATGAGCCCGACGAAGCCCCACTTGAGGCCGGTGCGGACGTCCTCGCGGCGGAAGGACCAACGCAGGTCGATCCGCGGCCCGTTGCCCCGCAGCTTGGTGACGAGCAGCGTCACACAGGCCGCGACGACCGTGGGCACCATCGTGCCGACGACGATCACCGTGGGTGAGCCGATCGCGCGGGGGGCGAAGGCACGGACGAGCGCACCAATCATCACGGCGGTGAGCACGAAGACGGCGAAGACGAACAGGAACGCGCCGAAACCCCAGCGGTGGGTCCGGGTCATAGGAGGATCGTCGACGACACCCTGTGTGTCGGTGATTTCCCGCTCCGCTGTCACCTACCTCAGCGTAGTCGGTAAACGGCCCCGGAACCCGATGAGCTGACGTGACAATTGACGGTCACCTGATGACGCGCCCGCGCAACACGATCCGGCTGGGGCGGCGGAGCGCGGCGAGATCCGCCCGCGGGTCCTCGGCGTAGGCGATGACGTCGGCCGCCGCGCCCTCCTCGATGCCCCGGTAGCCGAGCCATGCCCGGGCCGACCACGAGGCCGCGCCGATGGCGTCCTCGGTGGTCATACCCAGTTCGTGCAGTGCCACGATCTCGTCGACGATGCGGCCGTGTGCGATGCCGCCGCCCGCGTCCGTGCCCGCGTACACCGGGATGCCGGCCGCCAGCACGTCCGCCACGGTCCGGCGGATGCGGCCGTAGAGGTCCAGCATGTGCCCCGCGTACACCGGGTACTTGCTCGCGCCGGCCGCGAGCCCCGGAAAGGTCTCGATGTTGATCAGGGTCGGGACCAGGGCGGTGCCGTGGGCGGCCATCAGCTCGATCGTGTCGGGCGTGAGGCCGGTGCCGTGCTCGATGCAGTCGATGCCGGCGTTGATCAGGCCGGGCAGCGCCTCCTCGCCGAACACGTGCGCCGTGACCCGGGCGCCCGCCTCGTGGGCGACCTTGATCGCCTCGGTCAGGACGTCGTCCGGCCACAGTGGGGCGAGGTCGCCCCTGTCCCGGTCGATCCAGTCGCCGATCAGCTTGACCCAGCCGTCGCCCGCGGCGGCCTGCTCCGCGACGACCGACGGCAGCAGCTCCGGTGACTCCAGCTCCTCGCTGACGTGGCGGATGTACCGCTTGGGGCGCGCGATGTGCCTGCCGGCGCGAACGATGCGGGGCAGCTCCAGCTTCTCCTGCAGCGGCCGGGTGTCCAGCGGGGCGCCGCAGTCGCGGACGAGCAGCGTGCCGGCGTCCCGGTCGGTGAGCGCGTGCTGCTCGGCCTCGTCGAGGTCTTCGGCGGCCAGGCCGATGTGGCAGTGCGCGTCCACCAGCCCCGGCAGGAGGAAGCCGCCGTCCACCACGGTCTCCGCGTACGGCACCGGGGTGAGGCGGATGCGGCCGTTCACGATCCACAGGTCGCGCGGCTCCCCCTCGGGGAGTACCACGCCCCGCATGTGCAGCGCCGGCATGCGCTACTTGTCCTTCTTGGGGAACTTGAGCTTCGAGGGGTCGAAGCCGGGCGGGAGCTGCTGGTCGAGACCGGCGAGGCCGGGGGGCAGCTCGTTCAGGCCGGGCGGCATCTTCGACAGGTCGGGCATGCCGCCGGGGAACATCGGCATCCCGCCGCGCACCCTCGGCTGCGTCGGGCCGCGCCCCTTGCCCTTCTTCCCCTTCTTGCCCTTGCGCGCCTTGGTGGCGCTACCCCGTGAGCCCGGGAAGCCGAACCGGCCCGCCATCTGCTGCATCATCTTACGGGCCTCGTAGAAGCGGTTGACCAGGTCGTTGACCTCGCGGACCGCGACGCCGGAGCCCTTGGCGATGCGCAGGCGGCGGGACGCGTTGATGATCTTCGGGTCATGGCGCTCGGCCGGCGTCATGCCGCGGATGATGGCCTGCAGGCGGTCCAGGTGCTTGTCGTCGACCTGGGCGAGCTGGTCCTTCATCTGCCCGGCGCCGGGGAGCATGCCGATCAGGTTGGCGATCGGGCCCATCTTGCGGACGGCCAGCATCTGCTCGAGGAAGTCCTCCAGCGTCAGCTCGCCGGTACCGATCTTCGCGGCGGCGGCCTCGGCCTGGTCCTTGTCGAACGCCTGCTCGGCCTGCTCGATGAGCGTGAGGACGTCACCCATGCCGAGGATGCGCGAGGCCATCCGGTCGGGGTGGAACGCGTCGAAGTCCTCGAGCTTCTCGCCGTTGGACGCGAAGAGGATGGGCTGGCCGGTGACCTCGCGGACCGACAGCGCGGCACCGCCGCGCGCGTCGCCGTCGAGCTTGGTGAGGACGACGCCGGTGAAGCCGACGCCGTCGCGGAACGCCTCGGCCGTGGTGACCGCGTCCTGGCCGATCATGGCGTCGACCACGAACAGGACCTCGTCCGGCTGCGTGGCCTCGCGGATGTCGGCCGCCTGACGCATCATCTCCTCGTCGACGCCCAGCCGGCCGGCGGTGTCGATGATGACGACGTCGTGCTGGGCGCGCCTGGCCTCGTCGATGGAGCGGCGGGCCACGTCGACGGGGTCGCCGACGCCGTTGCCGGGCTCCGGCGCGTACGTCGGCACGCCGGCCCGCTGGCCGACGATCTGCAGCTGGTTGACCGCGTTGGGCCGCTGGAGGTCGCAGGCGACGAGCAGCGGTGTGTGGCCCTGGCCGGCGAGCCAGCGGGCCAGCTTGCCGGCGAGTGTCGTCTTGCCGGAACCCTGCAGGCCGGCGAGCATGATCACCGACGGCGGGTTCTTGGCGTAGGAGAGGCGCCGGGTCTCGCCACCGAGGATCGCGACGAGCTCCTCGTTGACGATCTTGACGACCTGCTGGGCCGGGTTCAGCGCACCGGAGACCTCCGCGCCCTTGGCGCGTTCCTTGACCCGTGCGATGAAGGTCCGGACCACCGGAAGCGCGACGTCCGCCTCCAGCAACGCGATCCTGATCTCGCGCGCGGTGGCGTCGATGTCGGCCTCGGACAGCCGGCCGCGGCCGCGGAGGTTCTGCAGGACCGAGGTGAGCCGGTCGGAAAGAGTGTCGAACACCCTGTCGAGGGTAGCCGGTCAGCGCCCGGGGTCGCCGGGATGGGCTCGACCCCTCGACGAGCCCCATCCCGGCTTCCCTGTCGCGCCCCCTCCCCGAGGCGCACGCACAGCCTCTCGTTTCTCGCAGGCGGCGGGCAGCGCGAAGCCACCTGGATAGGACTAGGGGTTACTACTCAGTAGCTACTCAGGACGCCCGCGTGTCCAACCGGCACGACCCGTGTGTCCAACAAAACGCGCGCACGGCCTCGGCACGTTTCGTTGAACTCAGCGGTCCGGTGCGTTGGACACGCGGGTTCTGGGCGTTGGACACGCGGGGGTTAGACGGCGGAGAGGACGGCTCGTTCTATTTCTCGCCGCCACGTGTCGCCGTTCGCCGGGCCGGTCGAGGCCAGGCTGAAGGAGGAGATGGCGGTGCCGCCCACCTGCATCGCACGCGCCCACAGGATGTTGGCGCCGCAGCGTTCCAGGGCTTCGGCCGTGCTGTGGAGCAGGCCGAGGCGATCGGGGGCCCGCAGCTCCAGGACCACGTCCTTCGACTCGGTGCCGCCGTCGGCCTCGTCCTCGAACCAGAGGACGCGGGCCTGCGGCGGGTCGTCCAGTTCGGACGCGTAGTCGCGTTCCTTCGCGGCCAGCTTCTCCGCCAACCGGAGCGAGCCGGACAGCGCGCGGGTGAACTGCTCGCGCAGCAGGCCGGCGTCCGGCAGCGAGCCGAAGCGCGGCGACACCGAGAACACGTCCACCGCGACGCCCGCGTGGGCACGCAGCTCCGCCGCGTGGACCGACAGCGAGTGCAGGGCCAGCACGCCCGCCGCCCGTGACAGCAGGCCGGGGCGGTCGGCCGCGACCAGCGTGATCGTGGCGAACGCGCGTTCGGACGAGGAGATGATGATGTCCGGCCGGCCGGACGCGGCCACGGTCTCCGCGAGCGCCCGCTGGTCGGCGGCGAGCGGCGTCGGCTCCTCGAGCTTCTCTCCCGCCATCCGCCGGCGGCAGCGGGTCACCAGGTCGGCGACGAGCGAGGCCTTCCAGTCCGTCCACACGCCAGGGCCGGTCGCGAGCGAGTCCACCTCGGCGAGCGCGGCCAGCAGCTCCAGCAGGACCGGGTCGCCGCCGAGCGTGTCGACGACACGTCGCACGGTCGCCTCGTCCTCGATGTTGCGGCGGGTGGCCGTGTGCGGGAGCAGCAGGTGGTGGCGGACCATCTCCGACAGCGTGGCCACGTCGGCCGCGGCCAGCCCCAGCCGCTCCCCGACCTGCCGGGCGAGCTTGGCGCCCACGATCGAGTGGTCCTGGTCGCGGCCCTTGCCGATGTCGTGCAGCACGGCGCCGATCAGCAGCAGGTCCGGGCGGGACACCCGGGTCACGAGCTTGGCGGCGTTGGCGGTGGCCTGCACGAGGTGCCGGTCGACCGTCCACACGTGTGCGGCGTCGCGCGGCGGGAGGTCGCGCACCGCGCCCCACTCCGGGAACAGCCGCGCCCACAGCCCCGTGCGGTCCAGCGACTCCACGACGTCGATCAGGCCCTCGCCCGCGCCGAGCAGCGAGACCAGCTCCTGGCGCACCTCGGCCGGCCACGGCGCGCGTGGTTCGGGTGCGGACTCCCCCAGCCGGGTCAGCGCGGCCGGCGCGATCGGCCGGCCGGTGCGCGCGGCGGCCGCGGCGACCCGCAGCAGGAGCGCGGGGTCCTTGCTCGGGTCGACGTCCCGGGCGAGCGTGACCTCGTCGCCGTTGAGCACGACGCCCTCGGACAGCGGCCTGCGCTGCGGCTGGCGGCGCAGCACGCCGAGCACCTTGCGGTTCTGCCGCGCCGGCTGGACCGCCCGGAACGCCACGTCCAGCGCGTACGCGACCGCGCGGCCGGCGCCGGACAGGGCGCGGGCGAGCACGAACCGGTCGGTCAGGCCCAGCACGGCGGCGATCTCGTCGCCGTCCTGCGGCATGAGGACGTCTCTGGGCCGGCCGGCGATGCGGCGCAGCTCCGTCCGCGTGTCCAGCAGCAGCCTGCGGGCGGCCGACACCTCGCCGGAGGGCCGGTCCACGAGCTGCGCGAGCGCCAGCGCGTCGAGGATGGCCAGGTCACGCAGGCCGCCGCGGCCGTGCTTGAGATCGGGTTCGACCCAGTGCGCGACCTCGCCGCTGCGTTGCCAGCGGGCCCGCGCGGACTCGATCACGTCGTCGACGCGGCGCCGCACGCTCGTGCGCCAGGCGTCGAGCGCGGCGTCGGCCAGCTGCCCGGCCAGTGCCGCGTCGCCGGCGATGTGCCGGGCGTCGAGCAGCCCCATGGCCGTGCGGAGGTCGTCCCCGGCCACGTCGAGGGCCTCGGACACCGTGCGCACCGAGTGGTCGAGGCCGACGCCGGAGTTCCACAGCGGGTACCACAGCTGCTCGGCGACCTTCTCCACGCGGCCGTCGCGCCTGCCCGCGAACACCAGCACGAGGTCGAGGTCGGAGAACGGGACCAGTTCGCGCCGCCCGAGGCCGCCGACGGCGACCAGGGCGATACCGGACGTGCCTGCGCCGACGCCCGCCTGCGCGGCGTGCACGGTCAGCCAGAACTCGTGCAGGTCGGTCAGGGCCTCCCGCAGGACGTCCGGACCGAGTCGGCCGGCCTGGTGCGGCGCGCCCCGGCCGAGCAGCCGGTCACGCGCCAGTACCAGGTCGGCGGCAGTGGGGACGGCCGGCGCCTGCCGGCCGGCCGCCCCCTCCCCCTGAGCTGCCATCAGAGCGCGTCGGTGCCGCGCTCCCCGGTGCGGACCCTGACCACGGTCTCCACCGGCGTGACCCAGACCTTCCCGTCGCCGATCTTGCCGGTTCGCGCGGCCTCGACCACGGCCTCCACCACCTTGTCGCCCAGCGCGTCGTCGACCAGGACCTCGAGCTTCACCTTCGGCACGAAGTCGACCGAGTACTCGGCACCGCGGTAGACCTCGGTGTGGCCCTTCTGCCGGCCGTAGCCCTGGACCTCGCTGACGGTCATGCCCAGCACGCCGACCTGCTCCAGTGCCGCCTTGACGTCATCCAGCGTGAACGGCTTGATGATCGCCGTTACCAGCTTCATGCCTTGCTCCTCTCGAGTGACTCGGTCGACCCGGCGCCGGGCTTCAGCGTGTCGGACAGCCCGCCCCCACCGAAACCACCGAAGTCGTACGCGGTCTCCTTGTGCTCGGCCTCGTCGATGCCCATGACCTCGGCCTCCTGGCTGACCCGGAACCCGATGGTGAACTTGATCAGGAACCCGATGATCAGGGTCAACACGAACGAGTACAGGAGCACCGCGCCGGCCGCCACTGCCTGCCTACCCAGCTGGGTGAACCCGCCGCCGTAGAACAACCCGTTGTCACCGACCGAGGCGGTGTTGACGGAGAGCTTGCTGAAGAAGCCGATCAGCAGCGTGCCGATCAGACCACCGACGAGGTGAACGCCGACCACGTCGAGCGAGTCGTCGAAGCCGAACCTGAACTTGAGGCTGACGGCCAGGGCGCAGACCGCGCCCGCGACCACGCCGATGACCAGCGCGCCCCAGGTGTCCACGTACCCGCAGGCCGGGGTGATGGCGACCAGACCGGCGACCGCGCCGGACGCCGCGCCGAGCGTGGTGGGCTTGCCGTACTTGAGCTGCTCGGTGACCAGCCAGCCGATGACGGCCGCGGCCGTGGCGATCGTGGTGTTCGTGAACGCGACACCGGCGAGGTCACCGGCAGCCAGCGCGGATCCGGCGTTGAAGCCGTACCAGCCGAACCACAGGAGGCTGGCGCCGAGCAGGACGAACGGCACGTTGTGCGGGCGCGGCGTCTCCCGCGGCCAGCCCTTGCGCTTGCCGAGGACGAACGCGAGCGCGAGACCGGCGGCACCGGCGTTGATGTGCACCGCGGTACCACCCGCGAAGTCGAGTGCCTTGAGCTTGTTGGCGATCCAGCCACCCGTGGAGTTCGGGCCGATGAAGCCGTCGAAGGAGAATACCCAGTGCGCGACCGGGAAGTAGACGACCGTGGCCCAGAGCACCAGGAACACGACCCAGCTCCAGAACTTGGCGCGGTCGGCGATGGCACCGGAGATCAGCGCCGGGGTGATGACCGCGAACATCAGCTGGAACATCACGAAGGCGAGCACCGGGAGCGCGTCACCGCCCGGCCACGGCGCGTCGTCGGTGCCGAAACCGGCGAGCTTGCCGAACGCGTTGGTCAGCCCGGCCCAGTCGAGGTTGCCGAGCAGACCCCCGCCGACGTCGTTGCCGAACGCCAGGCTGAAGCCGAACAGCATCCACAGGATGGTGATCACCGCGAGTGCGATGAAGTTCAGCATCAACATGTTGAGCACGCTCTTGGAGCGAACCATGCCGCCGTAGAAGAATGCCAGGCCAGGTGTCATGAGCATGACCAACGCGGCGCTGGCCAGCACCCACGCGGTATCTCCCGAGTTAGCCAACAAGTCGTCCTCCCGAACACGAGATTTGACTCGGGAGCATCGAGAAGTCCTGTTTCACGGGATCGCGCCGCCGGTTTCCCCCGCGTGAACTGTCGTCCGATTTGTGTTACATCGATGTTTCCGGCGCGTAGCCGCTACTCTCGGCGTTCATCGACGGCCAAGAAACACACAACGGGTCGGCGGCAGTGCCCGCGACAGCGGTCGCGGACCCCGAATGGCTCGGCGCGCAGCTGGCTCTGGCGGCGCGGCGGTTCCGCGTGGACGCTCGCACGGCCGGCGTGCTCTGGTGGTACTCGGCCGGCACCGTGCTCCTCGGACCGTCGTCTTCGTCGTACGTGCGGGGCGGCCCGGTGGACGCGCCGGACCTCGACTCGATGACCCTGTTCGTGCACCCGGACGGGCGGCTGCTGGAGGCTCGCGCGGCCGGGTCGGTGTCCCGCCCGGAGGTGCCCGCACGCGTGGGTGGCCTGGTCGAGGCCTGCGTGCGTGCGGTGGCGCCGGCGTCGGGGGCGTCCCCGCGGTCGCTGTGGGCGATCGCTTCGGACTCGCTGGCCAACGGGGTGCTGTGGGCGGGCGGTGGCGAGGCCGACGCGGTCGCGCTGGCGGCGGACGAGCGGTTCCCCCGGCCGCGGTTCGTCGAGGTCGCCGGGCAGCTCGCGGTGCGGCGGTCCTCGTGTTGCCTGGTGTACGAGTCGCCGGGGCAGCAGAAGTGCGTGAGCTGCCCGCGGCAGCGTCCCGACGATCGGTTGCGACGGTTGCGCGTGGCCTTCGGCGGCTAGGCTCCGCCGGCACCTGCTTCGATCTCACCGCGTCTCGACTTGAACAACCGTTCCAGATCGGCGGTCAGTCCAGCACGGTCAGTCCAGCACGGTCAGCGCCTGGTCGACGGCGTCACGCATGCGTCTCTCGTCGGGCACCTTGGCCATGACGCGCAGGCCCTGCAGGAAGGTCACCAGGAACCGGGCCAGTGCGCGCGGGTCCTTGCCGGCGGCCAGCTCGTCCTGGTTGCGAGCCCGCGTGAGCGCGCCGGCGAGTGCGGTCTCCAGGCCGTTCCAGCTGAACTCGACGCGGCGTGCGCTCGGCTGGTCCTGCGGGCACTCGACGGCGGTGTTCGTGACCAGGCACCCCCTGGGGTCGGCCAGCGCCTCGACCAGGAAGAGCCGGACGAACTCACGCACCGCGGGCAGTGCCGGACCGGAACGGGACAGCTGGTCGAGCGCGCGGCCGTCGAACCGCTCCGTGTACCGGTCCAGCGCGCGCAGGTACAGCTCGTGCTTGCTGCCGAAGGTCGCGTAGATGCTGCCCCGGCCGATGCCGAGGTGGTCGACGATGTCCTGCATGGACGTGGCCTCGTAGCCCTTGCGCCAGAACAGGTCCATGGCCGCGCGCAGCGCGACGTCCGGGTCGAACTCCTTGGTCCTGGCCACGGCCGGACCCTAACTTCTACCGGAACGAGCGGTCAAGAACCGTAGACGCGCAGCGCGCCCTTCCGCACGCGGAACCGGAACCTCCGGCCCAGCGGGCCGACCTCCCCGTCCAGCGCGATCCGGCGGTGGCCGTCCAACAGCACCACGTCCAGCGCGGGCACCTCCGTGTGCCGGTACACGTGGCTCGTGTGCAGCGTGCCGAGGAGGGTCGCGAGCAGGAAGCGGGCGCGGGAGTACGGGATGTCCGCACGCAGGTAGCGGACGTCGAGCACACCGGTGGCCAGCGAGGGCCGGCGGGCGGCGGCGAAGCCCTTCGGCTCGTAGGAGCCGTTGCCGACGAACAGCATCCAGACCTTGTGCCGGCGGCCGTTGAGCAGGATGTCGAGCGGCTTCGCGCGGCGGAGCATGCGGGTGCTGGCGAGCCCGGCGGCCGCCCACTTGGGCCAGCGGGTCTGCAGCTTCTCCCGCAGTCGCACGGTCTCCGGGTACCCGCCGAGGCTCGCGGTGTTGACGAAGACGGAACGCTCGGTCTCGCCGCTGCCGTCGGTCACGTCGACCTGGCCGGCGTCGCAGACGAGGACGGCGCCGGCGCGGGCCGCCGCCTGGGCCTCGTCGAGGGTCTCCACCTCCGCGTCGCGGGCGAAGTGGTTGAGCGTGCCGCCGGGGACGACCACCATCGGCAGCCCGTGTTCGACGGCGATCCCGGCCACGCAGGCCACGGTGCCGTCGCCGCCGACGGCGCCGACCGCACGCACGTCGCCGTCGATCCGCTTGGTGACCTCGGCGACGATGTCGACGTCGGGTTCCAGCTCGACGATGTCGGCCTTGGGCCAGGCCTTCTCGACCTCGGTCACGGCGTCCCCGGCAGAGCCGGCGCCGGGGTTGACGACGATGACGAGACCCTCGCCGTCGCCGAGTTCGGCCGCGGTGTCCCGCTGCTGCTCGCCGACCGGCAGGTCGTTGCGGTGCGGCCACCAGTGGCGGGTCGCGTACGCAGCGCCGACCCCGATGGCGGCGCCGGCCAGGACGTCGCTCGGCCAGTGCACGCCGGTGTGGACACGGCTGTAGCCGACGGCGGCGGCGAGCGGCACGACCGCGGCGCCCGCACCCCGGTGCTCCATGGCGACGGCCGTGGCGAAAGCCGCGGCGGACGCCGCGTGCCCCGAGGGGAAGGAGGAGGACCGGGGCCGCCGGATGAGCCGCCGCGGCAGCGGTAACAGGTCCGCGGCGGGCCGGCGGCGTGGGAAGAGCCGCTTGGCGACGAGACTCGCGCCGAAGCTGGCGAACCCGATGGCGACGACGCCGCGCAGACCAGCCCTGCGGGTGGCGCCCTTGCGCGCGACGAGCCCGGCGGCGATCGCGAACCAGAGCTTGCTGTGGTTCGCCGTTCGACCGAGGTTTTGGAGCGCGGCGTCCACCGGGGACGGTCGGATGCCGCCGCTGATGCGGACGAGTTCGGCATCCAACCGGCTTACCGGCCAGCGCCGGAACATGGACCGCACCACGCGGTTGTACCCGGATCGTCGAACCACAAACCTCACTGCCGCGCACTCCGCTCGATCGTGGTGGCCAGACCCCAGTGATCGGACTCGTGGCTCACCAGGCGGACCGTGTTCGTCGTCCGGAGACCCCTGGTGAGGATGTAGTCGATGCGCCTGCGGTCCTGCTCCGGGTTCTTCTGGTCGATCGTCACACCCTTGTCCTCGGCCACGTCGGTGTACCCGTAGGTCGTCATGAACGCCTGGATCGCGGCCATGGTCAGCCGGTTCGGGTCCGGGACGTCGATGGTCTGGTTGAAGTCGCCCGTGATCACCGTCGGGTCGGGGCGGGACTCGGTGGTCTCCTGGATCCGGCGCACGTCCGCGGCGCGGTCCTGGTCGGACACCTGCTGGTGCAGCGCGAGGTGGGTGTTGTAGACGTCGACCGCACCCCAGCTCGTGGTGATCTCCGCGCCCTGGAACGCCCGCCCGCCCGACGGCAGCACGATGCCCTGGTCGTCGTTCGCGTCGTCCAGGGTGATCGGCCGCTGGCCGGTGATGCCGTCGCCGATGCGGACGAGCTGGGCGTCGCCCGACGAGACGTGGTCGTACACCGGCCGCTCGCCCTTCGACCTGCCGGCGTAGAAGGAGGCGTAGGCGGCGTGCGCCCAGTTCAGCTGCCACTCGTCGCCGGTCAGGTCGCGCAGGATGTCCCGCAGCTGTCGCGCCGCGGGCAGCGCCATCTCCTGCAGGTTCGCGACGTCGCCGCCGTTGCCGAGGATGTCCCTGGCGAGCAGGACGAGGTCGTCGTGCGTCGCGTCGGTGCCGCCGGGGTTGCCCGGGCCCGACCGGTAACCCATGGCGGCGTTCAGGTCGACCACGCGGACGGTGTCGTTCGGCGGCGGCAGCGGCTCCGATGTGGCCGGACCCGGACCGGTGGCGGTACCGCAACCGGCGACCAGCACCGCGGCCAGCACGGGGATCAGCACGGGGATCAGCGTCCTCATAGCGCCGCCAGGGCCGGGGGGACCTCGTCGAGCGGGCGGGACGCCACCACCGCCGCGGCGTCCACCGGCGACCGGACGGCGAGGATCGCGAGTGCCTGCGTGGCGGGCAACCGGTTGAACCACCGCAGGATCAGGTCGCGGCGACCGGCCTCGGTGAGCGTGCCGTGCAGCCGCAGGCGGGCCATGCCGCCGTCCGGGTGGACGTCCATCCGCACGTGGGTGACGGCGGCGCCGACCGCGACCGGGAAGCGGTGCCGGGTGTCGGGCTGGAGGCGGGTCCTCGGCAGCAGCTCCACCCACTCGCCGCCGGCCAGACCGCGCAGCGCCGCACAGCCCGGTGCGTTCCCCTTGAAGTGGCTGGTGTCCAGCTCAGCGAGCCGCACCACGCCCTCGGCCGCCAACCGCACCGAGACCCAGTCGTTGCCGTCGTCGCGGCGGCGGGCGGTCTCCCAGCCCTCCCCCATCACGGCGGCGAGGCCGGGCGAGATCAGGTTCGCCGGCGACGAGTAGAACTCGTTGCTGCAGGCATCGATCCCGGCGCCGTTCTCCAGCGCGGCCAGGTCCAGCGAGCCGAGGTCGAGGAAGCGCGGGTCGGCGACCGGGACGCCGTGCACCCGCAGCCGCGCGACGCCACCGTCGGGGTCGATGGTCAGCCGGACGTGGGTGAAGCGCTGGGGGTCGTCGACCTCGAACGGGTTCTTGGTGTCGCCCAGCAGGGGTGAGCGCGGGACGAGCGGCTGCCAGTCCACCTCGGACAGCTCGGCCGGTGACGGGTAGCCCTCCACGGCCGCGCCGTCGACCCAGCAGAACGGCGGGTAGTTGCCGGTGAAGTACGAGGTGTCCACGACGATCCCCCGCACGACACCCGGCAGCCCCAGCCTGATCACCGCCTGGTCGACGCCCGGCTCGCGGCGCCGCCGCGTCTCCCAGCCGTCGTAGACCTGTCCCCTGTGGCCGAACGTCGACGGCTGGAACACGGGCTCGGACCCGCGGACCAGGTTCTCCTTCTCCGCGAACAGCTCGTCGTTCGCCCACACGACCGACCCACCAACGCGACGCGACGCGAGCTCGGGCAACCCGGTGAACTCCATCAGCGCTCCAGCAGCTTCCCGTGCGGCGCGCCGCCGTTGGCACCGCCGCCCACCTCGCGGCCCCGCAGCCACGTCCGGCGCACCACGCCGGTCAGCGTGCGGCCGTGGTAGGCGGAGACGGCGTTGCGGTGGAAGAGTTTCGCGGCGTCCACGGTGAACTCCTCGCCGGGCGCGAACACGGCGAGGTCCGCGTCCCGGCCCGGTTCGATCGCGCCCTTGCCCGTCAGGCCGACCAGTTGCGCGGGGGCAGTGGACATCCAGCCCACCACCTCGGTCAGCGGGACTCCCCGCTTCAGCGCCGCGGTCCACACCGCGGGCAGCCCCAGCTGCAGGCCGGCGATCCCGCCCCACGCCTGGCCGAAGTCGCCGGTGTCGAAGCGTTTCAGGTCGGGTGTGCAGGGCGAGTGGTCGCTCACCACGCAGTCGATCACGCCGTCCCGCAGCCCCTGCCAGAGCAGGTCCTGGTTCGCGGCCTCGCGGATCGGCGGGCAGCACTTGAACTGCGTCGCCCCGTCAGGCACCTCCTCCGCGGTCAGCGTCAGGTAGTGCGGGCAGGTCTCGACCGTGACGGCCACGCCGTCGCGCCGGGCGGCGGCGATCATCGGCAGCGCGTCCGCCGAGGACAGGTGCACCACGTGCACGCGGGCGTCGTGCCGCCGGGCGAGGTCGAGCACCGTCGCGATCGCCCGGTGCTCGGCGTCCTTGGGCCGCGACGCCAGGAAGTCCTGGTACGCGCGGCCGTGCGGGGCCGGGGCGCGCTCGATCAGCTCCGGGTCCTCGGCGTGCACGATCATCAGCGCGTCGAGGTCGCGGAGCGTCGCCAGCGCGGCCGCCAGCTGGCCGGTCGAGAGGTGCCCGAACTCCGCGACGCCCGAGTCCAGGAGGAAGCACTTGAACCCGAACACCCCCGCGGCGTGCAGTGCCGGCAGCTCGGTGCGGTTGCCCGGCACGGCACCGGCCCAGAAGCCGACGTCGACGTAGGTGTGCCCGAAGGCCGTGGCCCGCTTGATGTCCAGTGCCGGCACGTCCACCGTCGGCGGCACGCTGTTGAGCGGCATGTCCACGATCGTGGTCACACCGCCGGCCGCGGCGGCACGGGTGGCGGTCTCGAAGCCCTCCCACTCGCTGCGGCCCGGGTCGTTGACGTGGACGTGCGTGTCCACGAGGCCGGGTAACAGCACCTCGTCGTCGGCCAGGTCCACGAACACCGGGCCGTCCAGCTCCGGCTCGACCGCCACGATCACGCCGTCGCGGATGCCGACCGCACCCGACCGCTCGCCCTCGGGGGTGATGATCCGGCGGGCGCGGACGATGAGATCCACTACCGGACCTCCCGCCGGACCAGGGCGTCCAGGTCCGCCGTGGACAGCTCGCACAGCTGTTCCACCTCCGCGGCCGACAGGGCGCCGCAGTCCATCGCGCGCCGCATGGACATGGCGAGCGCCTGCGCGGTCGCGGGTTCGTCCAGGACGCCGGCGTCCGCCTTCGCCACGTACGCCCGCAGCCGCCTGCCGTCGGCCGCCGCGTTGCCGAGGTAGAACGCGTAGTTCGCGGCGTAGCGGGTGACCAGCTGCCCCGGGTGCAGGTCCCAGCCCTGGTAGAAGCCGTGTCGCAGTGAGCGCAGCGTCAGCCGGAAGTGCTCGCGCCACGCCTCGTGCACGGTGTCGCGGTCGCCCACCGGCAGCACGTTCGTCGAGCCGTCGGACAACCGGACGCCCGTGCCGGCGGCGCTGACCTGCATGACGTTCCTGGCGAAGTCGCACGCGGCGTGGGCGAGGTGCTGCTCGCCGGCGGACAGGCCGCACGCGGCCGTGTAGTCGTAGGTGCCGAAGTGCAGTGCGCTGACCCGCCCCTGCCCGGCGGCGATGAACCGGGGGATGGCGAACGCACCGGTCGAGTCCAGGACGGACTGCGTGGTCTCGATCTGGATCTCGAACCGCAGCCGCCCGGCGGGCAGGCCGAGCCGGTCCTCCAGCAGCCCGAGCAGCTCGCACAGCGCGGTCACCTGCTCGACGGCGGTGACCTTCGGGAATGTCAGGGTCAGCCCGTCCGGCACGGTCACCAGGTTGGTCAGGAACAGGTCCAGCGTGCGGATCCCGCGCTCGAAGTACTCGAACGACTTGAACCGGATGCCCACCCGCGGCACGTCGATGACGCCGGCGAGGCCCGCGCAGCGCACGGCGTCCTCGTCCTCGACCGCCTCGGACCGGAAGCCGTAGCCGTCCTCGAAGTCGATCCGCAAGTCCTCCACCGGTTCCGTCGCGAGCTTCGCGACCACCTTCTCGTGCACGGGTTCCACGAGCGCGGGTGGCAGGCCGAGGACCTCCGCGAACGCGAGCGGTCCCGGCGCGTGCTCCTCCAGCAGGGCGAGCGCGGCTGCGCCCCACTGGACCGGCAGGTCGTCGGTGACCGCGTCGGCCGGCACGTAACAGGTGTGCACCGGCTGCCTGTCCCCCGAGTCGCCCGGGTACCGGACCCTGCGGCTGTCGTCCACGAGGGACAGCCGGCGCGCGATCCCCGTGAGCGTCGCGGCGTCCAGGGAGGTGCGCACCCTCAGATCCGCTCGTAGGCGGGCAGTGTCAGGAAATCGGGGTAGTCGTCGGCCAGCGCGACCTGCTCGAACAGCTCGCAGGCGGTATCCAGGTGCGGCAGGTCGGCCAGCTCCGCGCGCACGTCGGCGAGGGTGTCCCGCACGAGGTCGGCGGTGACCGTGGCGCCGTCCGCGAGCGTGACCCCGTTGCGCACCCACTGCCACACCTGCGAACGCGAGATCTCCGCGGTGGCGGCGTCTTCCATGAGGTTGTGGATGGCGGCGGCGCCGTTGCCGCCGAGCCAGGACGCGAGGTAGCGGACGCCCACGTCGACGGCGGCGCGCAGGCCGGCGGCGGTCGCCCGGCCGGGTGTGGCCTTCACGTCGAGCAGCTGGTCGGCGGTGACGTGCACGTCCTCGCGGAGCTTGTCGAGCTGGTTGGGGCGGCCGCCGAGGACCCTGGTGAACTCCTCGTCGCAGATGCCCACGAGGTCCGGGTGCGCGACCCACGAGCCGTCGAACCCGTCGTTCGCCTCGCGCCGCTTGTCCTCGTGCACCTTGGCGAGCGCCTTCTCGGTGACCTCCGGGTCGCGGCGGTTGGGGATGAACGCGGCCATGCCACCCATCGCGAACGCGCCGCGCCTGTGGCAGGTGCGGACCAGCAGCTCGGTGTAGGCACGCATGAACGGCGCGGTCATGGTGACGTCGTTGCGGTCGGGCAGGACGAAGTCGGTGCCGGCGTCGCGGAAGTACTTGATGATGCTGAACAGGTAGTCCCAGCGGCCGGCGTTGAGGCCGGAGGCGTGGTCGCGCAGCTCGTAGAGGATCTCCTCCATCTCGAACGCGGCCGGGATGGTCTCGATGAGCACGGTCGCGCGGATGGTGCCGTGCGGGATCCCCAGAGCCTGCTGCGCGTGGGTGAAGACGTCGTTCCAGAGCCGGGCCTCGAGGTGGCTCTCCATCTTCGGCAGGTAGAAGTACGGGCCGCTGCCCTTGTCGAGGAGGGCTCGCGCGTTGTGGAAGAAGTAGAGCCCGAAGTCGACGAGTGCGCCGACGGCCGGTTCGCCGTCGATCCGGAGGTGCCGCTCGTCGAGGTGCCAGCCACGCGGGCGCACGACGATCACGGCGTGCGCCACGTCGGGCCTGAGCGCGTACTCCTTGCCCTCCGGCGAGGTGAACGCGATCGTCTCGCGGACGGCGTCGGCGAGGTTGACCTGGCCGCCGACCACGTTCTCCCAGTGCGGGGTGTTGGCGTCCTCCAGGTCCGCCAGCCAGACCTTGGCACCCGAGTTGAGCGCGTTGATGGCCATCTTGCGCTCGGTCGGCCCGGTGATCTCGACGCGCCGGTCCTGGAGGTCCCCCGGTGCCGCCGCGACCCGCCAGTCGGACTCGCGGACCTCACGGGTCTCCGCGAGGAAGTCCAGCCGGCCGGTGCGGGACGCCTCCTCCCGCCGGCCGGCACGGGCCGCCAGGAGCTCGTCACGCCGGCCCGCGAACCGCTCGTGCAGGCTGGCGAGGAACTCCAGCGCCTCAGGGGTGAGTATCTCCTGGCTTCGCTCGACCGGACCACCGAGCACCTGGATGTCGACCATGGCTACACCCTAGGAGCATCGACCGCCGCAACGCACGGTCTCGTCCGCCGGACGGCGGTGCGGCGGAACGCGTCCTCGGCTGTGGCCGACATGTGGACGCGTCCTTCACCAGCGCCCGTGGTGCACGACCTCGTCCAGCGCGAAGCGCTTGCGGGTGCGAGGTGAGCCGGACTGCTCCGGCTCGTCGGAGTAGCCGATGGCGACCGCGCCGATGGGTTCGTACTCGGGCGGTACGCCGTACAGCTCGCGGAACGGCTGGACGTGCTCGGGCAGGATGCCGAAGTACAGGGCGCCGAGGCCCTCGTCGACGACCGTCTGCAGGATGAGCAGCGTGGCCATGCCGGTGTCGATGTACCAGAACGGGACCGGCCAGCGCTTCTCGTCGCGGTCGCCCCAGCCCTTGTCCGGCTGGGCGTAGCGGTCCAGGTACACGTGCTTGGCCGCGAACGGCACGATCAGCAGCGGCGCGGTGGACACCCCGTTCTCCCGGGGGTTCAGCGCCCAGAACTTCCGCAGCTCCTCGCCCTCGAGCACCAGGAAGGCCTGGCCCTGCGAGAAGCCCGCGGACGGGCCGCGGGTGGCGTTGTGCAGGATCCGGTCCCTGACCTCGGCAGGCACGGGCCGGTCCGCGTGGAACCGGCGCACCATGCGGCGCTTGCGGACGACGTCCTGGAACTCCATCCCGCCCCCTTTCAGTTGAGTAGCGCGTCGACGAACGCGGTCGGCTCGAACGGGGCGAGGTCGTCCGCGCCCTCGCCGAGACCGACCAGCTTGACCGGCACGCCCAGCTCGCGCTGGACCTGGAAGACGATGCCGCCCTTCGCCGTGCCGTCGAGCTTGGTGAGCACGATGCCGGTGACGTCGACGACCTCGGCGAACACGCGGGCCTGGGTGAGCCCGTTCTGACCGGTGGTCGCGTCGAGGACCAGCAGGACCTCGTCGACCCTGGTCTGCTTCTCCACGACCCGCTTGACCTTGCCCAGCTCGTCCATCAGGCCGGTCTTGGTGTGCAGCCGACCCGCGGTGTCGACCAGGACGGCGTCCACGCCCGACTCGACGCCACGCTTGACCGAGTCGAAGGCGACGGCGGCCGGGTCGGCGCCCTCCTTGCCGCGGACGACCTCGGCGCCGACCCGCTCGGCCCAGGTGGCCAACTGTTCGACGGCGGCCGCGCGGAAGGTGTCGGCCGCGCCGAGCAGGACCGTGCGCCCGTCGGCGACGAGGACGCGGGCCAGCTTGCCCGTCGTGGTGGTCTTGCCGGTGCCGTTGACGCCCGTGACCAGGACGACGGCCGGCAGCTTGGTCCCGTCGCTCTGGTGCGGCAGCGCCCGGACGGCGCGGTCCATGCCGGGGTGCAGCGCGTCGACGAGCACCTCGCGGAGCAGCGCCCGCGCCTCGTCGGCGGTGCGGACCTTGCGGCTGACCAGCTCCTCGCGGAGCCGCTCGACGATCTCGGTGGTCGTGGCGGCGCCGAGGTCGGCGAGCAGGAGGGTGTCCTCCACCTCGGTCCAGGAGTCCTCGTCGAGGTCGCCGGCGCCGAGCAGGCCGAGGAGGCCCTGGCCGAGTGTCGAGCGGGAACGGGACAGCCGGCCGCGCAGCCGCTCCAGCCGGCCCGACGCCGGCTCGATCTCCTCGACCGGCGGCGCGGTGACCTCGTCGACCAGCGCCGGCTCCGCCGGGACGGTGCCCGGCCGGTCGAGCACGGACTCCTCCGGCTCGACGGGTGCCGGCGGGACGACGTCCTCGTCCGGTGTCTCCTTGGGTGGGATGACCTCGTCGATCAGCGCCGGCTCGGCCGGCACGGTGCCCGGCCGGTCGAGCACGGACTCCTCCTCCGCGGGAGGTGCCTGTTGCCCGCCCGGCGCGAGGCTGATGCCGCCGCCGGCCTGGTAGCCCTTCGGCTTCTCCTCGACGGCCGGCTTCTCGGACAGGTCGATCCGCCGTCGCCTGCTCAGCACGACACCCGCCACCACGGCGAGCGCGAGCAGCACGACAACGGCGACGATGATCACGATCACGGTGCTCGACACGTCGTCATCCTCGCATCAACGCCCGACCCGCACGTCAGGACCGGTCGGTTCACCGTGCCCGCGCGGCCGCCGGGCGCGGCCGGCGCAACCCGGCCGACAACCGCCGGGATTAATCTGAAATGAATTGTCACTACAGTTATTTCTATATCCACAGAAGCACAATTGGGCGCGTTTTCGTGCCCGAAGGACGGTTACCGACAGCGTCGGCGCCGTCCTAGCGTGAATCGTTCTGACCAGCCAACACATCCCACTTGGGGGCAAGATGAGCGATGAGGACAGCGGTCGTACGAATCGAAGGAAATTCATCAGAACGGCCGGCGCGGTCGGCGCCGGCGCGGCCGTCGCGCTGACGACCGGCACGGCGGCGGCCGCGGAAACGCGGTCGGACGTCGGCACGAACAGTTTCGACAACGCCGGCGGCGGGGTCATCCTGAACCCCGGTGGGGCCACGACCTGGTCGTTCGGCTGGGGCGACGACCGGCACGTCCAGATCGGCGCGCCCAACATCCTCGCGCCGCAGAACGGCGCGGTGCACACCTACTTCAACTTCGGCAAGTCCCTGTCCGGCAGCGCCGCGACGTACTTCGTGACGATCCGCAACGACGGCGGCGTGCAGGCGGTCCACAACCTGGAGGGAGGCGGTCTCACATGATCATGACCGTGATCATCGAGGACGGTGCGCTGCAGGGCGCGGCGGTCGGCGACCTGCGTGCCCCGGAGAGCACCGGCAAGGCGCCCGCGCCGGGCCAGTTCTGGTCCGGCATCGTCGCCGGGCCGAAGCAAACCGTCAGGGTCGTCGAGGTCGCGGACAAGCTCAGCAGCCTGTTCACCGCCGACCCGGCCGGGCTCATGACCGAGCTGGGCGCGCTGCTCAAGCAGCGCGGTCTGCTCAAGTAGCGGAAAAGCGGGGCCGGTGTGAGCACCGGCCCCGCGGCTACTTCAACACGCCCGCCGTCAGGCCGGCCTGCACCTGCCGCTGGAACAGGATGTACACGATCAGCACCGGCAGCAGCGCGATCACCAGACCGGCGAACAGCGCGGTCCAGTCACCCCGGTAACCCTGGCTGATCGCCAGTGCCGCCAGGCCCTGGGCCAGCACCTTCTTGTCCGGCTCGTTCATCAGCACCACCGGCAGCACGTACTGGTTCCAGTGCCCCAGCACGTTGAACAGCCCGACGCTGATCAGCCCCGGCCTCGCCATCGGCAGCATCACCCGGAAGAACAGCCCGAAGTGGGAACAGCCGTCCACGATGGCCGCCTCCGCGATGGACGTCGGCTGGGTGCGGAAGAACGCCGTCAGGAAGAACACCGTGAACGGCATCGAGAACGCGACGTAGACCAGTGCGAGCGACAGGTAGCTGTTGAGCCCGAGGAACTGGCCGATCACCGGGACCGTGCCGAGGTTGCGCACCACGAAGAACAGCGGGACCAGCGCGAGGAACACCGGGAAGATCAGCCCGCCGACGAAGGCGAAGTAGATGATCCGGTTCCCCGGGAACTGGTAGCGGGACAAGACGTAGGCCGCCATCGCGCCGAGCAGCATCGTCAGCGGGACCGAGATCACCACGACGATGACGCTGTTCACGAAGTACTGGCCGATGTTCGCCGCCGTCCACGCCCGCGCGAAGTTCTCGAACCTGGCCACCGACGGCAGGCCGAACGGGCTGCTCAGGAACTCGCTGTTCGTCTTGAACGACGACACCATCGCCCACAGCAGCGGCAGCGTCGTGAGCAGGCCCCAGATGAGCAGGAACGCGCCGTTCAGCAGGTTCAGGGCGCCCGCGCCCGCACCGACGCCGGGCGCCCGGTGCCGCGGCACCTCGGCCGCGGCCACCGGCCGTTCGACAGTGGTCGTCATGACAGCTCCACCCGCTCCCGCCGCGCGAACCTCAGGAACACCAGTGACACGAACAGCGTCACGAGCAGCAGCACCACGCCGATCGCGGACGCCCGGCCGAACCGGTAGTCGTTGAACGCGGTGCGGTACATCGCCACGCCGAGCACGTCACCGGCGCGGGAGGGACCGCCGGAGATGCCGAGCATGATGTGCACGTAGGCGAACGCGTCCATGGCCTGGATCGCCATGTACACCCAGCCCACCTGCACGGTGTCCCACACCAGCGGCAGCGTCACGTGCCGGAAGGTCGTGTACCGGCTGGCGCCGTCGAGCAGGGCGGCCTCGTAGATGTCCTTCGGGATCGACTGCATGGCCGCCGAGAACAGCACGACGTAGAACCCGACGAACGACCAGATCATCACCACGACGACGCACCAGAAGGCGAAGTCGGGATCGCCGAGCCACGGCACGGCCAGGGAGCCCAGCCCGACCGCGTGCAGCGCGCTGTTCAGGATGCCGCCGGCCGTGGTGGGCGCGAAGACGTACTTGAACAGCACGCCGATGATCGCCACCGAGAGCACCTGCGGGAAGAAGTAGACGATCCGGTAGACCGCCGACCCGCGCACGCCCTGGATCCCCGACCTGCCGCGCCTGCCGACGTTCAGCATCGACGCGAAGAACAGCCCGAGCAGCACCGTGATCACGGGGACCACGAGCAGCAGCAGCGCGTTGTTCTTGAGCGCCACCAGGAACTGGTCGTCGCCGAAGAGCCACGAGTAGTTGGCCAGGCCGACGAACTTCTGGGTGCCCGTCAGCCCGGTCCAGTCGGTCATCGAGATGAAGATCGCCTGGATGTACGGGGAGAGCGTGAACAGGCCGTAGATCCCCACCGGGAAGACGAGGAACACGACGATGAACAGGTACTTGCCATGCTGCAGGGCGGGCCCCGGTTTCGAGACCCGCCCGCGTGCCGCCGTCTTCGTCGTCACTTCTCCGTCGTCACTTCTCGCGCTTGTACTTCGTGATCGAGTCGTCGTCGCGGACCTTCTTGGCCTCCGCGTCGGCCGCGGCGCAGAACTCGTCCACGGTCTTGCGGGCGGTCATCAGGTCGCCGATGACGGCGTTGATGCCCGGGTTCCACATCGTCCCGTACCAGGCCGGCCACATCCAGCTCACCACGTTGTCACCGGCGTCGTCGAGCATCTTCTTCGCCGAGGCGAGGCCCTTCGGCAGCTGCACGCCGTCCGCGGCACCCTGCACCACGGTGAGGCTGGAGACCTTCTCGGTGAAGCCCTTCGCGCCCTCCTTGGACAGCATGATCCGCATGTACTCGAGGCCGGCGCGCGGGTTCTTCGCCTGCGCCGGCACGACGTAGGGCTCGCCGGCGGCCGCGTAGATCGTCTCCACCGGCATCTTGGCGTCCTTGGACAGCAGCGGCTCCGGCATCACCGCGAACTCGAAGCCGGACTTCGGCGTGACGTCCTTCTCCTCGTTCTCCAGCCACGAGCCGCACGGGATGAACGCGGCCTTGCCGTTGACCCACTGGCCCTGCGACTGGATGTGGTCCATGCCCTCGGTGCCCTCGAGGATGTAGCCGCTGGTGCGCAGGCCGCGCAGCGCGTTCGCCGACTCCTTGATCGCCTCGTGGCTCCAGGCGCCTTCCTTGAGGTTGTCGATGTCGACGAGGATCTCCGGCCCGGCGAGCTTGGCGGCCATGGTGAGCAGCGGCCAGACCATGTACCGGGCGTGGATGCCCTGGTAGGTCCACGGCGCGATGCCGGCGCCCTTGATCTCCGCACAGAGCGAGGTCATCTCCGCCCAGGTGGTGGGTGGCTTCCACCCCTTGGAGTCGAAGAGGGTCTTGTTGTACCAGGTGCCGTACACGGTCAGCGCCATGTTCATGACGTACGGCTTGGCGCCGAATGTGCCCGCGGCGACGGCACCGGGCACGAGCGTGTCGCGGACCTTCTTGTTCGGGTTGTCCCAGCTCGGCGCGTCGTAGAGGTCGCTGAGGTTGTACAGCTGCTTGTCCGACACGAGCTGGCCCAGCGGGATCTGGCCGTCGCCCGAGTCGTTCACGAAGTCCGGCGGGTTGCCCGCGACGAAGCGGGACTGGAGCGCACCCTTGATGTCCACCTCGGCCTTGTGCTTGATCTCGGCCTTCGGGTACGCCTTCTTGAACATCGGCTCGTGGACGGCCGTGGCGTACTCGTCGCCGAATCCGCCGTTGAAGATGTAGATCTCCACCGGCTGGTCCTCTGGCACACCGAGCGGGTTCTTCTCGGACTTCGCACCCTGTGTCTGTTCCTGGCCGCCCCCCGACGTGGCGCAGCCCGCGAGGACGCCCGTTCCCGGCAACACGAGCGCGCCGGTCGCGAGTGCCCCCCGCAGGAACTTCCGCCTGCTCCAATCGGCCGAAAAACTGGTCATACTCGCTCCTCGTGGTGGTCACGATGCCCGATCCCCCGATGGGGAGACACATTAGCGTCCAGGTCCATAGCGTCAACCGCCAATACTCAACTGCCTGAACATCGATTTGGTCAAGAACTAACCGGGTGTCTTGCGAGGTGGGGCGGGGTCCATTAGCCACTAACCCTGTGAACTTCTGCCGGGTGATCGGGCTTCTGTCCGGA
Organism: Actinophytocola sp.; assembly: GCF_045807065.1. Classification (GTDB taxonomy): domain Bacteria; phylum Actinomycetota; class Actinomycetes; order Mycobacteriales; family Pseudonocardiaceae; genus Actinophytocola. The sequence continues at coordinate 4,139 of NZ_JBJMIE010000344.1, read as the reverse complement.
ACGTCCATGGACGGTGTCGACGTCGCCGTCGCCGACCTGTTGCTGAACGGTGACGGCATCGATCTGCGACCGATCGGACACACGGAGCTGCCATACCCTTCCGAACTGCGTACCGCGCTGCTCGACGCGCTTCCTCCGAACGCGACCACGGCGCAGCAGGTCTGCCAGCTGGACACCGCGGTCGGGCAGGCCTTCGCCGCGACGGCCGAGCACGCGCTCGCCACGATCGCGGGTGGCCGCGCGGATCTCGTGGCCTCGCTGGGACAGACGGTCTACCACTGGGTCGACGGCGACCGCGCCCTCGGCACGCTGCAGTTGGGCCAGCCCGCGTGGATCGCGGAGGCGACCGGGTTACCCGTGGTGTCGGACCTGCGGGCGCGGGACGTGGCGGCCGGCGGCCACGGGGCCCCGCTCGCGCTCGTGCTCGACCGGCTGTGGCTCGCCGGCCGGCCCGGCACGACCGCCGCGCTGAACATCGGCGGGATCGCCAACATCACCGTGGTGACACCGGACGGGCCGGCACTCGCGTTCGACACCGGGCCGGGCAACGCGCTGCTGGACGCGGCGGCGCGGATGATCTCGGGCGGGGTGTGGCACCAGGACACCGACGGCGACCTGGCCGCGCAGGGCAAGGTCGACGCGGACCTGCTGGACGCGCTGCTCGCCGACCCGTACTACAAGCTCGACCCGCCCAAGTCGACCGGCAAGGAGCACTTCCACCGCGAGCACATCGCCGCGGCACTGGCCGAGGTCGGGCACGTCGCGGGCGACGACCTGCTGGCCACCCTGGTCGAGCTGACGGCGGTGACGGTCGCGGACGCGTGCCGCCTGCTCGGGGTGACGCGGGTGGTCGCCTCGGGTGGCGGGGTCCGCAACCCGACGCTGATGGCCGCGTTGCGGCGGCGGCTGGCTCCTGCTTCCGTGGAGACGAGTGACGACCTGGGACTGCCGTCGAGCGCGAAGGAGGCGTACCTGACCGCGCTGCTGGGGTTCCTGACGTGGTCGGGCGTGCCGGGGACGACCCGGCTGCTCGGCAGCGTCACGCCGGGCGCCGAGCCGCTGCGGCTGCCGGCGCCGGCGACGGCCGAGGTCGCCCGCCTGCGGGTGGTCGATCACGAGGGAGGTTCGCGTGCGAGCGCTTGATGTCGCGATCATCGTGGTGTTCCTGGTCGGGATGCCGCTGCTGGGCGTCCTGATCGGCGGGCGCCAGAAGTCGGCGACCGACTACTTCGTCAGCGAGAAGAAGATCTCGTGGTGGGTCGTGTGCGTGTCGGTCGTGTCGGCGGAGACGTCCACGCTGACCGTGCTGTCCGTGCCGGTGGTCGCGTACCTGGCGCCGCCGTCGGCCGGTGGCATGACGTACCTGACGCTCGCGCTGGGGTACATCGTGGGCCGGATCGTGGTGTCGTTCGTGTTGCTGCCGCGGTACATCGCGGGTGACCTGGTGACGGCGTACGCGTTCCTCGGCAAGCGGTACGGCGACGGGATGCGGGCCACGGCCTCGGTGACGTTCCAGTTCACCCGCCTGCTCGCGGACGGCATCCGGCTGTTCGCCACCGCGATCCCCGTCAGGGTGGTGCTGGCGTCCTACGGGGTGCACGCGTCGTACTGGGTGATCGTGGTCGTCCTGGGCATCGCGATGGTGTTCTACACGTTCGTGGGTGGCGTGCGCGCGGTCGTGTGGGTCGACGCGATCCAGATGGTCTGGTACGTCCTGGGCGGGGTCGTGGTGGTGGTCGCGCTGGCGCGGGCGCTGCCGTCGGGCTGGTTCGGTTCGGCCGCGGACGCCGCGAAGTTCCAGCTGTTCGACTTCTCGTCGGACCCGCTGACCGGCGGCTACCCGTTCCTGGCCGCGTTCTTCGGCGGCGCGCTGCTGGCGATGGCGTCCCACGGCGTCGACCAGCTGATCGTGCAGCGGCTGATGTCGACGCGGGACGTGCGGGCGGCACAGAAGGCGCTGATCGCGAGCGGCGTGGTGGTGTTCCTGCAGTTCGCGTTCTTCCTGTTCATCGGCGTGCTGATGTGGGCGTTCTACCGGGCCGCGGTGCCGGCGGACCCGGTCTCGGCGGGCGGCCTCGGCCTCGCGAACAAGGACGAGCTGTTCGCGCACTACATCGTGACGGAGCTGCCGTCGGGGCTCTCGGGCTTCGTGATCGCGGGGATCCTGGCCGCGGCGCTGTCGTCGTCACTCGGGGCACTGGCGTCGGCGACCGTGACCGACGTGTACGAGCGGGTGTCGCGACGGGTGCTGACCGACGAGCAGCGGCTGCGGCTCGGCCGGATCTGGACGGTGGTGTGGGCCGGTCTGCTGATCGTGTGCGCGGGCCTGTTCGCGACGGCCAACTCCACGACCGCGGATCCGATCGTCGTGCAGGCGCTCGGGATCACGGGGTACACGTACGGGGCGCTGCTGGGCGCGTTCCTGCTGGGGTTGCTGTTCCGGCGGGCCGACCAGGTCGACGGGCTGGTGGCGTTCGTGGTGACGGTGGCGGTGATGACCTTCGTGATCCTGGGCGTGAAGTTCGTCGGGCCCGCCGCGGCCGCGGACCCGGTGGCCAACGGGTACGCGCGGTGGACGTCGATCCGCGTCGACTTCTCGCCGGCCGTGCCCGCGGCGGGCGTACGCGCGTTGACGAGCTGGTGGTACACGCCGCTGGGTGTGTTCGTGACGTTGCTGGTGGGCGGGTTGATGTCACTGCGGCACCGCGACGCACCCGAACCGTCGCCCGCGAGGGACGAGGCCGTCGCCGAGGCCGCGTAGGTGAGGTGGCGGTGGGTCCCCGCCTGGCCGGTCAGGTCGCCGAGCGGGCCTTGTGGGCCGCGGTGCGGGCGGTCTTGGCCAGCTGTTTGTCCGGGTGGTGGGTGCCGATCAGGGTCAGGACCTCGTAGGCCATCGGGTGGCGCAGCCGCCAGGCGTCGGCCAGGATGTCCTGTTCGTGGCCGGGTGGGAGGGCTTCCGCCGACACCACTTCGACGGCTTCCGGGTCCAGTTCGCCCATCGCGTCGGCGCTGGCCGCCAGCGCGTCCAGCAGGAGCCACGCCAGGTCGGCCGGTTCGCGGGGCTCGCCGAGTGCGTCGCGGGCGTACGGGCGCAGTGCCGGCTCCGCCAGGACCGTCGACCACGGGACGTCCGGGAGCTTCGACAGGATCGTCACGGCGTAGAAGCGGCCAGCCGGCGACGCCGCCGCGGCCGCCGACAGCAGCTCGGTCGCGGCGGCGGCCGGCTCGCGGGACGACAGCCACCGGTCGGCCAGGTCCGACAGCTCCTCGTCGCCGCGGCCGCCGACCACGGTCAGCAGGTCGACCGCGGTCATCTCGGGTGGCGGCGGGAGCAGCGGGACCTCGATGCCGCCCTCGACCAGCTCCTCCCGCATGATCAGCATCCCCAGCGGGGTGAGGCGGGCGGTCTCGCCGTCCACCTCGGCCGTCTCATGGACTGCGCGTTCTAGAAATCTGCCGCTGCCCCGCTTGAAGAGACGCAGTTTTCTATCCGGGTAAAAGCCGCCGTGTCGTATCCAGCGACCAAGGAAATAGTTCTTGCGGGGAATGAGAAAGCCACGAACGCGCGGCTCTTGGCCGGATGGATCCGACGATAGCGCGGGAAGCGTTTTCTGAATCTCAGCCGCTAATTCCTTACCCGCCTCTTCGTCCGCATCCAGACTCAGGATCCAGTCGCCGGTGCATTTTTGGATCGCGGAATTCTTCTGGCTGGCGAAGCCCTTCCACGGCTCGACGAAGACCTTGGCCTGGAATTGGCGTGCGATCTCGCAGGTGCGATCGGTCGAGCCCGAATCCACCACTACTACCTCATCGGCCCAGGTGACGCTTTCGAGCGTTCGCCCAAGGTTCGCCTCTTCATTCGAGGTGATGATGGCGACCGAAATAGTTGGTCGATGAGAGTTGCTCACGCAGGAACGATACAAGTTACACACGGTAAGTGGCTAGTGTGCGGATGGCTACCACCTCAAAAACTAGGGGCAGCGCCGTTACAAATCGGTTGCTGCCCCTGAGCTTTCAGATCCTAAGCGACGAGTGTCGCCTCAGTTCTGCGAGGGCGGTGGTTGCTGCGGATTTGGGTTTGGCCGCTGCGGCGGCTGCTCCGGGCGAGGACCTACGCCAGGGACGTTAGGCATCGTCGT
>NZ_JBJMIE010000343.1:0-12053 GCF_045807065.1 Actinophytocola sp. | reverse complement strand
TCGGTGTCGACGACGACTTCTTCTCCCTCGGCGGCCATTCGCTGCTCGTGGCCAAGCTGATCACCCGGATCCGCGAGAGGTTCGGCGTGGCCATCGGTATCCGCACGGTGTTCGAGGCGCCGACGGTCGCGAAGCTCGCCGCCGCGCTCGCCCGGGACACCGCGGACGCCGCCGCCGACGCCGTGGTGGCACTGCGCGCCGGGGGAAGCCTGCCCCCGCTGTTCTGCGTCGCGCCGGCCACCGGTCTCGCCCTGTCCTACACCGGCCTGCTCGCGAGCCTGCCGGACCGGCCCGTCCACGGGTTGCAACTGCTCGGCGCCACCGGCCGGAGCGTGGCGGACATGGCCGCCGACTGCGTCCGGCGCATCCGGGAGATCCAACCCACCGGGCCCTACCACCTGCTCGGCGCGTCCTTCGGCGGCCTGGTCGCGCACGAGATGGCCGTGCGGCTGCGGGAGCTCGGGCAACCGGTCGCGCTGCTCGCGTTGCTCGACTCCTACCCCTTCCCGAAGGCCTGGCGCGACGTGCCACCCGCGACCGAGGCGGAGGTCGCGGCCACGCTCGGCGACCTGGACCCGGAGCAGGTCGCGCTGGTGTACCGGGCGTTCGTCCACCACTCCCGCATCGGCGCCGAGTGGACGCCGCGCCGGTTCGCCGGCGACGTGCTGCTGTTCGAGGCCACCGAGGGGAAGACACCCGACTGGCCCGGCCCCGCCACCTGGTCGTCTCATGTGGACGGTCAGGTCCTCGTGCACCGCATCGCCTGCACCCACGACGCCATCACGAGCGCGCAACCGCTCGCGCTGATCGGCGGCACCATCGCCGAGCGCACCGGGCTCAGGAGGGTGTCGTGAACCTCCAGGGCCGGCTCGGCCTCGCCGGGGTGCTGGCCGCGACGTTCATGACCCAGGTCGACGGGTTCGTCGTCAACGTGGCCAGCCCGTCGATCCAGGCCGACCTCGGCGCCGGGTTCGACGACATCCAGCTCGTCGGCGCGGCCTACGTGGTCGCGTTCGGCGCCCTGATGATCACCGGCGCCCGCCTCGGCGACCGGGTCGGGTACCGGACCGTGTTCCTCTGGGGCGTCGCGGGGTTCACGCTCACGTCCCTCCTTTGTGGACTCGCGCCGAACGCCGAGCTCCTCGTCGCCGCCCGGTTCCTGCAGGGCGCGACGGCCGCGTTCATGGCACCGCAGGTGCTCGCGATCATCCGCGCGACCGTGCCCGACGCGGAACGGCGCGCGAAGGTGCTCGGCGCCTACGGCGTGGTGATCGGCCTCGGTATGATCATGGGGATCGCCGGCGGCGGCATCCTCGTCGACCTCGACGTCGCCGGGCTCGGCTGGCGGCCCGTCCTGCTGGTCAACGTGCCGATCGGCGTCGCGGTCCTCGCACTCGCGCGGCTGGTGCCGAACAACGTGCGTGCCGCGGCCCAACGCCTCGACGTCCTCGGCGCACTTCTGACCACCGTGGGGCTGCCCGCCCTGCTGGTGGCACTGATCCTCGGGCCGGGCGACAGGTGGTGGCTGTGGCTCGGCCTGGGGCTCGCGCTCGCTGTGTTCGCGATTCTGGCCGCCCAGCAGCGCGAGTCGCACAAAGGCGGTGGCGACCCGCTGTTTCCGCCGCGGGTCGTCACCGCCCCGGGGATGCGCCTGTCCCTGTTGACGGTGCTGTCCTTCTTCGCCACCAGCGCCGGGCTGTACCTGGTGTTCACGTACTACGTGCAGACCGGGCTCGGCATCGCGCCGACCACCGCCGGCCTGATGTTCGTGCCGCTCGGGATCACCTTCGCGCTCGGCTCGGCCGCGTGCCGCCGGCTCGGCCACCGCGTCCGCCGGCCGCTCCCCGTCGCCGGCACCGCGCTCGTCGCCACGGTGCTCTACGCCGGCGCGCTCATCGCCCAGCTGCCGCGCGAGCTCCAGCCGCCGCTGCTGGTGGTGATGATCGCGCTCGCCGGGTTCGGGCAGGGACTGGTCGTCGCGCCGCTGGTGGCCGGGATCCTCGGCCGCGTCGCGCCGACCGATGCGGGTGCCGCGTCCGGCATGGCGACGACCGTCACGCAGGTGGGCCTCGCGCTCGGCGTCGCGCTGGCCGGGGTCTGCTACCGGACCGTGCTCGGTGCCACGCCGGGCGACGCGGGCGTCCCGTTCGGCGACCACGCGCTGGCGTTCACGTTCGCCGCGCTGCTGCTGGCGGGTTTCGCCATGACCACGTGCCTGCTGAGCGCACGGCTCCACCGGCTGCCACCCCACGAACCCGCGGGCACCGCGTTGCCAGCGGAACGGAAGGAAGCGGCCGCGGCCGCAACCAACTGAAGGAGAACCGATGAAGCTCAAGCAACTCGCCGCCGCGGCGGCGGCGGTCGTCTGTCTCGCCGCCACGGCGTGCGCCACCTCGACCACGAGCGCCGACCCGACGAGCGGGGCGCCCGCGGCCGGCTACCCGGTGACGATCACCAACTGCGGCAAGAAGTACACGTACACGCGGGCGCCGAGCCGGGTGGTCGTCATGAACGGCGGCTCGGTCGCGGAGGTGTCCTCGCTGCTGGCGCTCGGCCTCGGGGACAGGATCATCGCCAACGCCCAGTCCTACGGCGCGTCCGAGGTGCCCGGCCGTGTCGACGCGATCGCGAAGCTGCCGACCGGCGGCATCAAGCTCAACGACATGATGGACATCCCGCGCGAGGCGATGATCGGGCTGGCGCCGGACTTCGTGATCTCCACCTACGACGGCGGGTTCCGCGCCGAGTCCGGGTTCGCCACGCGCGAGGACCTGGCGGCGATCGGTGCCAACACCTACTCCCCGGAGAGCACCTGCGGCGACGTCGGCACGGTCAGCGGTACGCCGTCCATCGAGGACAGCTATCGGCTCCTGCGCGACCTCGGCAAGATCTTCGGCGTCAGCGACAGGGCGGAGAAACTCGTCGCCGACGCGAAGGCGAAGGTCGCCCGCATCCAGCAGCAGGTCGCGCACCTGCCGAAGAAGAAGGCGATGCTGATCATCCCGGGCATGGCCATGGGCAGCGAGTTCAGCTCCGTCGGCGCCAAGGCGATCTGGAACGACATCATGGCCAAGGCCGGCGTGGAGAACGTGTTCGCCGGCGCGTCCGACCAGATGTTCGCCAACCCGTCGCGTGAGCAGGTCGCGAAGGCGGACGTCGAGCTGCTGATCGTGGTCAACTACATGTCCAAGGATCCGGCCGCCGACGCGGCCAGGCTGTTCGACGAGTTCCCGCAGTGGGACGCCGCGAAGGACAGGTCCTTCGTCGTGCTGTCCGACTCGATCTACCTCGGCCCGAGCAACGACCTCGCGATCGACAGGATCGCGCACGTCGCGCACCCCGAGGTGTTCTGAAGCATGAGCGCCGTGGTGAGGGAGTTGCCTGTCGCGCGGAAGGTCAGGGCCTCCGCGCGGCAGGCGCCGCTGCACGGTGTGCCGCTGTCGGTGTGCCTGCTGGTGCTCGGCGGGCTGCTGGTGCTCGCGGTCCTCGTGGCGGCCGCGGTCGGGTCGGTGTCCGTGTCGGTCGGCGACAGCTGGCGGATCGTGTGGGCGCACCTGACGGGGACGCCGTCCGGGGTGGACCGAGCGTTCGACCAGATCGTCTGGACCTTCCGGATCCCCCGGGTCCTGCTGGCCGCGCTGTGCGGCGCGGGGCTGGCGGTGGCGGGTGTCGTGCTGCAGGCGTTGGTCTCGAACCCGCTGGCCGACCCGTTCATCCTGGGGGTGTCCGCGGGTGGGTCGGTCGGCGCGGTCGTGGTGATGGCGTTGGGCGCCGGCGCGCTCGGCGGTCTCGGGGTGTCCGGCGCGGCGTTCGTCGGCGCCTTGCTGGCGGTGGGGCTGGTGTTCCTGCTCGGGCAGCAGCGTGGCCGGCTCAACCCGGTGCGACTGGTGCTCGCCGGGGTCGCGGTCAGCTACGTGTTCACGTCGATCACCAGCTTCCTGCAGTTGCGGACCGAGCCCAACAACATGCGGCAGATCATGTTCTGGCTGCTGGGCAGCGTGTCCGGGGCGCACTGGTCGCAGCTGCAGGTGGCCGGAGTGGTCGTCGTCGCGGTGACCGTGCTGCTGACGTTCTACGGGCGGCAGCTGAACGCGCTGGTGACGGGCGACGAGTCGGCGACCGCGCTGGGGATCGACGTGAAGCGGCTGCGGGTCCTGCTGATCGTGTTGACGTCGCTGCTGGCCGGGGTGCTCATCGCGGTGGCCGGCGGGATCGGGTTCGTCGGCCTGATGGTGCCGCACCTCGTGCGGCTGGCGTTCGGCGTCGACCACCGCCGGCTGCTGCCGCTGGCCGCGCTGGTCGGGGCGACCTACCTGGTGGTCGTGGACCTGCTGTCGCGGACGCTGGACCCGCCCAACGAGCTGCCGCTCAACATACTGACCGCCCTGTTCGGCGCGCCGTTCTTCATCTGGCTCATGCGTCGGGATCGGAGCATGGCGTCATGAAGCTGTCCGTTCGCGACGTGAGCGTGGCCATCGGGGGGACGGAGATCCTGCCGTCGGTCTGCCTCTCGGTGCGGCCGGGGGAGGTCGTCGGGTTGATCGGGCCCAACGGGAGCGGGAAGTCGACGCTGCTGCGGACGATCTACCGGTCGGTGCGGCCGTCGTCGGGGGCCGTGCTGCTCGGCGACGCGGACGTCTGGGCGCTCTCGGCCCGGTCGGCCGCGCGACTGACCGCGGCGGTGTTGCAGAACAGCCCGGTGCCGCCGGGGCTCACCGTGCGGGAGGTGGCGGCGCTCGGGCGCACCCCGCACAAGGGCATGTTCGACCGCGAGACCGTCGGCGACCGCGAGATCGTGGACGACGCGTTGTCGCGGACCGGGATGCTCGGGTACGCGGACCGGATCTACGGCTCGCTGTCCGGCGGCGAGCGGCAGCGGGTGTTGCTGGCGCGGGCGTTGGCGCAGGAGCCGTCGTTGCTGGTGTTGGACGAGCCGACGAACCACCTGGACATCCGGGCCCGGTTCGAGCTGCTGGAGCTGGTGCACACCGTCGGCGTGACCACGCTCGCCGTGCTGCACGACCTGGACCTGGCCGCACGCAGCTGCGACCGGCTGGTCGTGTTGGAGTCCGGGCGGGTCGTGGCGTCGGGGCCCGTGCTGGAGGCGTTGACGCCCGAGGTCCTGTCGGACGTCTTCGGTGTGACCGCGGTCACTGAGCGTCATGCCGACGGCGTCGTGCGGATCACCTATGGAGCCCGGCCCCTCGCTCGGGCCGGCTGATCCGTGCTCGCCGTCGCGGCGCCAGCTCCTCCCGGGGGTTGGCGCCAGTCGCTTATTGATTGTCATCATTCGGACCGGCTGCCGGGGCGCACCGATGACAGCATTCAGCAGGCTTTGTTCGGTTTGCTGGCCGCGGTGAAACTCAGGCGCTTTTGGCCGATCTGGTCATCGATCGTGTCAGAGGGGTCACCTCGGCCGCCGGAGCTGGCCGGCAAAGGCGGTTCGCGGCCGGTTCCGGGGTGGGGGACGGGCGGGGTGGCCGGCTTGTGCGCCCCAGCAGGGCGGCCAGGGTCAGCACCGCCGCACCCAGGGCCAGCTGCCACGCGCCGGCGTCGGGACCGCTGCCGGCCAGGGTCAGCACGCCGGTGCCGCACTGCAGGACACCCACTCCGCCGAGCGCCAGGCGCAGCCGCGACCACGAACGCTCCGCGCCGGACGGCACGCGGGCCAGGACCGCGTCCGCGACGTCCGGCCAGGCGACGACGGCGCTCGTCCGCGTGCGCCTGGTGATCAGTGCCGCGGCCTCGTACCAGAACGCGCAGTCGGCGCAGTGCTCCATGTGCGCGTCCGTGGGGTGGTCGGCGACCTCCTCGTTGTCGAGGCGGGCGCTGAGGGCCTCTCGGAAGTGTTCGCAGTCCACGTCCTAGTAGTCGGGAATGGGTGCCGGCTGGTTCCAGCGCATTCTTGAATATAGCGATGAACCAGACTTGACCGGGACTCGACTGATCAACATTTCGCGAATTCAGGAGTTATCCTCTAATCATGTCGGATTCAGGGGACGAGGTCACGGACTTAGCCGTCGCGGCTGGCCGCGGGGATCGGGACGCGGCCAACGCGTTGATCCGGGCCACGCAGCGTGATGTCTGGCGCTTCCTGCTCTACCTGGTCGGTCAGCCCGCCGCCGAGGAGCTGACCCAGGAGACGTTCGTCCGCGCGCTGAGAGGCGCGCACCGGTTCCGGGGCAGCGCCCGGACCTGGGTGCTCGGCATCGCGCGGCGGGTCGCCGCCGACCACCTCCGGACACGGTCGCGGAGCGTCTCCGACCAGGTCCGGCACCGGGCCGCCGAGCGGGCCGCCGAGCGGCAGCTGCCCGGGGCCGACGACACGGTCGCGATAACGCGGGCGGTGCGGACGCTGCCCGACGACCGGCGCGACGCGTTCGTGCTCACCCAGGTGCTCGGGCTCGGCTACGCGGCGGCCGCCGAGGTTTGCGACTGCCCGGTGGCGGCCATTCGCGCCCGGGTCGCGCGGGCGCGGCAGGAACTGGTTGCGGCGGTCGGCGTCGGAGAAATGCGTCCGGAAGGCCTAACGCGCGGTAGGAAATTCACCCGACCGCTACGGACATAGTGTAATCTGCTCGGGATAGTGCATTTGTATATACGGGACACACACCTACGTACCGGGCGGAGCTACTGAGGTGAACAGAGTGTCTGTTCTCGCGTTACCCACGATCGGCCGGTCGCGGGTGCGGCGCGCGCCCGGCGGGCGCGTGCGCCGGCGGACGTGAGCCCGAGCCGGAGTCGCTCCCGTGCGCACCGCTCCCGGCCATTTACCAGAGGGTCTCGGCCCGTTCCCCGCCCCGAGGCTGGCGGTCGGCGTCGTCACCGCCGTCTTCGTGTGCATCGGCCTGATCGGCTTCGTCCACGTCCTGCTGCTACCCGGCATCGGCATGGGTGGGATCGTGCTCTCGCTCGGCAGCATCGTCGTGCTGATGCTGATGCAACTGCGCTGGTACGCGCACACCCGCCGGCTCCACAGCCCGTTCGGCTACGTGGTGCTCGGCGCCCAGGCCCTGCTCGTCTACCTGCCGATCCTGATCTTCGGCCAGGCCTGGGCCGGCATGCCCGGGTTCCTCGCCGGCAGCGTGCTCCTGGCGCTGCGGCACGTGTCCGCGTGGGTCGCCTTCGGCCTCGTCGTGGCCAGCATGGGTGGCGTGGAGTGGATGTTCACCGGCCGGCCACTCGACGTTCTCTACGCCGTCGTCTCCACGATCACCACCGGGCTCGTCGTCTACGGGCTGTCCCGGCTCGCGGCACTGGTCACCGAGGTGCGGGAGAACCGCGCCGAGATCGCGCGGATGGCGGTGCTCGGTGAGCGGCTGCGGTTCGCGCGCGATCTGCACGACCTGCTCGGCTACAGCCTCTCCGCCATCACGCTGAAGATCGAGCTCGTCCACCGGCTCATGGAGTCCTCGCCGCGGGAGGCGGCCGACCAGCTGCTGGAGGTTCTGGAGATCTCGCGGCTCGCGCTGTCCGACGCGCGCAGGGTCGCGAGCGGTTACCGCGAGATGTCGCTCGAGGAGGAGTGCCGCTCGGCCATGTCCGTGCTGTCGGCGGCGGACGTGACCGTGCGGCTGGACAGCGATCACACCGACCTGCCCGTGCACGCGAGCACCGTCCTGGCCACCGTGTTGCGCGAAGGTGTCACGAACCTCTTGCGACACAGCAAGTCCAAGCACTGCGAAATCATCATTCGACAGAACGACGAGCACGCCTCGATCGAGATCGTCAACGACACGACCGCGGAGGGTGCGGCTCCGGTACGCGCCGGCCCGGGCGGACTGCACAACCTTTCGGTGCGTGCCAAGGAGATCGGCGGCACCGTCACCGTCGAGTGCGCCGACAACACGTTCCGGCTGCGGGCCCGGGTGCCGTTGCGCACCGCGCGGCACGGGGCGCGACCACCGCGGTCACAGCCAGCCGGCGTCCCGTGCGATGCGGATGGCGTCGACCCGGTTGCGTGCCGCGAGCTTCCCGATGATGGTGGTGAGGTAGTTCCGGACAGTGCCGACTGACAGAAACATCTTCGACGCGATGTCGACAGCCTGCAGGCCTTCGGCGGTGAGCCGGAGGACCTCGGTCTCGCGTGCCGTGAGCGGGGACTCCGCACTGTCCCAAGCGGACATCGCGAGCTGGCTGTCGACCACGCGGCGGCCGGCGGCGACGCTGCGGATGGCGGCGGCGAGCTGCGCGGCCGGCGCGTCCTTCAGCATGAAACCCGTGACCCTGGCCGAAAGCGCGCGGCGCAGGTTGCCAGGGCGGGACAGTCCGGTCAGGATCAGCGTGCGGGTTCCCGGCAGCGCCTCGTGCAGCTCGGTGACCGCGGTGAGACCGTCCTTGCCGGGCAGGTCGATGTCGAGGACGGCGACATCGGGCCGAACCTTCTGCGCGGTCGGCACGATGTCGTTGCCGTTGGCCACTTCCGCGACCACCTCGATGTCCGGCTCGAGGTTGAGCAGCGCGACAAGGGCACCACGGACCATGTGCATGTCTTCGGCAAGCATCACCTTGATCATTTCGGCGTCCCTCCGGGCCCGATGCGCCTCCCGTTTTATCACGCGCGATCGGGCTGCGCACCCCCCTTGCGGCGCAACGATTCCTGTGTGTTCACCCCCGTTTCCGTTGAGTGACCCCGAACCCCGACGGCGAACTCGCCAACGCTCACCTCCGCCGGCCAGCACAGGCCGAACGCGGCCGTGGCCAGCTCGCTGTCGCCCATGGCGAGCGCGCACGGCGCGAGCCCCAACATGGTGGCGACCAGGTACATGGTCTGCTGCAGGACCCCGACGTGCTTGAGCGTGGTGGCGTAGGCGATGCTGTCGTACACCCACGACAGCCGCCCGATCCGTGCCGTCATGGTGATGAGCACGGGCGGCCTGGACGACCCGATGAGCACGGTCGCGCCGGCGATCAGCTCGTCGACGTCCCGCGCGCAGTGGTTGATGAGCGTCAGCGCGTGACCGGCCGGATCGTAGTGGTAGATCCCGCGCGGCAGGTCGGGGCAGCGGTCGACGGTGAGGTAGAGGTCCAGCTCGTACAGCGACCCCGCGCTCGGGTACGGCCGCTCCGACACCGTGTACCGCACGTCACCGGCGCCGCTGACCTCCCGCTGCGAGCGGATCCGCGCCGTGCGGTACAGCAGTTCGCCCAGCTGTGCCGCGGTCGGGCCCTCGTCGGCGAACACCCGCACGGAGTGGCGGTGCTCGATGGCGTCGGTCAGTGACATCCCCGGTGCCGCGGCCGCGTCGAGGTCCGGCCGGGGGAGGGGGTGGCGCTGGCCGTCCGGCAGCGGCTTGACCACGGGCAGCGGCCGCACCGTGCTGATGTGGTTGAACGCGGCACCCGCCGGGTTGTCGTGCCGGCCGAGCCTGCTGCGGGAGTGGAACAGCAGGTCGTGCGGGGACCAGGTGAGCAGCGCCGGGTCCCGGTCCTCGGCGAAGGTGGGCGCGTCGCCGTTCCCGTTCTCCGCACCGAGCAGCACCATGCCCGCGCCGGCGAGGTAGGCGACGATCTCGAGGACGAGCGGCCGCGGGAGGTTGGCGTCGCGCGCGACCTCGGTGCTGGTCGTCGGCCGGCCGAGCGCGCCGACCACCCAGGAGGCCAGTGGGCGGTGCAGCACCACGCGGTGGTGTGCGAGCGGGGACTCCACCAGCAGCTCGTCGCCGTTCTCCCGGATGAAGGCGAAGCGGGAGAGGCGGATCGGGCTGGTGTCGGTCAGCCGGCCCTGGTGGGGCAGGTCGAAGAGCCCGCGCGGCGAGACCGGGACCACCGACAGCAGCGGGCTCGACGCGTCCCGCAGCGCCAGCGAGTGGACCACGCAGCCCGGCAGCCTGCCGAGCGTCTCGTGCAGGTTCTTCGGGTCGAGGTCGACGGCGTTGCCGAGCGCGACGGGGCCGTAGGTCATGCGGCGTAAGAAGTCCTCGACGCCGGGTGCCGCGTCGGGAACCTGCACGTCGCCCCAGCGGGTCAGGATGGTCAGGGACCGGCCCCCGCCCGCCTCGATGGCCACGTCGTCACGGAACGACCAGAGCTGCAGACGGAACTCTGGTGGTGGCGCGCCGGCATCCGGTTGCACTTGTCGCTCCTCGCGCGCGTGTGCGCCTACAGGTCGCTCGCGGCGCGCACACGCGCGCCCCCGACTTCCGTTGTAGCACCGAGAGGTGTGCGCGTCGCCGTGCGCGAGTGCGCCTCGGGTGTGCGACCAGGTGAACTCAAGGTCGTTGCGTGTTTATGTCCACTGAGGACAGGGTATGGATCGTTAACCGCGCCCAGATGAGGATTTGTGGGGGCGTCTCGGGAACCAGTCACGGGTGGGCACCGACTACTTTCACGAGACCGCAGTGATGGTTTGTGAGTGTGGACATGAATTTCTCATGTGGTCACCGCCGATTACCGAAGGACAGGTCATGAAAATTTCCCCACAGGACGGCAAGACGCTCGGTGTCGTGGTGGAGGGCTTCGACGCCAACACCGCCACCGCGGAGGACATCGCCGAACTGAAGAAGGCGGTCTACACCAGCAAGATCGCCGTGCTGAAGAACCAGCACCTCGAGCCGGAGGAGTTCCTGGCGCTGGGCAAGAAGCTGGGCGAGGTCGCGGAGTACTACGAGCCGGTCTACCACCACCCGAAGGTCAAGGAGGTGTTCGTCTCCTCCAACGTGAAGGAGGACGGCAAGCAGATCGGCGTCCCGAAGACCGGCAAGTTCTGGCACTCGGACTACCAGTTCATGCCGCGCCCGTTCGACCTCACGCTGATCTACCCGCAGGTCGTGCCCACGAAGAACCGCGGCACGTTCTTCATCAACATGGCGACCGCGTACCAGCAGCTGTCCGAGGACCTGAAGCTGGCGGTCAAGGGCACCACCGCGACGCACAGCGTCCTGCGCTACTTCAAGATCCGGCCCGACGACGTGTACCGGCCCATCTCGGAGATCATCGACGAGGTCAACGCCAAGACCCCGCCGGTGGTCAGCCCCACGGCCGTCACGCACCCGCACACCGGTGAGACCGTTCTATACATAAGCGAGGGTTTCACCATGTCCGTCGAGGACGCTGACGGAGTGTCCCGGCCGGACCTGTTGCACGAGCTGCTCGAGGCCACCGGCCAGCTGGACCGGACCTATGAGCACGAGAACATCCACCTGCAGACCTTCGAGAAGGGCGACATGCTGGTGTGGGACAACCGGAGCCTCATCCACCGGGCCCTCCACACCGCGACACCGGAGCCGGCCGTGTCCTACCGGGTGACGGTCTACGACGACTGAGCGTCGCTCGCGGTGTCGCGGGTGCCGCTCGCGGTGTCGCGGGTGTCGCTCGGGTTCGGCTCGGGCGCCGCTCCGGTTGCCCGCGTGCTGTTGCTCGGGTTCGGCCCGGGTTGCCCGAGTGTTGTCGCTCGGGTTGCTCGGGTGCTGCCCGCGTGTTGTCTGCTCGGGTGTTGCCCGTGGTGTTTCTCGTGCACCCCCTGGATCGGCGGCGCGATGGTGCGCCGCCGGCCTGGTTTCCTGGAGATCGGGGTGGTGCTTTGTGTTGACTTCCGATGTTGTGCGGGCGGATGTGGCTTCTCTGCTGCATGTCCTGCCCGAGGAGTCCGACAACCTGTTCGAGTTCGGGTTGGACTCCGTTCGGGTCGTCATGCTGGTTGAGCGGTGGCGGGAGGCCGGGGCCGAGGTCAGTTTCGTTCAGCTCGCCGAGGCGCCCACGCTTGGGGAGTGGCTTCGGATTCTTGTTCCTGTTGTGATGCCTCAGGTGCCGCCGTTGACCAGTGCCGCTTGAGCGATGATGGCCGGGCCTTTTCGGGCTCTTTGACGGCTGCCCGGTTGGTGGTCGTCGTTCTCGGTGCTCGGTTCCGCTGGTGGGGCCGTGGTGCGCGCCTCGTCCTAGGTGTTCGGTGGTGGTGGCGGGATTGTACGGGCGGCGACTCACGCGTCAAGGGCGCCTTCGGCGTCGGGCTTCGCCCGATGTCGCTTCGCTCCACCCTTGACCCGCGAGCCTCCGCCGCCCTGGGCAGGCACCTCCGGGTGATTTCTGTAGAGTGTCTTGTTTGGAAAGTGTTT
>NZ_JBJMIE010000342.1:0-22197 GCF_045807065.1 Actinophytocola sp. | reverse complement strand
GCTCAGTCGTCCTGGGCCGGGGTTACTTTCTTGACGTACAGCAGCCGGTCGCCGGGCTCGATCGCGTCGGCCTCGGGGTGGTCCACGCGGTACAGCTTCCCGCCGCGCACCACGCCGAGCACGATGTCCGACAGGTGCCGCGGCGACCCGCCGACCTCGCCCTCCTCGACGTCGCGCTCGGCGATCGCGAGGCCGGACTCCGGCGTGATCAGGTCCTCGACCATGCTGACGACCGTCGGGGTGTGGGTGGCCATGCCGAGCAGCCGGCCGGCCGTCTCGCTGGACACCACGACCTGGTTGGCGCCGGACTGCCGCAGCAGGTGGACGTTCTCCGCCTCCCGCACGGCCGCGACGATCTGCGCCTTGGGCGACAGCTCGCGGGCGGTGAGCGTGATCAGCACGGCCGAGTCGTCCCGGTTCGCGGCCACCACGACCGCCCGCGCCCGGGGTACGCCGGCGACCCGCAGCACGTCGGAACGCGTGCCGGAGCCGTGCACGGTGACCAGCCCCATCGCGGACGCGGCCTCGAGCATGCCCTGGTCGGTGTCCACCACGACGATCTGTTCCGGCGCGACCCCGTCGGACAGCACCGACCGGACGGCGGAGCGCCCCTTGGTGCCGAACCCGACGACCACCACGTGATCGCGCACCTTCGACCTCCAACGTTGCAGCTTGAACGCCTGGCGCGAGCGCTCGGTGAGCACGGCGAGGGTGGTGCCGACCAGGACGATGAGGAAGAGCACCCGCAGCGGGGTGATGACGAGGATGTTGACCAGGCGGGCGGACTCGCTGACCGGCGTGATGTCGCCGTAGCCGGTGGTCGACAGGGACACCGTCGCGTAGTAGACGCAGTCCAGGAAGGACAGTCCGTCCCCGTTGGCGTCCCGGTACCCGTCGCGGTCGAGGTAGACGAGCAGCACGGCGACGAACAACGCGACGACCGCCCAGATCACCCGCCGCACGATCGACGCGATCGGGCTTACGGTGGGCTCCGGCATGCGGATCACGCCGGCCAGCACGTGGTCCGGCCGGTCGCTGAGCCGCTCGGCCAACCGCGACATGCCGAGGCGTCGGTGACGGGGATCGTCGGGGCTGGTCACGGCGGGGAGATTAGCCCATTCCCGCCTGTCGATCTGAGCGGCGCCCGTTCGTGTGGTTGGTCGAGGAGGTGTCAGGGATGACACAGGTACTACTCGGTGGTCGCGGGCTGCTGGAGTCCATCCGCCGGCGTGACGGCCGGCTGTACGTGTCCGACTGGTCGGCCGGCGAGGTGCTCGCCGTGCCCGGCGGGGTGCTGGCGACGGTCGAGTCGCTGCCGCTGTGCTTCGACTGGCTGCCGGACGGGCGGCTCGTGGTGGTGGACTCGGCCGGCGGGTCCCTGTTGCGCCTTTCGCCGGACGGGACGCTGGTCACCCACGCGTCGCTGGGCGCGACCGGGTGGAACGACATCGCGGTGTCCCGGCACGGCCACGTGTACGTGAACCGGCCCGACTTCACCGGGCCGTCCGGGACCGTCCACCTCGTCGGCACCGGTGAGGTCGCCGGTGGGCTCGCTTTTCCGAACGGCATGGCGGTCCTCGGGGACACGCTGATCGTCGCGGAGTCGCACGGCCACCGGCTGACGGCGTTCGACATCGGGCCGGACGGGCGGCTCTCGGGCCGGCGGGTGTGGGCGTCGGTCGGCGCGGGTGCGCCGGACGGCATCTGCGTCGACGCCACGGGCGCGGTCTGGTACGCGGACGTGCCGAACAAGTGCTGTGTGCGGGTGGCCGAGGGCGGCTCGGTGCTGGGCCGGGTGGACCTCGACCGCGGCGCCTTCGACTGCGTGGTGGACGGCGACACCCTGTACGTCGCGGCAGCCGAGTGGCGCGGCATGTCCGACGAGCACATGGTGACGCCCGGCAGCGGTCAGGTGCTCGCGGTGCCGCTCTGAGGGAGACCGCGGAGCAGGGCGCGGAGCGCGGGCGGGTCCATGAGGTCCACCGGGCGCAGGGTGGTGTTCGAGCGGACGTAGTGGAACGCGGCCCGCACCTTGTCCACCGGGACCTCCGACAGGCTCGCCCACGCGAGCCGGTACGCGGCCAGCTGCACCGACAGCGCCGGCAGCTCCTCCTCGGACGGCACCGCACCGGTCTTCCAGTCCACGACGGTCCACCCCCCGTCGCGGTCGGCGTAGACCGCGTCCAGCCGCCCGCGCAACGTCATGCCGTCCACGTCGCAGGTGAACGAGACCTCGACCTCCGCCGGGGAAAGCTCCGCCCACGCCGACGCCAGGAACGCCTCCCGCAGCGACTCCAGGTCCGCGTCCACGGCCACCTCGGCGTCCGCGGAGCCCGGCAGCTCGTCCAGGTCCAGCAACGCCCGGGAGCCGAAGCGCTTCTCCAGCCACGCGTGGAACGCCGTGCCGCGGCGGGCCAGCGGGTTCGGCGGGAACGGCAGCGGGCGGCGCAGCCGGCGGGCCAGGGCCGCCGGGTCGCGCGCCAGCTCAACCAGCTGGCTCACCGAGATCGACGCCGGCAGGGTGACGTCCTCCTGGCGGTTCGCGGCCGCGGCCCGTTCGGCCAGCAGCACGTCCGTGTCGGCGACCCAGCCCTCCGGGTCCGCCTCCAGCGCCAGCTGCTCGGTCGAGCCCGCGCGCAGCGACGCCAGTTCGGCACGGACCATGTCCGCCGCGGTCACCACGTCGTCGCGGGCCAGGGACAGCGGATCCGCCGGCCACAGCGCGGTGCGGTCCGCCGTCGCGAGTGGGTTCTCCTCGTACTCGCCGGGCTCGGGTGCCCAGTACTCGATGGACGCCACGCGTTCGTCCATGGGGCGTACCGCGTCGGCCACCTCGGTGAAGAACGGGGACGGGCCCTTCGGCCTGGCGCCCGTGCGGCCCCACCAGTGGGCCGACACCAGCAGCGTCCGCTCCGACCGGGTCAGCGCGACGTAGCAGAGCCGGCGTTCCTCGGTGAGGTCGCGCTCCGCGAACGCCTCCGCGTGGTTGGTCAGCTCGACCTCGATCTCCTTGCGGTTCTCCGCGGCGGACAGGTCCAGCACGGGCAGGTCCGCCGCGTCACCCCGCAGCGACGCCGGCAGCTCGGTCACCGCACGCAGCCAGCACGACGTCCGCCTTCGGCTGGGGAACACGTCGGTGACCAGGTTCGGCACCGCGACGATCTCCCACTCCAGGCCCTTCGCGCTGTGCACGGTCAGGATCTGCACGCGGTCCTCGGCCACCACGACCTCGCCCGGCTCCAGCCCGTCCTCCGCGCTCTCCGCCGCCGCCAGGTAGTCCAGCAGCGCGGACAGCGTTGCCGACGGGCTCGCCCGCGCGTAGTCCGACACGACGTCCGCGAACTTGTTCAGGTGCGCCCGCCGCGCGCCGCCGACCCGCGCGGTGGCCTCGATGTCCAGCAGCATGGCGCGTTCCACGTCCGCGACCAGTTCCGGCAGCGGCTGGTCGAGGCGGCGGCGCAGCATCCGCAGCTCCTGGCCCAGCGTCCGGATCCGGCGGTAGCCCTCGTGCGAGTACTGGTCGGCGTCGCCCGGGTCGTCGATCGCGTCGACCAACCCCGCCTGCTCGGCCCCTTCACCCGGCACGGTGTCGACAAGTCGACCTTTGTCCTCCCCCGGCTGGTACTCCTGGCCGAGCGACGCGGCCCGCTTCCACAACGCGGCGAGGTCGGCGGCACCGAGGCGCCACCGCGCGCCGGTCAGCAGGCGGGCCGCCGCCGAGCCGGCCAGCGGGTCGATCAGCACGCGCAGCGCGGACACCAGGTCCCGCACCTCCGGCTCGTCGAGCAGGCCGCCGAGGCCGACCACCTCGACCGGCAGACCCCTGGCACGCAAGGCGGTCGCGAGGTCGGTCATGTCGGCGCGACGCCGCACGAGCACCGCCGCGGTCGGCGGTGTGCCCCGCTCGTCCGCGATCAACCGCCAGCGCTGGGCCAGCTCGTCGGCCAGCCACTCGACCTCGGCACCGGCGTCCGGCAGCAACGCGACGCGGACGTCCGCCGAACCCCGGCCGGGTGGCGCCCGCAGCTCCTCGACGTCCAGGCCGGCGCCCCGCAACGGGCCGGAGATCGCGTTCGCGAGCGCCAGCACCTCCGGCGGGTTGCGGAAGCTCGTCAGCAGGCCGTAACGGGGCGCCGGCACGAGCTTCTCGTTGTCCAGCATGGGGAAGTCGGTCGTGAACCGCGGCAGGTTCGCGGCACTCGCGCCACGCCAGCCGTAGATCGCCTGCACCGGATCGCCCACCGCGGTGACCGGCATCGGCTTGTTCCCACCGAACAGCGACCGCAGCAGGACTCGCTGTGCGTGGCCGGTGTCCTGGTACTCGTCGAGCAGCGCGGTGCCCCAGCGCGACCGCTCCCCCGCCACCACCTCGGGTTGCGTGCTCGCGAGCCGCGCGGCCAGCGCCATCTGCTCGGCGAAGTCCAGCGCGCCCTCCCTGCGCTTCGCGTCGCCGTAGGCGGCCACCAGGGGCAGCAGCGCGACCCGGAACCGTTGTGCCGCCACGACTTCGCGGAGGTCCTGGGACAGCTCGGCGCGCTGGCGCGGGCCGCGCGGCGCGTTCTCGATGGTCGACGCGAGGTCCTCGCTGTACTCGCGCAGCCGGTCGAGGTCGACCAGGTGCTCGGCCAGCTCGCCCGCCAGGTCCAGCAGGTAGCGGGTCACCGTGACCGGCACCCGGTCGGTCTCCAGGTCCTGGGTCCACGTCGAGACCACGCCGTGCGCGAGCTGCCAGCACGCGGTCTCCGTCAGCAGCCGCGCGCCCGGCTCGACCGGCAGCCGCAACCCGTGCTCGGCGACGAGCCTGCCGGCGTACGCGTGGTAGGTCAGCACGGTCGGTTCCCCCGCGTACACGTCCGCGAGCCGCTGCCTGCTGGGGTCGAGCCGCTGCAGCAGGCCGGAGCCGGCGAGGCGGTGCAGGCGGGAGCGGACGCGGTCGGCGAGCTGGCGCGCGGCCTTGCGGGTGAACGTGAGGCCGAGGACCCGGTCCGGGGTGACGATCCCGTTGGCCACCAACCACACCACGCGCGCGGCCATGGTCTCGGTCTTGCCGGCGCCCGCGCCGGCGACGACGAGCGCCGGGTCAGTGGGTGCGGCGATCACCTCGGCCTGCTCGTCGGTCGGCGCCGGCAGACCGAGCTCCTTCGCGAGCTCCCTCGGACTGATCACTCGGTGACCTGACGACCGCTCGCATGCATCGGGCAGCTGGTCCGGACCGGGCAGCGCGGGCAGTCCGGGTTCTGCTTCGCCGTGTACTCGGGTCCGGTGCTCGCGGCGGCCGCGTCGGCGACCACGCCGGTCCAGTGCTTGACGCCGTCCTCGCCGATCGCGTCCTGGTTGCGTTCGGTCGCGGCCTTCTTGCGGCGGTTGGCCTTCGCGACGTACAGCAGCCGCGCGCCGCCCGGTTCCGTGTCGAGGCCCAGCCGCACGAACGCCCCGTACGCGGCGGCCAGCTGGTAGACGGCGAGCTGCGGGTGCTCCTGTGCGTCGGACTCGGTGACCGCCTGCTTGCCGGTCTTCACGTCCACGACGACCGGGCGGTTCTCGTTGTCCTTCTCCAGCCGGTCGACGCGGCCGCGGATGCGCACCTGCGCCTCGGGCACGTCCACGGCGAAGTCGTGTTCGACGGCGACCTGCGTCAGTTCGCCGCGGGTGGCCACGACCCAGTCGAGGAACGTGTCCAGCATGGCGTGCACGCGCGCGCGTTCGCGGCGGGAGAACCACGGCGCACCGGCGTCGACGGCGTCCCACGCGCGGTCCAGCTCGGCACGCAGGTGCACCTCGTCGGCGCCGGTCGCGGCGGCCTGCGCGAGCGCGTGCACGAGCACGCCGGTGATCGACGCCAGCTCGGCCGGGTCGGTGCCGCCGTGCCGCTCGACCACCCAGCGCAGCGGGCACTTCGCCAGTGTTTCCACGGTGGACGGTGAGACCGTGACCGTCTCGTCCTTGTCGCGCAGGGGTTGCCTGGTCGAGAGGTCCGCGAGGCCGTACCAGCTGTCGGGGTGCGCGCCGGGCACGCCCGCCTCGGCGAGCCGGGCGAGCTGACGGGCCGCGCGGCGCCTGCTGTCCTCGGACGCGTTGCTGTCGCAGACGGCGCGGCGCAGGTCGCCGACGAGGTCCGCGAGCACCAGCGCGCGCCGGGTGCCGCCGAGCGAGGTGGGCCGGCCGGCGTCGGTGAGGACCTCGACGTCGACGCCGGACAGCTCGGCGAGGAACCGGGACGGCTGCTCGTCATCGCCGCGGATGGCCGAGACCAGCAGCCTGTGGCGGGCGCGGCTCGCGGCCACGAGCAGCAGGCGGCGTTCCTCGGCGAGGAGCGGCGCGGTCTGGGACAGCTGGGACTCGGCGGCGTCGTCGATGCCGGCGAGGAGGTCGACCAGGCGCTCGACGCCGAGGAGCGAACCACGCAGGCGCAGGTCCGGCCAGGTCCCCTCCTGCACACCGAGCACCGCCACGACCGTCCACTCGCGACCGACGGCCGCGTGTGCGGTGATGACCGACACGGCGTCCTCGCGCTGGGCGGTCGGGGCCAGTGAGTTGCCCACGATCCGTTGTGCGGCGAGGAAGTCCGCGAAGCCGGTGACCCCGGCGCCGGGCAGCCGGTCGGCGTAGCGGGCGGCCGCGTGGAACAGGCCGACGATCGCGTCGAGATCGCGATCCGCCTGTGCGCCGAGGGTGCCGCCGCGCTGGGACTGCGCGACCCAGCGCGGTTCGAGGCCGCTGTCCTGCCAGACCACCCACAGCACCTGCTCGATGCCGGCGTGCTCGTCGATGGCCTGCCGCGCGGCGGCGAGCAGGCCGGCGATGCGGTGGACGCTCACGGCCTCGGCGTCGTCGAGCGCGGCGAGCAGGTCGGCGCTGTTCAGCACCTCCACGAGCAGCTCGTCGGAGGGCCGGTCGTGGCCGGCGGCGAGCTCGAGCCGCCGCAGCCCACGACGCAGCCGGCGGATGGCCAGCGGGTCGGCGCCGCCGAACTGGCTGGTCAGCAGCATCTCGGCGCGCTCGGCGGTCAGCAGGTGCGGGTGGGCCGCGACGCGGAGCAGGTCGAGGAACGGCCGGACCGCGGGTTGGCGGGCGAGCGGCACCTCGTCGGCGTCGGCGACGACCGGGACACCCGCGGCGGTGAGCGCGCGGTGCAGCACCGGTGCGCAACGCGTGACCGAGCGGCACAGGACCGCCATCTCCGACCAGGGCACGCCGTCGATGAGGTGCGCGCGGCGGAACTGGTCGGCGATCCACGCGGCCTCGGCGGCCTCCGTGGTGTGCAGGTGGACGTCGACGTGGCCGTTCTGGCGGGAGTTCTCCACCGGTTCGCCGGGCGTGGGCCGCTGCGGCGAGGAGCCGGGCAGGCGGGCGGCGAGCCGGGCGACGGCCTCCCGCACCGCGGGTGCCATGCGGTGATTGTGCTTCAGGACGACCGTGCCGCCGTCGGGCTCGGTGTCGGCGAGCAGGCGGGGGTCGGCGCCGCGGAAGGAGAAGACGGCCTGGTCGGGATCGCCCGCGAGGACGAACTCGGTGGCCGCGAAGCCGAGCCGGGCGAGGAACCGGTACTGGAGCGGGTCGAGGTGCTGGGCGTCGTCGACGAGCAGGTAGCGGATCCGCTCGCGTTCCTCGGCGAGCAGCTCCTGGTCGGTGTCGAAGACCAGCAGTGCGGACGCGACCAGCTCGGCAGCGTCGAGCGCCGGGGCGGACTCCTGGGCGACGGCGCTGTCCGCGGCGTTGGCGAGGAGCAGGACCTGCTCGTACTGCCGCGCGAACCGGCCGACGGCCACCCACTCGGGGTGCTTGGTGTCCCTGCCGAGCCTGATGAGGTCCTCGGGCCCGAGGCCGCGCTCGGCGGCGCGGAGCATGAGGTCCCGGAGCTCCTCGGCGAAGCCCGGGACGGTGAGGGCGGGCCAGAGCCGGTCGGGCCAGTAGTGCGCCTCGTCCTCGACGTCGCCGGCGAGCAGCTCGCGGACGACGGCGTCCTGCTCGGGGCCGCTCAGGAGGCGCGGGCCGGGGATGTCGTGGCGGTGCGCGTGGAGCCTGAGCACGGAGAACGCGTAGGAGTGCACGGTGCGGACCAGCGGCTCCCGTACGGTGCGGGGCACGTCACCCGTCTCGTCGTCCTCGGTGACGCGCCGCGCGATGGCGGCCCTGACCTCGGTGGCAGCCCGCCGGTTGGCGGTGATGACCAGGAGCTGTTCGGGGTCGACGCCGCCGCGGCGGATGCGGTCGACCGCGACCTCGGTGAGCAGGGTGGTCTTGCCGGTGCCGGGGCCGCCGAGGACCCGGGTGAAGCCCTCGGCGCCGTCGAGCACCCGCGCGGCGGCAGGCTCCCACCGGAACGGCGCGCCCGGCGCCACCGACCGGCGCACGAGCCGGGGAGCGTTAGCGACGACCACCGCACGATGGAACCACGCCGACCTCGGTCCGGTGACGGCGGCACGCCGTCATACTTGCCGACATGGTTTCGGAGGAGCTGCACGAACGCGTACGGGAAATCATCAGGTCGATCCCGCCCGGACGCGTGGCCTCCTACGGGGACATCGCCGCGCTGGCCTCGGCGCCCACCCCCCGGCTGATCGGCCGCATCCTGTCCGAGGACGGCCACGACCTGCCGTGGCACCGGGTGATCCGGTCGAGCGGGGTACCCGCGCAGGGCCTCGCCCGCCGCCAGCTGGAACTGCTGCGGGCGGAGGGCGTCCTGGCCGACGGCGAGAAGGTCGACATGCGCGAGTACCGCTGGCAGCCCTGACCGCCCCCGCCCCGCGTGTCCAACACAACGGAGGCCCGAGTCCAACATATGCAGCAGGCACGATTTGTTGAACTCGCGGGGTCGCAGCGTTGGACACGCGGGGCTGGGGCGTTGGACACGCGGGTCAGGGGTTGAGGGTCCTGCGTTCCGGGGTGGGGTCGGAGTTCGCGGGCTGGTCGCCGGACAGGCCCTTCTTCACCGAGTCCAGGATGGCCAGGCCCTGGCCGACCAGGCCCGCCGCCATCTCGCCAAGGCCGTCGGCGCCGCTCAGGATGTTCACGTTCGCGCCCTTGAGGCCGCCGGCCGCCTCCTTCACGATCTGCGGCAGCTGCTCGATGATCAACCGGTCCAGGGCGACGCGGTCGTAGGACGCGGCCGCCGCGGCCTGGATCTCCGTCGCCTCGGCCTCGGCCTTCGCGATGATGCGGACCCGGTCCGCCTCGGCCTGGGCCGGCTTCACGACCTCGGCGACCAGCTGCTGCTCACGCAGCGCCGCCTCGCGCTGGGCCAACGCCGTCCGAGCGTTGATGACCTCCTGGGTGGCGTTCGCCTGCGCTAGCGGACCGGACTGGGCGGCCTCGGCCTGCGCCCGGTCGATCTCCGCCTTGTACTGGGCCTGGACGACGGCCGTCTGGCGCGCGTACTCGGCCTGCTTGCGGGCGGACTCCTGCGCGGCCTCCGCGGACGCCTGGTCGGCCCTCGCCTGCGCGATCTGCGCCTCCCGCTGCACCGCCGCGTTGTGCGGGGCCGACAGGGCGGCGATGTAGCCGAGGTCCAGGTCGTCGATGGACTGGATCTGCAGCGAGTCGATCGTGAGCCCGATCCGGGCCATCTCCGTCGCCGAGGCGTCCAGCACCTCCAGCGCCAGCTTCTGGCGCTCGGTGATGATCTCCTCGACGGTCATGGCGCCGACGATCGAGCGCAGGTGACCGGAGAAGATCCGGCCGGTCAGGTCCTCCATCTGCCTCTGGTCGGACAGGAAGCGCTGGCCGGCGTTGACGATGCTCTCGGTGTCGTTGCCGACCTTGAACGCGATCACGGCGCGCACCTTCAGGGTGATCGCCTGCTTGGTGACGCACGTCTCGGTGATCTCGGCCTCGGCCATGTGCAGCGACAGGAACCGGACCTTGCGGAAGAAGGGCATGACGAACGCGCCCCGCCCGGTCACCACCCGGAACGGCGCGTTGCTCTCGCCCCTGGCCTTCCCACCCGAGATGAGCATTGCCTCGTCGGGGGCCGGCACGCGGTAGAAGAACATCAGAAAACTCCCAGTGGATCTGTCCAGGGCGTGACGTCAACCGAGCGCGCCCCACGTGAGTCGACGACCAGAACGGTCGCTCCTTTGGGAAGCGGCTCGTCGGAGAAGGCGAGGAACGCCTCCGATCCGCCCCGGATCCTGACCAGCACCTCGCCGGGCCCACTGCCACCACGCGTGCCGACCACCAGTACGCCGATACACCCGACTGGTGAGTCGTCAGCCGAGTCGTCAGCGTTCATCGCCGCTTCACCAATCGCACGCTAGCGCACCTGTATGTCCCGCCGTGCCACCTTTACAGATCGTTTATACGCCGGGTGAGAAAACGCCGTTCGGCGTCCGTCGGTGCCAATTCCAACGCCGCCGCGTACGCCGCCTTCGCCTCTTCCAGGCGGTTCATCCGGCGCAACAGGTCGGCGCGGGTCGCCGGCAGCAGGTGGTAGCCGGCGAGGTCGTCACGCAGTGCCTCCACCAGCGCCAGGCCCGCCGCCGGGCCCTCGACCTCGGCCACCGCGACCGCCCGGTTCAGCTCGACCACCGGTGACGGGCTCAGCCGCGCGACCAGTCCGTACAGGTCGGCGATCCGCCGCCAGTCGGTGTCCGCCGCGGAGGTGGCGGTGGCGTGGCAGCCCGCGATGGCCGCCTGCAGCTGGTACGGCCCGGGCCGGGCACGGTCGAACGCCGCGTCCAGCACCGCGACGCCCTCGTCGACCATCGCGCGGTCCCAGCGGGTGCGGTCCTGGTCGGCGAGCGTGACCAGGTCACCGCGGTCGTCGACGCGGGCGGCGCGGCGGGCCTCGTGGAACAGCATCAGCGCGAGCAGGCCGCCCGCCTCCGGCTCGTCCGGCATCAGCTCGACGAGCACCCGCGCGAGCCGGATGGCCTCGGTCGACAGCTCGATACCCGAGTAGCCCTTGTTGAACAGCAGGTACAGCACGCCGAGCACGCCCGCGGTGCGTTCTCCCAGCAGCTCGGCCGGCGGCACGCGGTACGGGATGCGGGCGTTGCGGATCTTGCGCTTGGCCCGGACGAGCCGCTGCGCCATCGTCGACTCCGGCACCAGGAACGCCCGCGCGATCTCGGGCGTGGTGAGCCCGGCGAGGGTGCGCAGCGTCAGCGCGACCTGCGCCTCGAGTGGCAGGGCCGGGTGGCAGCAGGTGAACATCAGGCGCAGCCGGTCGTCGGGCACGACGTCGGGCTCGGCAGGCTCGGGGGTCTCGGGCTCGACCGGCACGACGGGGGCGAGCCGGCGCAGCCGGCCGGTCTCCGCGGCGCCGCGCCGGATCCGGTCGAGCGCGCGGTTGCGGGCGGCGGTCGTGAGCCACGCCCCGGGGCGGCGCGGCACGCCGTCCCGGGGCCAGGTGGCCAACGCGCTCGCGAACGCGTCGGAGGCGCACTCCTCGGCGAGGTCCCAGTCGCCGGTGACGCGGATCAGCGTGGCGACCACGCGTCCCCACTCGGCTCGGAACGCCTCGTCGACCGCCTCCCTGACCACCACCTCGCTCACTCCCACACGGGTCGCAGCTCGATCGCGCCGAACCTCGCCACCGGGTGCTTCGCCGCCACCTCGACCGCCTCGTCGAGGTCGGCGCACTCGATGACGTCGTAGCCGGCGATCTGCTCCTTCGTCTCGGCGAACGGGCCGTCGGAGACGAACGTGCCGCCGCCGTCCTTGGGCCACAGCGTGGTCGCGTCGCTGACCGGGCGGAGCCGGTCACCCTCGAGCCGCTGCCCCTTGGCGGTCGTCTCGTTCACCCACGCCGTCGGATCGCCGTCGACCGTGCCGGCCAGGTCCGGGTCGACGGTCACGAGCATCAGGAACCGCATCAGTCCTCCTCCAGCGGCCAGAACGGCCGGATCTCGATGGGGTACCGGCCCGCGGCCGGGTGCGTCGACGCGATCGCGATGGCGTCGTCGAGGTCGGCGCACTCGACGATCTCGACACCCCCGATGTGCTCCTTGGTCTCCGCGAACGGGCCGTCGGAGCGCAGCGTCCGCCCCTCCCGGACCCGCACGGTCGCGGCCTCCGTCCGCGGGCGCAGCAGCGTCCCCACCCGGCTGGCGCCACGCGACTCCACGTCCCGCAGCCACGCCATGAACTCCGGCTCGGCGTCGATCTGGGTGGGGCTCAGGCGTTCACCCGTGTCGTCGGCAATCATCAACATGTACCGCACGTGTTCCTCCTCGTCCGCTGCCCGGTGCAGCGTCTCACCCCGACGACGCCGCCGAACCGGGAAATCGACAGGGGGCGGGAGGAATTTCCACGGCATGGCTGTGGTGGCGGAACGTCACGGCGGCGGTGGTCGCGGTCATCGCCGTGCTCGCGCTGACGGAGGCGCCGGCGCGGACGCTCCTGTCCTCCCTGGACTACCTGGTCGAGCCGGCGCTCAGACCGTTGTGACCAGGCGCGCGGCGCGTTCCAGGCCGCGCATCGACTGCTCGGTCGAGTGCGGGTGCAGTGCGTGCACGGCCAGGCGGTAGAGCAGGGCGTGCAGCAGTGCCTGCGGCCACTCGGGCAGGTGCGCCCAGCGCTTCGGCAGGCCGTCGTCGGCGCCGCCCCACGCGAGCGCGTCGACGACCAGCACGGCCGCGGCCCACTCCGGCGGCCGGTGGAACGCGGTGAAGTCGACGATGCCGGGCGCCGCGTCGCCGTCGAAGAGGACGTTGCCGAACAGGTCGCCGTGCACCACCTGCGGCCGCAGCCCGAGCGGCCTGCGCGAGGCGGAGAGGACGTCGAACAGCCGCCCGCCGAGCGACGGGTTGAGCGGCGCCTCCTCGACCCCGGCGGCGGCCCGGTCGGCCATGGCGAAGACGTCGGCCCTGCCCTGCAGGAACCGGGGCACGGACAGGCCGGCGGTGGCCCTGTGCAGGCGCAGCGAGGCGGCGACCATCTCGTCGTAGCGTGCCTCGGCGGTGCCGGAGACGTACCGGAAGGCGACCCAGCCCCCGACGACGTACCGCCCGTCACTGGACCGCAGGGGCCGGCCGATGCGCAGGTCGGGCACGGTCAGCTCGCCGAGGGTCTGCGCGACCCAGGACGCCTCGGCCGGGTTGGTGACCGGCCGCAGGGCGATGTCGTCACAGCGCCAGTGAGGGCCGGCGCCGACCAGCTCCGGCACGCTCTCCTTGGCGCCGAAGGCGGCCCGCACATGCTGGGGCGGTGGCGACGCAGTCACGATCAGGCACGCTACCTGCCCGCCCCGTCACGCGTCGTGCAGGTCACGCGGTCGTGGCGCGTTGCCGACCCGATCGGCTCAGCACCCACAACACCGGGAAGGGCGCGTTGGGCATCCCCAACGCGCCCTTCCACGGCACCGGTATCAGTAGGTCGGCAGGCTCGGGTCCACGTCGCGGGCCCAGCCCAGGACGCCACCGCCCACGTGGACCGCGTCCTTGAAGCCGGCCTTGTGCAGTGCGGCCAGGGCCTCCGCGGAGCGGGCGCCGGACTTGCAGTGCAGCACGATCGGCTTGTCCTGGGGCAGCTTCGACAGCGCGGCGCCGGACAGGATCTCGTCCTTCGGGATCAGGGTCGCCCCGGGGATCCTCACGATCTCGTACTCGTGCGGCTCGCGGACGTCGATCAGGGCGAAGTCGTCGCCGCGGTCGAACTTCTCCTTCAGCTCGCGCGGGGTGATCGTGTGGTCGGCCGCGGCCTGCTGCGCGTCGTCGGAGACCACGCCGCAGAACGCGTCGTAGTCGATCAGGCCCTCGATCGGCTTGGACTCCGGGTCCTTGCGGATCCGGATGGTCCGGTACGACATCTCCAGCGCGTCGTACGCCATCAGCCGGCCGAGCAGCGGCTCGCCGATGCCCGTGATCAGCTTGATCGCCTCGGTGACCATGACCGAGCCGATCGACGCGCACAGCACGCCGAGGACGCCGCCCTCGGCGCAGGACGGGACCATCCCGGGCGGCGGCGGCTCGGGGTAGAGGTCGCGGTAGTTGAGGCCCTGGCCGTTCGGCGCGTCCTCCCAGAACACGCTGACCTGGCCCTCGAACCGGAAGATCGAGCCCCAGACGTACGGCTTGCCCAGCAGCACCGCCGCGTCGTTGACCAGGTAGCGGGTCGCGAAGTTGTCGGTGCCGTCCAGGATCAGGTCGTAGCCTGCGAAGACCTCCAGCGCGTTGTCCGAGGTCAGCTGCTCCTGGTGCAGGATCACGTGCACGAACGGGTTGATCTCGGCGATCGACTCCTTGGCCGAGACGGCCTTCGGCTTGCCGATGTCCGACTGCCCGTGGATCACCTGCCGCTGGAGGTTCGACTCGTCGACGACGTCGAAGTCGATCACACCGAGCGTGCCGACGCCGGCCGCGGCCAGGTACAGCAGGGCGGGACTGCCCAGCCCACCCGCGCCGACCACCAGGACCTTCGCGTTCTTCAGCCGCTTCTGCCCGTCCACCCCGACATCCGGGATGATCAGGTGACGGCTGTAGCGGGCGACCTCGTCCTTGGTCAGCTCGGCGGCCGGCTCCACCAGCGGTGGCAAACCGCTTGCCATGGGTTCCTCCTCGACGCGTGACTGGTAAGCCCCAGTCTCCCCACGTTCAACGCGGAGGTCCCACCCGGGCTTCCCCGGCTCCCACATGTCGGGAAGGGATCACGTCGGCGGCTGCGCCTGGGGGTTGGGCCACTGGTTGAAACGGCACGTCTTGCCGTCCGCCTGCACCGGGTCGGTGTTGTCGGCCTGCTCGTTGAGCTGGGCGACGTAGTCGTTGGACGTGCCGAACGACTGCTGCATCATCACCGGCGCGAGGCCGCCCTGCTCGCCGCAGCCGACGTGGCCCTTGCCGAAGGCGTGCCCGATCTCGTGGTTGATGGCGTACTCGCGGTAGGACCCGATGTCGCCACCGAAGGCCAGCGCGCCGCGCACCCACCGCGCCAGGTTGATCATCACGCGCTTCTCGGAGCGGCGCCAGCACGAGGACTCGTACTTGATCGAGTAGCCGCAGAAGTCCGTGCGGTGCACCGTGTCCGGCGTCGCCAGGGTGAACCGGATGTCCGGGTTCGCGTTGCCGTCGACGCGCTGCACCGACACCTGCCCGGTCCCGGCCCAGCCACGCGGGTCGGCGAGCGTCGAGTCGACCAGGCGGCCGAACGAGTCGATGCCGCCGTACGGGGCCAGGTCGATCCCGTCCTCGACCTCGATCGTGTAGGTGTACAGCTTCCCGCCGTTGCCGACCCGCGGCGTCGTGCCGGGGATCACCGAGAAGTTGCCGGAGCCGGCCTGCGGGTACGCCGGGCCCGCCGGCAGCTCCGCGGTCGGGACCTTCGGGTCGGCCGGTTTGACCGGCTTCTCCGTGATCTTCGAGTTCGCGTAGACGTCGCCGGTGTTCGCGGCGCCGCCGCCGGCGCTCGACCCCGCCGTCGTCCGGTCGGGCGAGTCCCTGTCGTTCGCGGTCTGGACCAGGACCAGCGCGGTCACCGCCAGCAGGGCCGGCACGGCGTACAGGCGCCAGCCGTACGCGGACAGCAGGCCCTTCCTGCGGCGCACCGCCCTGCGCCTGCCGGAAGGCGGGTCGTCGAGCGGGCGCCACTTCGCGGCCAACGGCTCGGCCGACGTGCGGCGTTCCTCCGCCCGATACCGGTCACGGACAGGTCTCGTCACGACAACAAGAGTGCCACAGCGGAAATACGGGCGCTCACCAGTTGCCCGCGTCGACCTGTTCCCACATGCCCAGCACCGCCCGCGCGACCGTGCCCGGCCGCTCCATCTGCGCGACATGCCCGGTCCTGGGCAGCACCAGCAGCCGCGCCCTCGGGATCAGCCGGGCCGTGCGTGGTGCCTTGCGGACCGTGACCAGCTTGTCGTCCGCGCCCCACACGACCAGTGTCGGCGCCTTGATCCGCGGCGCCAGCGTCCACATCGAGCGGGTGCGCGGCACGAGCCACGAGCGGAACAGACCGACGGTGCTCCTGGCGAGCGCCGGGTTGGCCCACACGAGCCGCTCCCGCTCGGCGAACTCCTTGGCCGACTCCTCCCGGCGGGACCGCGGGATCTTGTCCGGCTCGGCGAAACACAGCCGCAGCAGCCGCATGACCCGCATGTCGCCGGGCTCGGCGGCGATCCGCCTGCGCACCGTCGCGCCGACCAGCGGCAGGTAGGCGACGGCCAGCCGCGGGTCGGACATGCGCGACGTGAGGGGTCGCAGGTCCGGCACGGCCGGCGACACGAGCGCCAGCGTGCGCACCAGCTCGGGGTGGTCGGCGGCGACGTTCATCGCGATCGCGCCGCCCATCGAGTTGCCGAACAGGTGCACCGGCCCGACGCCGAGGCCCTCGACGAAGCGGGCGACCGTGTCGGCGTGCGCGGGGATGGAGTAGTCGAAGTCCCGCGGCGGCTCCGATCTGCCGAACCCGGGGAGGTCCAGCGCGATGCCCGGCACGAAGCCGGACAGCTGGCCCGCTAGATCGGTCCAGTTGGTCGCGGAACCGCCGAGACCGTGCACGTAGACGGCGGTCGGGGCGTCACCGGGACCGGGCGTGACACGAACGTGGAGCTTCACCCCACCGGATGACCGGTCCTCGCCGGGCCACGGTGGGATCGACATGTCGACGGCGGGCAACACGGCGTCTGACATGGGAACGAACGTGACCGGGGAAGGCGGCTCGGTGGAGGTACTCATCGTTCTAGTGTCCATGACTCTCCCGGTTACGCATTACCGGCGAGTAAGGTCGGACCTCGGGTCGGTGACCCCGATTCGCGAGGGATCTGGAGGGCGCATGTCGGAAACGATCCAGCACGGGCTGGCTGGTCAGGGGAACCGAGCGGCACGACTGCCGCGCACCGCCCGGCGGGCGCAGCTGCTCGCCGCGGCGCAGGACGTCTTCGCGGCCAACGGCTACCACGCGGCGGCCATGGACGAGATCGCCGAGCGCGCGGGTGTGTCCAAGCCGGTTCTCTACCAGCACTTCCCCGGCAAGCTGGAGCTGTACCTCGCCCTGCTGGAGATCCACGTCGACGAGCTGATCCAGCGGGTGACCGACGCCATGGAGTCGACCACCGACAACAAGGCGCGGGTCAGCAACGCCGTGAGCGCGTACTTCGACTTCGTGGACGGCGAGAGCCAGGCGTACCGGCTGGTCTTCGAGTCCGACCTGCGCGGCGAGCCGGTGGTCCAGGCGGCCATCGACCGGGGCACGGACGCGTGCGTGCAGGCCATCACGAGGACCATCACCGCGGACGCCGGCCTGGAGGAGGAGCCGGCGCGGCTCCTGGCCGTCGGCCTGGTGGGCATCAGCCAGGTGGCGGCCCGCAGCTGGCTGGCGAACAACCGGACGATGACCAAGGACGAGGCCGTCGGCCTGATCAGCACGTTGGCCTGGAAGGGCATCGGCGGCGGTTACCCGCTCCAGCACTCGTGAGGGGTCTTTCGTGAGGGGTAACGTCCGCAAGGTGCCAGAAGCAACGGACCCCTCGACCGGCGACGCCCGACGAGACCGCTGGCGATCCCACCGCGCGGCCCGCCGCACGGAGTTCGTCGAGGCCGCGATGCGCGCACTGGCCGAGCACGGCCCGGAGGTCGGCATGGACCACATCGCCGCGGAGGCGGGCGTGACGAAGCCGGTCCTGTACCGCCACTTCGCCGACAAGGCGGACCTGTTCGTGGCACTGGGCCACCGCGGCACGGAAATCCTCTTCGACCGCCTCATCCCGGCGCTGAACAACGAGGAGGCCCCGGTCCCGCGGATCAGGAAGAGCCTGGACGCGTTCTTCTCGACGGTCGAGGAACACCCCCACCTGTACCGGATGCTGCTGCGCAGGAACCTGGCCAACCGCGCGGTGGAGCAGGACATCGTGGCCGAGGACAAGGAACTGATCGCACAGGCCCTGTCCGCCCTACTGGGCGACTACCTACGCGCGATGAACCTGGACTCGGGCGCCGCCGAACCCTGGGCCCACGGCATCGTCGGCATGGTCCAGAACGTCAGCGAATGGTGGCTGGACCGCCGCACCATGAGCCGCGAGTCGATCGTCGAGTACCTGACGCAGATCATCTGGTCCGCGATCGACGGATTCACCCGATCGCATGACGTGGTCCTCGACCCGAACAAGCCACTGGAACTGAACAAGGTGGTCAAGTTCCCCGAACCAACCGCCGGCTGAAGCGAACCCGCCCCCCATCGCCGAAGTGACGGAAGCGAACCCGAGCCCGCGCCGGGGTGACGGAGGCGACCCGAGCCCCGTGGCGAAACAGACCTCTCCGTGAGGCGGTTCGGCGGTGGCGGCGGGGGGCAAGGCAGGCAGGCGCCCCCTCAAGGACGCAGGACGAAAGACCGAGGGCAGGACCACCACGGCCCTGCCCTCGGAAAAAGCCTGATCAGGCGGTGGCGAAGCCCACCCGCCGCGAGTCGGCGGACCCGATCTCCACGTACGCGACCCGGGCAGAGGGCACCACGTACCGGCGCCCCTTGTCGTCGATGAGCGTCAACGTGTCCGAGGAGCCCTTCAACGCGTCGGCCACCAACGCCTCGACCTCTTCCGGAGTCTGTGAGCTGTTGATGAGCAGCTCCCGCGCGGTGTCCGCGACTCCGACCTTGACCTCCACGGTGACCTCCAATATGACGGTACGACGGACCAAGGCTAGCCGAGTCCCAGCGCGGACATCCGCTTGCCATGCTGCTGCTGCAACCGCCGGAACAGCGCGGCGATTCCCGCGAGGTCGCCGGTGCCCGCCACGATGAGCGCCGCGAGGCCGTCGCGCTCGGCCACCACGTACTGCGCCTGGGTCAGTGCCTCGCCGAGCAACCGGCGGCCCCATAACGCCAGGCGGTCCCGGACGGCGCGGTCGGTCTCGATGGCCGCGCGGACCATGCGTTCGGCGAACGCCGAGTGGCCGGTGTCCGCGAGCACCTCGGTCACCAGCGCGGACGTCTCGGGGTCCAGCCACGAGGCGATCTCGCGGTACAGGTCCGCGGCCAGGCCGTCGCCGACGTAGGCCTTGACGAGTGATTCCAGCCACGAGCGGGGCGCGGTCGACGCGTGCCAGGTGTCGAAGTGGCCGATGAACGGGCGCATGGC
Source organism: Actinophytocola sp. (assembly GCF_045807065.1). Classification (GTDB taxonomy): domain Bacteria; phylum Actinomycetota; class Actinomycetes; order Mycobacteriales; family Pseudonocardiaceae; genus Actinophytocola. The sequence goes on along the minus strand of NZ_JBJMIE010000342.1, from coordinate 3,188 downwards.
GTCCTGCACGTCGATGCCGTGGCCGGCCAGGAACTTCTCGATCCGCTGGTAGTGGCCCATTTCGGCGGCGGCCATGGCCGACAACGCGGCACGACCGTCGATGGACGGCGCCGTGCGCGCGTCCTCGGCGAGCCGGTCGAAGGCCGACAACTCGCCGTAAGCAAGGACTCCGAGCAGGTCAACCACACCGGGGTCAATGTCCACTTTCGCGGCCGCATCGCCAGACTCGCTCATGACCCTGAGCGTATCCGTCCACCATCGCAGGTAGACTGAGCCCAAACGCAGGCTTTTTCACCAGCCGCGTGAAGAGGGTGTGCGCGCCTCGCCGGCCCTCCCGTACCTCACCAGAGGGTGCGGTCGAGCGGCCCGTCCAGGGCGGAGCGCGCTGGACAAGGGAGAGATTCACATCACTGAAGAGATCAAGGACATGGACGTCGTCGAGCTGGAGCACAGCGAGGCGGGCGTCCCCGAAACCGACACGTCCCATCCGTTGCTGGCGGACGCGCCCGTCCGCTCCGACTCCCCCACGTTCGCCGAGTTCGGCGTGAAGGCGGAGATCGTCAAAGCCCTTTCCGAGGCCGGCATCGAGCGGACCTTCGCGATCCAGGAGCTGACGCTGCCGCTGGCGCTCGCCGGCAACGACATCATCGGCCAGGCACGCACCGGCACCGGCAAGACGCTGGGCTTCGGCGTGCCCCTGCTCAACCGCATCACCACCCCGGGCGACGGCACCCCGCAGGTGCTGGTCGTCGTGCCCACCCGTGAGCTGTGCCTGCAGGTCTGCCACGACCTGTCCGACGCCGCCAGGCACCTGGGCGCCCGCGTCAGCTCCGTGTACGGCGGCCGGCCCTACGAGCAGCAGATCGCCGAGCTGCGCAGGGGCGTGGACATCGTCGTCGGCACCCCGGGCCGCCTGCTGGACCTGGCCGAACAGCGCCACCTGGTGCTCGGCAAGGTCCGCGCGCTGGTGCTCGACGAGGCCGACCGCATGCTCGACCTGGGCTTCCTGCCCGACGTCGAGCGGATCCTGACCATGGTGCCCGACGAGCGGCAGACCATGCTGTTCTCGGCCACGATGCCCGGCCCGATCATCACGCTGGCCCGCACGTTCCTGCACCAGCCGACCCACATCCGCGCCGAGGAGAACGACGCCGGCGCCATCCACGAGCGCACCCGCCAGTTCGTCTACCGGGCGCACTCGCTCGACAAGATCGAGATCGTGGCGCGGGCGCTGCAGGCGTCGGACCGCGGTCTGACGATGATCTTCAGCCGGACCAAGCGGACCGCGCAGAAGGTGGCCGACGACCTCGCGGAGCGTGGCTTCGCGGTGGCCGCCGTGCACGGTGACCTGGGCCAGGGCGCGCGTGAGCAGGCGCTGCGGGCGTTCCGGTCCGGCAAGGTCGACGTGCTGATCTCCACGGACGTCGCGGCCCGGGGCATCGACATCGACGACGTCACGCACGTGATCAACTTCCAGTGCCCGGAGGACGAGGGCATGTACGTGCACCGGATCGGCCGCACGGGCCGCGCCGGGCGCGAGGGTGTGGCCGTCACGCTCGTCGACTGGGACGAGGAGCCGCGCTGGAAGCTGATCAGCGACACGCTGGGCCTCGACAAGCCGGCGCCGGTCGAGACGTACTCGACGTCGCCGCATCTGTTCGCCGACCTGGGCATCCCGGCGGACGCGACCGGTCGGCTGCCGCTGTCGAAGCGGACCCGCGCCGGCCTGTCGGCCGAGCCCGAGGAGGACCTGGGCGGCACGAAGAAGGGCCGCAACCGCCGGCGTTCCCGTACCGGCGGCAAGGGTGGCCCCGAGAAGGCTCGCAAGACCGAGTCGGCCGAGTCCACCGGTGAGCCGCGCCAGCGCAGGCGCGTCCGCCGCCGCGGTGGCAGTGGCGGCGAGGGCGAGCCGGCGGCCGAGCCGCAGGAGGCGACCTCGTCGCCGAAGTCGGACCGGCCCGCCAGGACGCGGGCCAGGACCCGTAGGCGGGGCGGCGTGCCCGTGAGTGAGACGACGCCCAACGCGAGCGAAACAGGCGGTTCGGCAGACTGACGCGTGATCGGGCCGGCGGCGTCTGGACCGACCGAGCAGCGAAGGCCGGGAGCGAAGCGACCCGCCGAGCAGCGCCGGGAGGCAAGACGCCGCGTGCGGGCCTGATCAGCCCAGCGAGCGGAGCGAGCCATTGAAGACTGTGATCGGCGACGAGGACGTGCTCGACGGTTCTTCTGAGGACGACGAACCGCTTGAGCGCTGGCAGCGGACCAGGTTCCACCGCAAGCGGGATGTCGCCGTCGCCGCCTTGATCGCGGTCGCGGCGCTCGTGGGTGGGCTGCTGCTGTGGCGGTCCAGCGACGTGCGGGCGACCACGGCGCAGACCTACGCGGGGACGATGACCTCGCCTGCCCGGCCGACGACGTTCCCGCCGTCGATGGGCGAGGTGTGGCGGGCCAAGTCGGCCGCCACGCCCGAGCCCGTGGCCATCGGCCCGGCGGTCGTCACCGGCAACGGCGGCGAGGTCGCCGGCCGGGACCCGCTGACGGGTGAGGTCCGCTGGCGCTACACCCGTGACCTGCCGCTGTGCACGGTGATCGGGGCGTGGCAGATGGCCGTCGCCGTGTACGCGAAGACCGACAACCTGCTGCCGGACGACGACCCGCGCAAGAAGGGCGGGTGCAGCGAGGTGACCGCGCTGTGGCCGGCGACCGGGCAGCGCGGGCGACCGCCGCAGGAGAACGAGCAGCGGGACAAGCCCTACCAGGGGCAGCGCGACTCCGACGCCGAGCTGGGCACGCGGCTGCTGTACGACAACAGCGGGTACGTCACCACGACCGGCGCCAAGCTGCTCACCACCTGGCGGTCCGACCTGGTCCAGACCATGGAGTACGGCCGGGTCCCGGCGCTCGTCAACCCGAACAAGCAGCCGCGCGTCGGCTGCACCTACGGCACGGTGTCGGTGGTGAGCGCCAAGATCGCGGTCATCGAGCGCTGCCCGACCGACCCGAGCGACCGGCTGACCGTGTACCGCGCGACCGGCGAGGACGACGCCGAGAAACCGGTCGTCGTGGCGAGCGTCGTGGTCGGCAAGAACACCCGGGTCGTGGCGATGAGCGACCAGTGCCGGCTGGACCCCGCGAAGCCGGACGACGTGCAGCAGTGCACCGCGGTCGCGATGCCGAAGCCGAACCGG
>NZ_JBJMIE010000341.1:0-10404 GCF_045807065.1 Actinophytocola sp. | reverse complement strand
TTGCGGTACGTCGCCGCGAGGCCGTTCGTCGCGACGCACTGCATCACCTTCGCGACCTGGTCCGGCCGGGCCTTCGCCTTGCCCAGCAACGACTTGCTGGCCTCGCTGACCTTCATCAGCTCAGTGCCGGTCGAGATCAGCGAGTACAGGGTCCGCACCAGCACCCCGCCCGGCTTGCACGCCGGTTCCGGCACGTCGAGCAGCGCCAGCTCGCCGCTCTTGTAGTTCTGCACAACCTGCTTCAAGGCCTTTTCCTTCTACTTGTTGGTAGCCGCGCGGTACCAGTGCTCGAGCGTCAACACGTGCCAGAGGTGCTTCGACCGGTCCTGCTGCCCCGACGCGTCCTCGTCGACCAGCCGCTGCAGGGCCTCGCGGCGCAGGAAACCGTTGCGCACCAGGAGTCCCTCGTTCACCACCTCGTGGACCAGCGGCGCGAGGTCGCGGCTCATCCACGCCCGCAGCGGCGCCGAGAACAACCCCTTCGGCCGGTAGACGATCTCCTCCGGCAGCATCGACAGGGCCGCCTTCTTCAACGCCACCTTCCCCTGCCGGCGCACGATCTTCGCCGAGCCGGGCAGGGCGAACGCCGCCTTCACGACCTCGACGTCCACGAACGGCACCCGCACCTCGGTGGACGCCGCCATCGACGACCGGTCCGTGTACGCGAGGTTCAACCCCGGCAGGAACAGCCGCGAGTCCGCGAGGCACATCCGGTTCACGAAGTCCGACAGGGAGTTGTCGTGGTAGGTGTCCGCGTGCTCGGTCAGCACGTCGTCCACCGTCGCACGCAGGTCCGGCGAGAGCAGTCCCGTCAGCTCCGCGTGGTCGTACATGGTGTAGCTGCGCCGAAAAGCGGTTTCCTCGGGCAGTTCCGCGAACGACAGGAACCTCTTGGCAAATCGCACGGACCGGTAGCCGCGTTTCGCGGACGCCACCGGCAGCCTGTCGACAACCGACCGGATCGGCGACCGCAGCGCGGCGGGCACCTTCTGGTACCGCAGCGCGAGCGTGTTCGCGAGGTGCTTGCGGTAGCCGGCGAACAGCTCGTCCGCGCCCATCCCCGACAGCATCACCTTCACCCCGGCCTCGCGGGCCGCCGAGCAGATCAGGAACGTGTTGATCGCCGCGGGATCGCCGATCGGCTCGTCGAGGTGGTAGGTCATCTTCGGCAGCAGGTCCAGCACCTGCGGCGCGATCTCGATCTCGTGCAGGTCGACGCCGAACTTCTCCGCCACGATCCGCGCGTACTTCAGGTCGTCCGGCATGGCCTCGAACCGCGCGTCCTCGGCGCGGAAACCAATGGTGTACGCGGAGATCCCGGGGCTGTGCCGGGCCGCGAGCGCGGTCAGGTAGCTGGAGTCGAGCCCACCGGACAGGAACGTCGCGACCGGCACGTCCGCCAGCAGGTGCGCCCTGGTCGACTCCTCGACCACCGCGGCCAGGTCGACCGGACCGGAATGCTGCGCCTCGGCGGCGACGTCCCGGAGCGAGAAGTACGTGCCCTGCTCGGTCGATCCGTTCGGCTTCATCCGCAGCCAGCTCCCCGGTGGCAGCTTCGCCGCCTCCCGGTACGCGCACCGGCTGTCCGGCACCCAGTAGTACAGCAGCGACGCGACGAGCGCGGCGTCGTTGACGGTCAGGTCACCCAGCTCGCCCGCCAGCGCCTTCAGCTCGGACGCGAACGCCAGCCCGCCCCCGCGCCGCACGTAGAACAGCGGCTTGATGCCCAGCTGGTCGCGCGCCAGCGTCAGCTCCCCGGTCCGCTCGTCGAAGATCCCGAACGCGAACATCCCGCGCAGCCGCGGCAGGCAGTCCACGCCCCAGCGCCGCCACGCCTCCAGCAGCACCTCGGTGTCGGACGTGCCGCGGAACCGCACGCCGTGGGACGCCAGCTCCCCGCGCAGCGCCGGCGCGTTGTACAGCTCACCGTTGTAGGTGAGCACCAGCCCGTCGGAGACCATCGGCTGCGCGCCGGTCTCGGTCAGGTCGATGATCGACAGCCGCCGGTGACCGAGGTGGAGGTCGGCGGCCGCGTTGCTGTAGCGCCCGGACGCGTCCGGCCCGCGGTGCGCCAGCGTCTTGGTGAGCCGTTCCGTCAGCGGGCCGCCGTCGGGCCACAGGTAGGCACCTGCGATGCCGCACATGTGTCAGCCTTTCTTCTCGGCGGGCCGCACCGGTGCGAACCGTTTGGTGGGGAGGTCGTGCACGTTCATGCCGTTGGTCGTGCCGTTCGTCGTGCCGTTGGTCGTGTTGTTGGTCTTGTGCCTGGCCCGGCCGCGTAGCGCCGTGTGCAGGCCGTCCCACAACGTGCCGTCGGACTTGTCCCGCCGGTCCGGATCCGCGAGCACGACGCCGACGATCGGGATGCCGGCGTCGGCGAGCTGGCGGGCGACCGTGTGCAGCCAGGTCGTGTTCGCGAACCCGGCCTTCACGACCAGCAGCGTCTCCGTGCCGAGGTGGGGCAGGTCGGTCCACGCGGTCCCGGGCGCGACGGACCCGAGCCCGATGCGGGCCTCGCCCTCCTGCGGTGCGCCGGTGTCGTCGGCGCCCACGACCCGCACACCGTCCGGCGCCTCCCTGATCCGCTCCGGCGGATCCGCGACCAGCACGACCGCCTGCTCGACGGCCAGCTCCGCGGCGACGTCGGCGGCGAGGCCGGCGGCGAGCGGCGCGGCACCCAGCTCGAGGATGGACACGGGCCCGGACCCGTCCCGCACGAGGCGGACGAGCGTGACGGCGACCCGCTTGCGGGTCTGCGCGGCCTTCTTGCCGGGCAGGAACCGCGTTCTCCCGCGCCGCGGCAGCTCCGCGATGACCGAGGCACCGAGGTGCTCGGCGATGTCCTTGCGCAGCACGGGCTTGTCCCGCACCACACCGCCGACGGCGGCCACCGCGAGCCCGATGACGAGCCCGACCACGAGCCCGATGCCGCCGTTGGTGGCGCCGGTCACCTTGAGCGAGATCTTGACGGGCCGTGGCGCGTCGACGATCTGCGTGCCGGCGCTGACACGTGGCGCGCCCAGCCCGGCCTGCTGGGCCTGCTGCGTCAGCTGCGAGATCTGGCTGGTCAGGTCGGCCCGGCGGGCGTAGAGCGAGTCGAGGTTGGCGGCGTTGGGCGTCGGGGCGTCCTGGTTGTTCTGGTTGTTCTGCGCGGCGGTCTCGGCACTGGAGATCTGCCCGTTGACCTGGTCCAGCTCGGACTGCACCTGAGCGCGCTGGTCGGTGATGGCCTTCGCGTCGGCCTTGGCAGCGGCCTGGATCCGTCCGATGTGGTCGGCGATGAAGGCCTCGGCCAGTGCCTTGGCCCGCCGCACGGCATCGGCGCTGGAGGTGCCCTTGACGGTCAGCTCGAGGACGTTGTTCGTGAGCCCGACGACCTGGAAGTCCTTGAGGAACTCCTCGGGCCGCTCGTGCGAGTCGAGTTTCCTGAGTGCCGCGCCGGCGATCCGGGTGGTGGTCATGAGGGTGACGTCGGTGCGGATGAGGCTGCCGCCGTCGGAGGCGTTGTCCTCCTCGTGCACGACGAGGATGCGGGTGACCGCGGTCGGCGCGGGCGGCATGAGCACCGCGAGCGCACCGCCGCCAAGCAGCCCGACCAGGGCGAACGTGAGCCAGAGCCGCCGCCCGCGCCGAATCGCGACCCACAGCCGGGCGAAGTCCAGGAGGTGCTGCGGCTGGGGGTTCTCGGGGTTGGTCATCCGGCACCCGCCAGCACCGGCTCGCGCTCCGGTTGGGGCTCGTCGGCGGGTGGTTCGGTCGGGTGCGCGACGACGACGCCGAGGACGTCGTGCCCGGCGTCCGCGCACGCTTCGGCGATCCCGACCAGCTCCCACCCGTTCCGCGTCCCGGCCGTGACGACCGCCACGACACCGGGCACCGCCTCGTCCGGCACCGTCGGGCGGGCCGGGTCGGCCTCCCACACGGTCAGCGTGAGCCGCACCTCGAGGGCGAACTCCGTCAGGCGGGCGGCGGCCACGCGGGCCTCCGGATCGTCGGCCGCGACCACCGCCAGCAGGCGCCCGGGCCCGGACGGGAGCTGGTCACGCAGCCGCGACAGCACCCGTCGGTAGCGGATGGCCAGTCCGACCTCGTCCGCGGCAGGTGGTAGGGCGGCAACGTGCCAGGGCCGATCCCCGAGGAAGAAGGACCTGACGCCCGCGACGACCCCGGTGGCCCTTTCGACCGGCGCGGCGGGCACCTCGACGCCGCCCAGCACCCCGGCCCCGAGCGCGGAGGCGATCACGGCCTCGTCCCGCACCCGCCGATCGGCCCGCGCGGCGAAGAGCTGCCAGAAGACGCCGATGAGGAGGAACAACAGCGCCCCGCCCCCGATGAGGTCCGTCATGGTCGGCGCCGCGGCCGAGAGCGGGCGCTCGGCCGGACCCATCACGACCATCTTGGCCTGCCCGGAGGCGGTGTCGAGCTCGTCGAGCTTGGCGACGGCCTGGGAGAGCGCGGTCCGCAGCTGCTCCAGCTCGGTCCGCACCCCGACAGAGTCGATGGTCTGCCCCTCACCGGCGGAGTTGTGCAGGTCGGAGATCTTCTGGTTGGTGTCGATGATCTGCTGGCGGAGGGTCTGCTGCTGCTCCTGCGACACCTGCGCGGACGCGTCCGTGGTGGTGGAGAGCAGCTGGGTGGAGAAGGTGACGTACTCCTGGGCCACCCGGTCCGCGAGCCGCTGGGCCTGCTCGGGAGTGTCCGCGGTGGCCGTGATCTCGATGATGTTGCCGTCCGCCACCGCGGCCGTCACCCGGTCGACCAGATCAGCCCCCGAAAGCCCCCACTTCAAGGCGCCGGCGGTCCGGTCCAACACAACCGAGCTCTGCGCCACCTGGGCCTCGGTGAGCAACTCGTTCGGGTCACGAGCCCCCTGCAACACCACACTGGCGGACGTCTCGTAACCAGGAGAGAACACCAAAGAGGCCCCCGCTCCCACGAACGCCCCCACGACGGCGATCACGATCAGTAACCGCCACCGCAGGCGCAAGACCTGCCAGATGACGGACAGCCGTGCTTGATCATCGTTCACCGCGTGAGGCCCCCTTTCAAGCTACGCGTCGCCCGAAACCCGGATTTGGTTACAGCGGTGCCCACTTCGAACCGACCTCACAGGAACCACCCGTGCCGTATGCTCGGTTACCGAGAGTTCCAAGACGCAGGGGGAGCGCATGGGCGGCGAGCGCGACCGGATCGTGGTCGAGCTGAGCAAGTTCACCAACGACACGACCGAAGGCACCACAGCCGGCACCTTCACCTTCGACCCGGACACCATCCGCCAGGTGATCAAGAACTACATCGAACTCGCCGACAGTTACGACCAGTCAACGCGGGATGCTGAGCCCATGGTCAAGGTCGGGCCTTCGGCTCAGGAATATGTCAGCGAGAGTTTCGCGTCCAAAGTCAACACGTCTGGCGATTCCTACCTCGCGTACTGCCGGCACTACTCAGCCTTCTACCTGGAACAGGCGCAGAAGTGTCAGGACGCGTTGGACACCTACCTCGGCGTGGAGGAGCGCACGATCATCGGCCTTGGCCAGACCGGCGTCGGCGATACTCGACCGGTGGTCTAGCGCCGTGGCTTTCCGACATGCCTTGGCCATTCTTGGTGTGCTTGCCGTGGCGGTAGTCAGCGCCTGCACCACGACGAGCAGGGGAGAGCCCGTGCCTCGAACCACGGTGGAGTCCTCGGGCACGGGGTCGTCATCGACGGAGAACGGGCAGGAGTTGCCGTATGCGGGGGCTCCCAAGGTGGACGACCCACTGGACACCACGCGCTTCCAACAGGATCCCTGTCAGACGCTCACCGCGGATCAGGCCCGCAGCCTCACGCTGCCGCCTTCTGGTGAGCGGAGGGACGCACCTTTCGGCAAGGCCTGCACGTGGGAGAACGCTGACACCCGGGGTTTGGTGGAGATCCATTTTCTGGACGGGGATCCGCGTGGGCTCAGCGTGGAGTACCAGGCGCACAAAGACGGCAAGACCGCCCTCTTCGAGGAATTGCCGCCTATCGAAGGTTATCCTGCCGTGATCTCCAACGTGTTCGACGACCGTGCGAGCGGTAAGTGCACGGTCGTTGTCGGCGCGTCCGATGAGATCAGGTTCGAGGTCCCCGTCCGGTTGTCGTCTGAGAACATCGGGCACAAGGACCCCTGCCAGGTGGCCGCCATAGTCGCCGGGTTGGCGTTGGCGACCATCAAGAGCTGATCAGTCGTCCTCGTAGTCGTCGTCGCCTATTACCTGGGGGGCGGTTAGTTCGTCGCTGCCGAAGAGGCTTTCGGGGTCGGCTTCTATGAGGATTTTGCGGTGGTGTTCCTCGTCTTCGTTGTCCTTGCCTCGGGTGGGGGCGGTGGGGGTGCCCATCATTCCCGGGCCGGGGCGTCGTGTTGCCGCTGTCGCCGTGCGTTGGGCGGCTGCCTCCTCGGCGGTTAGCGGGCCTGCGCCCGTCGTGCCGCCACGGAGCGCCGGGTCTCTCCCGGTGGTGCCTGGACCACCGGTACCCGGGCCGGCGCCAGGACCGTAGGTCACACCGCCAGTCGTGAAGCCACCAGGCATGAACGGCGCCTGCCCCGGCGACCCACCCGGCCCCGGCCCACCCGCCACCTGTCCACCCGGCCCCGGCCCACCCGGTACCGGTCCGGGCGACCAGCCTGGACGCGGACCGAAATCGCTGGGGCTGGTCTCCTGGACACCGCCCACGGGAACACCACCAGGACCAAATCCAGAACCCGGACCAGGGCCAAAGCTGGAACCCGGACCAAAACCGGAACCAGGGCCAGGACCGCGACCAGAGCCAGGATCCCGACGCCCACCCAACGGCTCGGACGGCCCGCCGTCCCGCGGTTGCCCGCCATCCCGCGGAGACCCGTCGTCGGGAACCTCGATGTAGTCGCCGGTGTCGCCGACGGTCACCGTCTCGCCGGAATCGTCCACGATCGTGTACGGACGCATGCCGCTTTCGTAGCTTTCGCTGGCTGTGTCGTAACCGCGGAACACGTCGATGTTGTGCTGGGCGTCGGACTGGTACGACATGACCTGCCGCTCGTAGTCGACGAACGGCCACATCGGGTCCGTCAGGTCCTGCTTCGGTGGTCCGGCGGGCACGGGGCGGACGCTGTTGGCGGCGTGGTGGAACGACGAACTCTGCCGGTCCATCAGCTTCTGGGCCTCGGCCAGCTGGTCCGTCCCGGCATGCGCGTTGTCGACCAGGGACTTCACCACCCCCGACGCCCCCGCGCCGGCCGAACCTTCCCAACCGCTCTGCAGGAGCGCGGCCTGCTTGCCCAGCAGCAGGGCCCGCGCCCCTTCCGCCACGGCCTGTGCCTGCGCCGCCGCACGCCCCTCCTCGAGCAGCCGCGTGTCGCCGGCCCGCAGCTTCTCGTAGATCTCATGCGGCGTCAGCGGTTTGATCAGCTTGCCCACGACTACCTCCCGGTAGTCGAGCATATGCGATCCGCGTTCACCCCGTGGGGTGTTCAGCCCGCCATCGCCGCTTCGTACGCCGCGAGAAGGGCCTTCTGGGAGTTCGACCACGCGAGGGATCCCTCCACCCGCTCCTTGCCGAGCTTGCCCATCCGCTCCCGTTCCGACGGGTCGTCGAGCAGCCGCGACGTCAACCGCGCGAACTCGGCCTCGTCGTTGGCCGGGGCGTACACCGCGGCCTCGCCGGCCGAGACGCGGGCCTCGCGCAGCTCGAACGACACGATCGGGCGGCTCATGGCCATGTACTCCATGACCTTGTTCATCGTCGACACGTCGTTGAGCGGGTTGTGCGGGTCCGGCGACAGGCACACGTCCGCTGTGGACAGATAACGCACCAGGTCCTCGTCCGGGATGCGGCCGGTGAACTCGACGAGGTCGGCCAGGCCCAACGACCGAGACAGCGCCACCATCTCGTCGAACGTGTCGCCGGCGCCGACGAACACCGCGTGCCAGTCCTCGCGTTCTGCGCGCAACAACGCGAGCGACCGCAACGCGTAGTCGACGCCGTCCTGCGGGCCCATCACGCCCAAGTAGCAGAGCAGGTGCGGCTTGCCCTTCTTCAGCTCGGGCTCGGCCGGCACCTGCCGGAACCGCTCGATCACCGGCGCGCTGCGGACCACGAACACCTTGTCCGGCGCCATGTTCCCACGCGTGAGCGCGGCGGAACGGTAGCTCTCGTTCGTCGAGATCACCACGTCCGCGGTCCGGTACGTCGCCCGCTCCAGCCGGCACACCATCCGGTACAGGAAGTCCTTGCCCCGCGACGCGAACCGCGACAGGTACAGCTCCGGGCACAGGTCGTGCTGGTCGAAGATGAACTTCGCACCCCTCCGGCGAAGCATCCTGGCGACCAGGAACAGCAGGTCCGGCGGGTTGCACGCGTGCACGACGTCGACGGGCCCGATGCGCCGCGCCAGCCGGAGGGTGTGCCACAGCGCGGAGCCGTACTCCTTGACGTACCCGCGCGGCCCGCCGGTCGCCGCAGTGAGCGGGTACCGGTGGATCTTCACACCGTTCAGCTCCACATAGGACTCACGATCCCGCTTGGTCCCCTGTGGACAGATGACGTGCACGTCCCAGCCCGCGTCCCGCAGCGTCTGCGACTCCTGCCACACACGGCGGTCGAACGGCACGGACAGGTTCTCGACGAGGATGAGCGCTCTACCAGGCAAGGCCCACGTACCCCTTGTCGTTCCGGCGGATCTCGGCGTCGGGCAGGCGGACCAGGTCGATGACCGTGCGCGGACCACCCGGCGGCAGCGCGGCGAGCACGGCCGGGTCCGCGGACGCCACCAGGCACACCTCCGCGTGGTCGAGTACCTCCTCGACCGAGCCGGCGAGCAGGGAACCGAGGTGCGGCAGGCGCTGCTCGATGTACTCCCGGTTCGCGCCCAGCAGCCGCGACATGCTCACGTTCGCGTCGTAGATGCGCAGGTCGTAGCCCTTGCCCAGCAGCCGCTCGGCCAGCTCGACCATCGGGCTCTCACGCAGGTCGTCGGTGCCCGGCTTGAACGACAGGCCGAACAGCCCGACCTTGCGCCGGCCGGTCCGCACGACAAGCTCGAACGCCCGCTTGAGGTGCTCCTCGTTCGAGGGCAGCACGTGCGCGAGGATCGGCACGCTCACGTCCGCCCGGTGCGCGGCGTGGACCAGCCCACGCAGGTCCTTCGGCAGGCACGAGCCGCCGAACGCGAAGCCCGGCTTGAGGTAGGCGGGGCTGATGTTGAGCTTGCGGTCCGCGAGGAACACGTCCATCACACGGTGCGAGTCCAGCCCGAGCGCACCGCAGATCGCGCCCAGCTCGTTCGCGAAGCCGATCTTCAGTGCGTGGAAGGAGTTGTCCGCGTACTTCGTGATCTCCGCGACCGGGATCGGCACGCGGAACACGTCGCCGGGCAGCCCGTCGTACAGCGCCGCGACCGCGTCGCCACTCCGCGCGTCCAGCTCGCCGATCACGGTCTTCGGCGGGTCGAAGAAGTCGCGGACGCTCGTGCCCTCCCGCAGGAACTCCGGGTTCACCGCGACGCCGAAGTCGACGCCGGCCGTGCGGCCGGACGCCTTCTCCAGGATCGGGACCAGCAGGTTCAGGCACGTCCCCGGCAGCATGGTGCTGCGGAACACGATCGTGTGCCGGCCCTCGCGGGAACCCAGCGCCTCGCCGATCTCCTCGGCCACCCGCTCCAGGTAGGCCGTGGACAGGCTGCCGTTCGGCGCCGATGGCGTGCCGACGCAGACGAGCGAGACGTCGGAGTTCGCCACCGCGTATGCGACGTCCGTGGTCGCGCGGAGCATGCCGGCGTCGACCACCTCACGCGTCAGCTCGCCGATCCGCTCCTCGACCACGGGCGCGTTGCCGCCCATGATCAGGTCGATCTTGGTGGGGTTGACGTCGACGCCGATGACGTCGTTGCCGCGGGACGCGAGACACGCGGCCGAGACGCAGCCCACGTAACCGAGCCCGAAGACACTGATCCTCATCGCTCGGCCCGCCTTTGGGCAGCACAAAGCAAGCGTGCCATTACCACGCCTTTCTCCTGCTGGTAAATGCCTGCGGTTCGCACCCGCGGGCTCCGCTCACTGCAGGCGTACGGGTCCCGACACCGCACCCTCGTTCAGACAGTCAGTCGGCCGTCGGTGGGTCGCCGTTACGACGCATGTAGTTTCAGTCGCAGACCTGTCGGACGTCAGGAGGGGAGTCCGGACCGTGTTCGTACGGCGGATTGCGGTAGTGGGAACCGGATATGTCGGGCTCACCACGGGCGCGTGTCTCGCGTCACTCGGCCATCACGTGGTGTGCGCGGACGTCGACGCGGAGAAGGTCAAGCGCCTGGCGGCTGGCGAAGTGGACATCCTGGAGCCCGGCCTGCAGGACCTGGTCCAGGGCGGGCTCGCGGCCGGCCGCCTGTCCTTCGTGCTCGGCGCGGC
>NZ_JBJMIE010000340.1:0-22897 GCF_045807065.1 Actinophytocola sp. | reverse complement strand
CCCCCGACCCCCCGCGAACGGACGCCCCGAACACGCGAACGGAAGCCCCGTCGCCCGCGAACGGAGGGTTTGTGCACGTCCCACCTCTTCGAACAACCAGCCCTGTCGGTCGGCGCGCCTAATGTGGAAGCCGTGCCAAACACCTCTCCCGGTTGGATCCGCCGGCTGAGTGCCGCCTGCTGGCGGCACCGCCGGCAGGTCGTGCTGTCCCTCGCCGCCTCGGTGATCGGCGTCGGCTTCCAGGCCGCGGGTCCGGTGCTGGTGAAGCTCGTCGTCGACGATGCTGTCGCCGGCACGACCGCCCGGCTCGCCTGGCTGGTCGCCGTGTTGATCCTGATGGAGCTGTCCACGTTCGTGACCGCGTTCGTGCGGCGTTACCTCGGCGGTCGGCTCGCGCTCGACGTGCAGCACGACCTGCGCCAGCAGGTCTTCGGCGCGGTCCAGCGGCTCGACGGGGCGAAGCAGGACGCGCTGCGCACCGGCCAGGTGGTCTCGCGCTCGATCACCGACCTGCAGATCGTGCAGGGCCTGCTCATGATGGTGCCGCTGTCGATCGGCACGGTCGTGTTCGCGCTGGTCGCGTTCGGCGCCATGCTGTGGCTCTCCCCGGCGCTCACGCTGATCGCGCTGGTCGTCATGCCGGTCGTGGCGGTCGTCGCGGTACGCAGCCGCCGCGTGCTGTTCCCCGCGTCCTGGTCGGCGCAGCAACGGGCGGCCGACCTCGCCCAGCACGTCGAGGAGACGATCACCGGCGTCCGCGTGGTCAAGGGCTTCGGCCAGGAGTTCCGCGAGATCAACCGGCTCGACCGGGCCGCCCGCACCCTGTTCGCCGAGCGGATGCGCACGGCGCGACTCACCTCCCGGCCGGCGGCCACGCTCGTGGCCATGCCAGCGGCCGGCCAGGTCGCGGTCCTGGCGGTCGGCGGGTTCATGGCCATGAACGGCCAGGTCACGCTCGGCACGTTCCTGGCGTTCGCGAGCTACGTGGCCAACCTGGTCGGCCCGACCCGGCTGCTGTCGAGCCTGATGGTCAACGTGCAGCTGGCGCGTGCCGGCGTCGAGCGCGTGTACGAGCTGATCGACTCCCACCCGACGGTCGTCGACGCGCCGGACGCGGTGGACGTGCCGGCGGGCCCGGCCGGAGTGCGGCTGGACGACGTCCGCTTCGGGTACACCCGCAGCGACCCGGTGCTGGACGGCATCTCGTTCGAGGTGCGGCCGGGCGAGACGCTGGCGCTGGTGGGCACCGCCGGCTCCGGCAAGTCGACGGTGTCGCTGCTCCTACCCCGCTTCTACGACGTGCACGAAGGCGCGATCTGCGTGGCCGGCGTGGACATCCGGAAGCTGCGGCTGGCGTCGCTGCGCGGCACGGTCGGCGTGGTCTTCGAGGAGGCGTTCCTCTTCTCGGACAGCGTGCGCGCCAACATCGCCTACGGCCGGCCGGACGCCACCGACGAGGAGATCAGGACGGCGGCGCGGGCCGCGCAGGCCGACGGGTTCATCTCCGAGCTGCCCCACGGCTACGACACGGTGGTCGGCGAGCGCGGGCTGACGCTGTCGGGCGGGCAGCGGCAGCGGGTGGCGCTCGCACGAGCGTTGCTGTCGGACCCGCGCGTGCTGGTGCTGGACGACGCCACCTCCGCGGTGGACACGGCCACCGAGGCCGCCATCCACGACACGCTGCGGGCCGTCACGCGGGACCGGACCACGCTGCTGATCGCGCACCGCAGGTCGACGCTGTCGCTGGCCGACCGGATCGCGGTGCTCGACCGCGGCAAGGTCGTCGACATCGGCACCCACGACGAGCTGACCGCGCGGTGCGAGCTGTACCGGTCGCTGCTGGCCGGTCCCGGCGAGGCCATCGAGGATGAGACCCGGCGGCGGGACGTCCTGGAGCCCGGCCCCGAGGGCTGGACGCCGGAACTGTGGCCCGCCGAGATCGACGACGAGGTGGGCACCACCCGTACCCCCGAGGTCTCGATCGGCGGGGCCCGGCGTGGCGGCGCCGCGGGTGGCCGGATGGCCGGTGCCCTGAACGGCGCGCCACCGACGCCGGAGCTGCTGGCCTCGGTCGCCGCCCTCCCGCCGGCCAGCGAGGAGCCGGTGCTGCGTGGCGAGGACCCGACGGCGCCCGACCCGAACTTCCGGCTGCGCGGTCTGCTGAGGCCGGTGCGGCTCATGCTGGCGGTCGTGGCCGGGCTGGTGATCGTCGACGCGGTGCTGACCATGGCGCTGCCGATGCTGGTCCAGCAGGGCGTCGACAACGGCGTGGTCACCCACGACACCACCGCGCTGTGGGTGGTGACCGCGATAGCGGCGGTGCTGGTGTGCCTGAGCTTCGCCGACAACGCGGTGAACACCATCCTCACCGCGCGGGTCGGCGAGCGGCTGCTCTACCTGCTGCGGGTGCGGAGCTACGCCCACCTCCAGCGGCTCGGGCTCGACTACTTCGAGCGCGAGATGGCCGGGCGGATCATGACCAGGATGACCACGGATGTGGACGCGCTGTCGACGTTCCTGCAGACCGGGCTGACGAGCGCGCTCGCGAGCGTGCTGACGGTCGTGGCGATCACGACCGCACTGGTGGTCACCGACGCCGGGCTCGCGCTGGTGGCGCTGGCCGTGCTGCCGTTTCTGATCGTGGCGACGGTGATCTTCCAGCGCCTCGCCACGTCGGCGTACTCGCAGGCCCGGGAGCAGGTCAGCGCCGTGAACGCGGACATGCAGGAGAACGTGTCCGGGCTGCGCGTCGCGCAGGCCTTCACGCGGGAGGAGCACTCGGCGAAGGAGTTCGCGGCACGCAGCGACACCTACCGGCGCACCCGGTTGCGGGCGCAGCGCTACGTGGCGACGTACTTCCCGTTCGTCGCGCTGCTGGCCGGGGTCGCGCAGGCGGCCGTGCTGGCCGTCGGCGCGCGCGGGGTCGCGGCCGGCGACCTGCCGATCGGCGTGCTGCTGGCGTTCATGCTGTACCTGAACCTGTTCTTCGCCCCGGTGCAGCAGCTGTCCAGCGTGTTCGACGGCTACCAGCAGGCACGGGTGGGCCTGCACCGGATAGCCGACCTGCTGCGCACGCCCAGCTCGGTGGAGCCGCCGGTGGAGCCGGTCCCGGTGCCGGCGAAGCTGGCGGGCGCGGTGGAGCTGCGGAACGTCACGTTCACCTACCCGGGCGCGGACCGCCCCGCGGTCGCGGACCTGAACCTGCGGGTGGCACCGGGTGAGACGGTGGCGCTCGTCGGCGCCACCGGCGCGGGCAAGTCCACGGTCGTGAAGCTGGTGGCGAGGTTCTACGACCCGACGGCGGGCCAGGTCCTGGTCGACGGCGTGAACCTCCGCGACTACGACCCGTCGGAGTTCCGCAAGCGGCTCGGCGTGGTTCCGCAGGAGGCGCACCTGTTCAGCGGTGACGTGGCCAGCAACGTCGGCTACGGCGCCGCCTCGGACCTGGACACGGTCGGCACGAACGGCGACCGCGCGGCCATCGAGTCCGCGGTCCGCAAGGTGGGTGCGTTACCGATGGTGGCCGATCTCCCCGCGGGCTTCCGGCAGCAGGTGGGCGAGCGCGGGCAGGGCCTCTCCGCGGGTCAGCGGCAGTTGATCGCGCTGGCGCGGGCCGAGCTGGTGCAGCCGGACGTCCTGCTCCTGGACGAGGCGACGGCGGCGCTGGACCCGGCGACGGAGTCGGTGGTCCTGGCGGCGAGCGAGCACCTGGCCGCGCCGAGGACCACGTTCGTGGTGGCCCACCGCCTGGCGACGGCGGCCAGGGCCGACCGCATCGTGGTCCTGGACGGGGGCCGATTAGTGGAGGAGGGCACACACGAGGAGCTGCTGTCCGCGGGCGGCCGCTACGCACGGCTGTGGCGGCACGGCACCGCCGAGTACTCGGCAGAGGTGCCCGACCACTCAGCGCTGTGAACCGACCGTCCACCGATCAAGGTCGTCGCGCCTGGTGGGACGGGGCCAACAGCGCCGTACCGCTCATCCCATGTGGCGGACCATACCGTGAGGTATTCACCACAGTTGGCCAGGACAAAGCGGGCGAAGCAGGCGCCTACACTTGTGGTTGGACCGAATGCTGAACCGCTGGGAGACAATGCGAGTATCACCGTCAGCGGCACCCGGGGGCGCATTCGATCACCTACGTGACCTGCGGTCCTTCTTCCGAGTCGGCACCACGCGACTCCCGTAGGGGACTAGCCTGAGGGTGCGAAGTCCGTATCACTAACAGATCGAGATAGATAGAGGCGAGTGCCTGCCGTGTCCAGCAGCAGCCCTGCGTCGCAGTTCGGCCCCAATGAGTGGCTCGTAGAGGAGATGTACGAGCAGTTCCTCGCTGACCCGTCGTCAGTGGACTCAGCGTGGCATGACTTCTTCGCCGACTACAAGCCGACACAGCGCGTGGCGAACAAGGCCGCGGGCGAAACGAAGAGCGACTCCGGTGCCGCGAAGACCGCGACCGTTGCCAAGTCCACCAAGCCGACAACGCCGGCCACGTCCGGCGAGACCAACGGCCAGGCCAGGACGGCGACGACCCCGCACAAGGCCGAGCCGAAGCCCGCACCCAAACCCGCGCCGCAGCCCGCCGCCAGGCCGGCCGCGAAGACCGACGCGAGGCCGGAGCAGAAGCCCGCGCCCGCGAAGTCCGCCCCGGCCAGGCCGGCCGCGGCCAGGAGCGACACGAAGCCGGCCGCGGCCAGGGCGGACGCGAAGCAGGACGGCGAGGAGGTCAAGCCACTGCGTGGCGCCGCCGCCCTGATCGCGAAGAACATGGACATCTCGCTGACCATCCCGACCGCGACGAGCGTGCGGGCCGTGCCGGCGAAGCTGCTGTTCGACAACCGCATCGTGATCAACAACCACCTGAAGCGCACGCGCGGTGGCAAGGTCTCCTTCACTCACCTGATCGGGTACGCCCTGCTCCGGGCGCTGGGTGACTACCCGAACATGAACCGGCACTACGCCGAGGTCAACGGCAAGCCGAACATCGTCACGCCGGAGCACGTCAACCTCGGCCTGGCCATCGACCTGCCGGCCAAGGACGGTGGCCGCACGCTGGTCGTCGCGTCCATCAAGAACTGCGAGAGCATGAACTTCGCGCGGTTCTGGCAGGCCTACGAGGACATCATCCGCAAGGCCCGCGCGGGCGCGCTGACCGCGGACGACTTCGCCGGTACCACGATCTCCCTCACCAACCCGGGCACCATCGGCACCAACCACTCGATGCCGCGCCTGACCAAGGGCCAGGGCGCGATCATCGGCGTCGGCGCCATGGAGTACCCCGCGCAGTACCAGGGCACCAACGAGAAGACCCTCACCGAGCTGGCCGTCAGCAAGATCATCACGCTGACGTCCACCTACGACCACCGCATCATCCAGGGTGCGGAGTCGGGTGAGTTCCTGCGCCGCGTGCACCAGCTCCTGTTGGGCGAGGACAACTTCTACGACGACATCTTCACGTCGCTGCGCCTGCCGTACGAGCCGGTCCGCTGGGTGGAGGACATCCCAGAGGGCGCGATCGACAAGACGACCCGCGTCATCGGTCTCGTCGACACCTACCGCACCCGCGGCCACCTGATGTCCGACGTGGACCCGCTGAACTACCGCCAGCGCAAGCACGAGGACCTCGACATCCTGTCCCACGGCCTCACCCTGTGGGACCTGGACCGCGAGTTCCCGGTCGGCGGCTTCGCCGGCAAGGAGCGGATGAAGCTGCGTGACGTCCTGGGCGTGCTGCGCGACAGCTACTGCCGCACGGTCGGCGTCGAGTACACCTACATCCTCGACCCGTCCGAGCGCCGCTGGATCCAGCAGCGCGTGGAGGTCCCGCACGCGAAGCCGCCGCAGGCCGTGCAGAAGTACATCCTGTCGAAGCTGAACGCGGCCGAGGCGTTTGAAACGTTCCTGCAGACGAAGTACGTCGGCCAGAAGCGGTTCTCGCTCGAGGGCGGCGAGTCGGTGATCGCGCTGCTGGACACGATCCTCGACAAGGCCGCCGAGTACGAGCTGGACGAGGTCGTCATCGGCATGCCGCACCGCGGCCGGCTGAACGTGCTGGCCAACATCGTGGGCAAGCCGATCTCCCAGATCTTCCAGGAGTTCGAGGGCAACCTCGACCCGGGCCAGGCCCACGGCTCCGGCGACGTGAAGTACCACCTGGGCGCGGAGGGCAAGTACTTCCGCATGTTCGGCGACGGCGAGACCAAGGTGACGCTGACCGCCAACCCGTCGCACCTGGAGACCGTCGACCCGGTGCTCGAGGGCATCGTCCGCGCCAAGCAGGACCTGCTGGACAAGGGCCACGGCGGCTTCACGGTCCTGCCGGTCGCGCTGCACGGCGACGCGGCGTTCGCCGGCCAGGGCGTGGTCGCGGAGACGCTGAACCTGGCCCTGCTGCGTGGTTACCGCACCGGCGGCACCGTGCACGTGATCATCAACAACCAGGTCGGCTTCACCACGGCGCCGGAGCACTCGCGCTCGTCGCAGTACGCGACCGACGGGGCGAAGATGATCCAGGCGCCGGTGTTCCACGTGAACGGCGACGACCCGGAGGCGTGCTACTGGGTGGCGCAGCTGGCCATGGACTACCGCCAGGCGTTCAACAAGGACGTCGTGATCGACATGGTCTGCTACCGCCGCCGCGGCCACAACGAGGGCGACGACCCCTCGATGACGCAGCCGGCGATGTACGACATCATCGACACGAAGCGCAGCGTCCGGAAGACCTACACCGAGGCGCTCATCGGCCGCGGCGACATCTCGGTCGACGAGGCGGAGAAGGCGCTGCGGGACTTCTCGAGCCAGCTGGAGCACGTCTTCAACGAGGTGCGCGAGCTGGAGAAGCACCCGGTCACGGCGAGCCCGTCGGTGGAGTCCGAGCAGCAGGTCCCGGCGAAACTGTCGACGAACATCTCCCACGAGGTGCTGGAGCGGATCGCCGACGCGCACGTCAACCTGCCGGAGGGCTTCTCCCCGCACCCGAGGGTCAAGCCGGTCCTGGAGCGTCGGGCGAAGATGGCGCGCGAGGGCCACATCGACTGGGCGTTCGCGGAGCTGCTGGCCTTCGGCTCGCTGAACCTGGAGGGCCACATGGTCCGCCTGGCCGGCCAGGACTCGCGACGCGGCACGTTCGTCCAGCGGCACGCGGTGATCGTGGACCGCAAGACGGGCAAGGAGTACGTCCCGCTGCAGAACCTGAGCGAGGACCAGGGCCGGTTCCTGGCCTACGACTCGGCGTTGTCGGAGTACGCGGCGCTCGGCTTCGAGTACGGCTACTCGGTGGCCAACCCGGACGCGCTGGTCCTGTGGGAGGCCCAGTTCGGCGACTTCGTGAACGGCGCCCAGTCGGTCATCGACGAGTACATCTCCTCGTCGGAGGCCAAGTGGGGCCAGCGCAGCGACGTCGTGGTGCTGCTGCCGCACGGCCACGAGGGCCAAGGCCCGGACCACACGTCGGGCCGCATCGAGCGCTGGCTGCAGCTGTGCGCGGAAGGTTCGATGACGGTGGCGGTCCCGTCCACGCCGGCGAACTACTTCCACCTGCTGCGCCGCCACGCGCTCGACGGCGTGGCGCGTCCGCTCGTGGTCTTCACCCCGAAGTCCATGCTGCGCAACAAGGCTGCGGTCAGCTCGGTGGAGGACTTCACCGACGAGGCGCGGTTCAGCCCGATCATCGACGACCCGACCCACCCCGACCCGTCGAAGGTCACCAAGCTGCTGCTGGTGTCCGGCAAGCTGTACTACGAGCTGGCGGCCGAACGCGAGCACCGCGGTGGCGTCGACGACGCGGCGATCGTCCGCGTCGAACAGCTGTACCCGGTCCCGGTCAAGCGCCTGGGCGCGATCCTCCAGAAGTACCCGAACGTGGAGGAGGTCCGCTGGGTGCAGGAGGAGCCGGCCAACCAGGGCGCGTGGCCGTTCTACGGGCTGCACCTGCGCGAGCTGTACCCGGACCTGCCGAAGCTGGTCCGCGTGTCCCGCCGCGTGATGGCCGCCCCGTCGGCCGGCTCGGGCAAGGTCCACGAGGTCGAGCAGCGCGAGATCATCGAGAAGGCGTTCAGCTGAGGCATGTACTTCACCGACCGAGGCCTCGAAGAGCTGCAGGAACGCAGAGGCGACGAGGAGGTCACGCTGTCCTGGCTGGCCGCCAAGATGCGTGACTTCGTCGACGCCAACCCCGAGTTCGAAACCGCCGTCGAACGCCTGGCCACTTACCTGGCCAGAGACGACGAGGACGACGAGTGACTGTGGCGGCCCCGAATCCGGGGCCGCCACGGTATTACCAGGCGTACGCCTCCGGGGCGGGCTTCGCGCCGTTCGGTCCCGGCGGCGGGAACAGCTCGTCCAGGCGTGCGAGGGCCTCGCTCTCCAGCTTCAGGTCCACCGCGGTCAGGGCGCCGTCCAGGTGCTCGATCGTGCGAGGGCCGATGATCGGGCCCGTCACACCCTCCTGGTGCAGCAGCCACGCGAGTGCGACGTTGGCCGGGTCGGCCCCGAGGTCGACCGCCAGCTTCTCGTACGCCTCGATGCGGTCGCGGCCCGCCTCCAGGACCTGCGCGGCCCGGCCGCTGTTGGAGCGCACGGTGGCACCCTCCCGCTGCTTGCGCAGTACACCGCCGAGCAGGCCGCCGTACAGCGGCGACCACGGGATCAGGCCGATGCCGTAGTGCCGTGCTGCCGGCAGTACCTCCAGCTCCACCCACCGGGACGCCAGGTTGTACAGCGACTGCTCACTCACCAGGCCGAGGAAATGCCTGCTACGGGCCGCTTCCTGCGCCTGCGCGAGGTGCCAGCCGGCGAAGTTCGACGAGCCGAAGTACAGCACCTTCCCCTGCAGGCGCAGCACGGAGAAGCCCTCCCAGATCTCGTCCCACGGCGTGTTCCGGTCGACGTGGTGCATCTGGTAGAGGTCGATGTAGTCCGTCTGCAGCCGGCGCAGCGACGCGTCCGCCGCGCGGCGGATGTTCAGCGCGGACAGGCGGTTCTCGTTCGGCCACTCACCCATCTTGCCGTACAGCTTGGTGGCCAGCACGGTCTTCTCCCGGCGTCCGCCGCCGCGGGCGAACCACCGGCCGATGATCTGCTCGGTGACCCCCTCGCCCTGCTGCCAGCCGTAGACGTTGGCGGTGTCGAAGAAGTTGATGCCGTGCTCGTGGGCGTGGTCCATGATCGCGTGACTGTCCTCTTCGGACGTCTCCGGGCCGAAGTTCATGGTGCCGAGCACCAGCCGGGACACGGACAGGCCGGAGCGGCCGAGCTGGGTGTACTCCATGGCACCAACGTACGCCGGCAGGCGAGAATGGGCCCATGCCGGACGACGAGCCCGAGTGGATCCCGCTCGACGCGAACCCCCACGCGGACGACAAACGCGACATCCTCGACGCGACCGGCGAGGACGTGAAGTACCGCCGCCTGGTCTGGATCGCGCTGGTCATCGGCGTGCTAGCGGTCGCGCTGGTCGTGTGGCTGGCGCTGTAGCACACCCTTGCGCCACACGGCGTACGTCAGCGGCACCCCGGGTCGGTAGGCGAGGTGCGTGACCGACGGCGCGTCCAGCACGTGCACGTCCGCCCGCGCGCCGACCCCCAGCACACCCACGTCGTCCCGCCGCAGCGCCCGGGCCCCGCCCCACGTGGCCGCGCGGACGGCCTCCTCGACCGACATCCGCATCTGCAGCACGGCCGTCGCCACGCAGTAGGCCATCGACGACGTGTAGGAGGAGCCGGGGTTGCAGTTGGTGGCCAGCGCGACGGTGGCGCCACTGTCCAGCAGCTGGCGCGCGTTCGGCAGCGGTTGCCGGGTGGACAGGTCGCACGCGGGCAGCAGGGTCGCCACGGTGTCCGACTGCGCCAGAGCGTCCACATCGGACTCGCTGAGGTACGTGCAGTGGTCGACGCTCGCGGCACCCAGTTCGACCGCGAGCCGCACGCCGGGACCGTGGCCGAGCTGGTTCCCGTGCACGCGCAGGCCGAGCCCCCGCGCCTTGGCGGCGGTCAGCACGGCCCGGGACTGGTCCTCGTCGAAGGCGCCCGTCTCGCAGAAAACGTCGGCCCAGCGGACGTGCGGTGCCACGGCGTCGAGCATCTCGCCGCGCACCAGATCGACATAGTCCACTGTGGACATATCCGCCGGGACGAGGTGCGCGCCGAGGAAGGTGACCTCGTCGGCGTGCGCCGCGGCCAGCTTCGCCGACCGCAGCTCGTCGGCCACCGTCAGGCCGTAGCCGGTCTTCGTCTCCAGGCATGTCGTGCCCTGCGCGACGGCCTCGGCCACGTGTCGGCGCAACACCGCGGTCAGGTCGTCGTCGGACGCGGCCCGGGTGGCCGCCACGGTGACCGCGATGCCGCCGGCGGTGTAGGGCTCGCCGGCCATCCGCGCGGCGAACTCCCCCGTCCGGTCACCGGCGAACACGAGGTGCGTGTGGCTGTCGACCCAGCCCGGTAGCACGGCCCGACCCTCTATATCCGTAGCGGTGTCCGCGGCGGGTGCCTGTGCCGCCGGTCCCACCCACGCCACCCGGTCCCCGTCGAGCACCAGCGCGGCGTCGGTCAGCACCGGGCCGTCATTGGTGGTCAGCTCGCCGATCCCGGTGATGAGCACGCTCACGTCCACAGCTCCTCGATCGCCTCACGCAGCAGTTCGCCCACGTCACCGAGCAGTTCGTGGTGCCCCTCGGCCGCGATGACCCGGCCGTTGGCGACCACCGTGTGCACGTCGGCGGCGGTCGCCCCGTACAGCACCTGGGTGGGGTGGCAGCCGGCGGTCCGCACGCTGTCCAGCCGCACGGCCACCAGGTCCGCCGGCGCGCCTTGCTCGATGCGTCCCGCATCAGGCCAGCCCAGCGCCGCGTTACCCGCCGAGGTGAGCGCTGCCACCAGCTCGTCCGGCGACAGGCGGCCCCGCTGCCCGGTCCGCAGCCGCTCGCCGTGCTCCAGGGCCCGCGCCTCCACCAGCGGATCGACCACGGCGTGCTGGTCGGTACCCAGCGACAGCGGCGCACCGGCGTCCAGCAGCTCACGTGCCGGCCCGATGCCGTCGGCCAGGTCCGCCTCGGTGGTCGGACAGAAACACGCGGCGGTCTTCGAGGTTCCCAGCGCCGCTACATCTGTCGAGGAGAGGTGGGTGGCGTGCACGGCGGTCGTGTGGGGGCCCAGTGCGCCGGAGTCGGCCAGCAGCCGCACCGGCGTGCGCCCGTACGCGGCCAGGCACGCCTCGTTCTCCGCCGGCTGCTCGGACACGTGGACGTGCAGCGGCCGTCCCTCCACTATGGACGCGATCTCGGCGATGGCCGGTGCCGGCACCGCGCGGACCGAGTGGATGGCCGCGCCGACCCGGGTGAACGGCCGGTCGTGCCGGGGCTGGGCCCGCTCGGCCCATGCCTCGACGCTGCCGTCGGAAAATCGTTGCTGCTCCGGGGAAAGCGGTGTGTCGATGCCACCGGTGAGATAGCAGGTGTCGAGCAGGGTCAGCCGGATGCCGGCGGCGAGAGCGGCCTCCCGCACCGCTTCCCCCATCGCGTTCGGCTCCGCGTACCGGCCGCCGCCGGGCGGGTGGTGCAGGTAGTGGAACTCTCCCACCACCGTGAACCCGGCAACGGCCATCTCCGCGTACACGGCGGTCGCCAGCCGGAGGTAGCTGTCCGGGTCGAGCCGCGAGGCCAGCTGGTACATGGCGTGCCGCCAGGTCCAGAAGGTGCCGCCGCCGTGGTGCGTGCGACCCCGCAGCGCGCGGTGGAAGGCGTGCGAGTGCACGTTGGCGAACCCGGGGAACACCAGCCCCCGCAGCACGTGCGCGCCAGCGGGCGGCCCGTCGGACGTCGTGGAGACGGACGCGATCCGACCGCCGTCGTCGACCTCGACGACCGCGCCGCGCACGAGCTGGGCCGGCTGCCACGCGTACTCGCACCAGTAGGTGGTCATCCCGCCAGCTGCCCCAACACGGCCGCGAGCGCGGTCACGCCGGACTCGCAGTCCTCGGGTTCGGCGTACTCCTCCGGCGCGTGCGAGACGCCGGTCGGGTTGCGCACGAACAACATCGCGGTAGGCACCTGCGCGGCGAGCACACCGGCGTCGTGCCCCGCGCCCGTCGGCAGCGTCGGTATGCCGCCGAGCGCGGCCGCGATCCGGTCCCGCAGGCCGGCGTCGAAGTGCACGGTGTCGCCGTACGACTCCTCGGTGACGGTCAGCGCGCACCCCTCCCGCTCGACCGCGTCGTTCGCCAGCTCCTGGATCCTGCCGAGCACCCGGCGCGTGCTGGCGTCGTCGGGCCCGCGGGCGTCCAACCAGACGTCCACGGAGGACGGAATCACGTTGGTACCACCGGGGTTCGGCACCAGCCGACCGACCGTGGCCCGCGCGTCGTCCACCTCGGATGCCGCGATCCGCGTCGCCAGCACCATCTCCGCGGCCGGCACCATCGGGTCGTGCCGGTCGCCGAGCAGCGTGGCACCGGCGTGGTTCCCCTCACCGGTGAACCGGAACCGCCAACGCCCGTGCGCGAGGATCGAACTGGCGACGGCCACGGGCGCACCGAGGTCGATCAACCCACGCCCCTGCTCGACGTGCAACTCGACGAACGTGCCGATGGCCGCGAGCGCGTCGTCGTCCCGCCCGAGCCGCGCGGGATCGAACCCCGCCCCGGCGACGGCCTCGGCCAACGTCACCCCGTCCGGATCCCGCAGCCCACGCGCGACCTCGGGATCGACGGCACCGGACAACAGTCGAGACCCGAGACACGGCACACCGAACCGCCCACCCTCCTCCTCAGCGAACACGACCAGGGCAAGCGGCTTGGCCGGCGCGAACCCACGCTCCCGCAACATGTCCACAGCGGACAACGCCGACACCACCCCAAGCGGCCCGTCAAACGCGCCACCCCCAGGCACGGAGTCGAGATGACTCCCGGTCACCACGGCCCCGACCCCCGGCTCACCCCACCAGGCCCACAAATTCCCGTTGCGATCCCCCTCAACGGCCAACCCCCGCCGCCCCGCCTCACCGACGAACCACTCCCGCAACTCCAACTCAACCCGATCAAACCCGTGCCGGGAGTACCCCCCACGCTTGGCATCGCGCCCAACACCCTCAATGGCAGCCAACAACTCGACGGCGGTGCTCATCGCCCACCTGCGTTCGCGGCACCAAAACTGTCGGTGCCCTCCGGTAGCGTTGAAACCGGGGGACCCCCAGGCCCACCAATGGGACTTTCGCTCGAACTCACCGGGTGAACTCGTTGCCACTCAGCGTTCGCGGCGATGGGGCTGTCGGTGGTCGTCGCTAGGCTGGAGTTCGGGGGGCCGGAGGCCGCAGTTGATCTTGTCGCAGTCGGAGCAGTCGGAGCAGTCGGAGCAGTCAGAGCAGTCAGAGCAGTCAGAGCAGTCAGAGCAGTCGGAGACGCGCTGGTCATGGCATCGGCACCGTGACGCCGCGGGAGGCGGCGACCGCGCGGGCGTCGTCGTAGCCGGCGTCCACGTGGCGGATCACGCCCATGCCGGGGTCGTTGGTCAGCACGCGGGCGATCTTCTCACCGGCGAGCGGGGTGCCGTCGGCCACGGTGACCTGGCCGGCGTGGATCGAGCGGCCGATGCCGACGCCGCCGCCGTGGTGGATCGACACCCAGCTGGCTCCGGACGCGGTGTTGACCAGCGCGTTCAGCAGCGGCCAGTCGGCGATCGCGTCGGAGCCGTCGGCCATGGCCTCGGTTTCCCGGTATGGCGAGGCCACCGAGCCGCAGTCAAGGTGGTCGCGGCCGATCACGACCGGTGCGGATAGCTCGCCGCTCGCGACCATCTCGTTGAAGCGCAGGCCGGCGAGGTGTCGCTCGCCGTAGCCGAGCCAGCAGATGCGGGCCGGAAGTCCTTGGAAGGCAACGCGTTCGGCGGCCATCCGGATCCACCGGGCCAGGGACTCCTTCTCCGGGAACAACTCCAGGATCGCCCGGTCGGTCGCGGCGATGTCGGCCGGGTCGCCGGACAGGGCGGCCCACCGGAACGGCCCCATGCCCTCGCAGAACATCGGCCGGATGTAGGCCGGCACGAAGCCCGGGAAGTCGAACGCGCGGTCGCAGCCGCCGAGCTTGGCCTCGCCGCGGATCGAGTTGCCGTAGTCGAACACCTCGGCGCCGGCGTCCATGAACCCGACCATGGCGTCGACGTGGTCGGCCATCGAGTCGCGGGCGCGGTCGGTGAACTCGTCCGGCTTCTTCGCCGCGTAGTCCGGCCAGTCGTCGAGGTCGATACCCTTCGGCAGGTAGGCCAAGGGGTCGTGCGCGGACGTCTGGTCGGTGACCACGTCGATCTCGACGCCGCGACGCAGCAGCTCCGGCACGACCTCGGCCGCGTTCCCGATCACGGCGACGGACAGCGCACGGCCTTCCTTCTTGGCGGCCGAGACCCGCGCGACGGCATCGTCCAAAGAGGACGCGACCTCGTCGAGGTAACGGGTCTCGACGCGCCGGTGCGCGCGGGCCGGGTCGACCTCGACGCACAGCGCGACGCCCTCGTTCATCGTGATGGCAAGGGGTTGCGCGCCCCCCATGCCGCCGAGCCCGGCGGTCAGCGTGAGGGTGCCGCGCAGCGACCCGCCGAAACGCTTGCGCGCCACCGCGGCGAACGTCTCGTAGGTGCCCTGCAGGATGCCCTGGGTGCCGATGTAGATCCACGACCCGGCGGTCATCTGGCCGTACATGGTCAGCCCCAACGACTCCAGGCGGCGGAACTCCGGCCAGGTGGCCCAGTCGCCGACGAGGTTGGAGTTGGCGATCAGCACGCGGGGCGCCCACTCGTGCGTGCGCATGACGCCGACGGGCTTGCCGGACTGCACGAGCAGCGTCTCGTCCTCGCGGAGCGCGGTCAGCTCGCGGGTGATCGCGTCGAAGCTCGCCCAGCTCCGGGCCGCCCTGCCGGTGCCGCCGTAGACGACGAGGTCGTCGGGCCGCTCGGCGACCTCCGGATCGAGGTTGTTGTGGAACATCCGCAGCGCGGCCTCGGTCTGCCAACTGCGGGCGGTCAACGTGGTCCCACGCGCGGCGCGGACAGGACGGGGTCCAGCGGTCATGGCAGTTCTCCCGATCGGATCAGGGCCTCGGCGGCGGCTATCTCCGGAGCCAGATGGCGGTCCGGGCCGGGCCCGGGGACGGTGCGGCGCAGCGCGGCGACGGCCTGCGCCGTGGCGGGTGCGGGGGTGAGCGGGGCACGGAGGTCGAGAGCGCGGGCGGCGGTCAGCAGCTCGACGGCCAGCACGGTGGTGAGCCCGTCGACCGCCGTGCGCAGCTTGCGCGCCGCGGACCAGCCCATGGACACGTGGTCCTCCTGCATGGCCGAGCTGGGGATCGAGTCGACGGACGCCGGCACCGCGAGCCGCTTCAGCTCCGAGACGATCGCCGCCTGGGTGTACTGGGCGATCATGTGCCCCGAGTCGACGCCGGGGTCGGCGGCGAGGAACGGCGGCAGGCCGTGGCTGCGCGTCGCGTCGAGCATCCGGTCGGTGCGCCGCTCCGCCATGCTCGCCACGTCGGCGACCGGGATCGCGAGGAAGTCCAGCGTGTACGCGACGGGCGCGCCGTGGAAGTTGCCGTTCGACTCGACGCGCCCGTCCGGCAGCACCACGGGGTTGTCGATGGCGGCAGCCAGTTCTCGGTCCGCGACCGTTTCCACGTAGGCCACCGTGTCGCGGGCCGCGCTGTGCACCTGGGGAGCGCAGCGCAGCGAGTACGCGTCCTGCACCCGGTTGCAGTCCGGCCCGCGGTGGGACGCCATGATCGCCGAGCCGTCCAACAACCGGGTCATGCGTGCCGCCGACACCGCCTGCCCGGGGTGTGGCCGCAGGGCCTGCAGGTCGGCGGCGAACACCCGGTCGGTGCCGAGCAGGGCCTCGACGCTCATGGCCGCGGTGAGGTCGGCGACGTCGAGCAGCCGGTGCAGGTCGTGCAGGGCGAGCACCAGCATGCCGAGCATGCCGTCGGTGCCGTTGATGAGTGCCAGCCCCTCCTTCTCGGCCAGTTCGAGCGGGGCGATGCCGGCCTCGTAGAGGGCGTCGCGGGCAGGTATGCGCTTGCCGTCTACCTCGACCTCCCCCTCTCCCATGAGCGCGAGGGCGACGGCCGAGAGCGGCGCGAGGTCCCCCGAGCACCCGAGTGACCCGTACTCGTGGACGATCGGCGTGATACCCGCGTTGAGCAGGTGTGTAAGCGCATCCACGGTCTCGGGTCGGATGCCGGTGCGCCCGGTCGCGAGGGTCCGCAGCCGCAGCAGCATGAGGCCGCGCACGACCTCGACCTCGACGGGCCGCCCGGCCCCCGCGGCGTGCGAGCGGATGAGTGACCGCTGGAGCGCGCCCCGCCGGTCGAGCGGGATGTGCCTGGTGGCGAGGGCGCCGAACCCGGTCGACACCCCGTAGGTGGGGGTCGCGGCCTCGGCGAGCCGCTCGACGTGGTCCCGGGTCTTGGCGACCTCGGCGAGCGCGTCGGCGCTGACCTCGACCGGCGCGCCGCCCCGCACCACCGCGACAACCTGCTCGCGGGACAGCGGCCCGCCATCGATCACGACCATGACCTACATCTCAGCGCGCCCGGGCCGGCGGCACGACCCGACAACCGGCGAGACAGTCTGGTATTCCAGACAGATGACCGACATACCCGCGCTTCGCCGAGGTCTGGCGGTGCTGCGCCTGCTCGCCGGCCGCGCGGGTCCGGTGACCGCGGCGTACGTGGCACGCGAGCTGGCTCTGCCGCGGTCGACCACCTACCACCTGCTGGCCGAGCTGGCGGAGGCCGGGTTCGTGACGCACCTGCCGGAGGAGCGCCGGTACGGCCTGGGGCTGGCGGCGTTCGAGCTGGGCTCGGCGTACCTGCGGCACGATCCGCTGGAGCGGCTGGCACGCCCGGTGTTGCAGGCGTTGATCACCCGGACGAACCACGTGGCACAGCTGGGCGTGCTGCACGGCCGGGAGACCCTGTACCTCGTGCGTGAGCAGCCGGTGCGGCACGCGACCGTGGTCACGGACATGGGTGTGCGGCTGCCGGCCCACCTGCCCGCCTCGGGCCGCGCGATGCTGGGTGGGCTGCCGGCGGCGCAGGTCCG
Source organism: Actinophytocola sp. (assembly GCF_045807065.1). GTDB lineage: Bacteria > Actinomycetota > Actinomycetes > Mycobacteriales > Pseudonocardiaceae > Actinophytocola. Next base: position 5,823 of record NZ_JBJMIE010000340.1, on the reverse strand, counting down.
CGCCCTCTTCCCGGACCGGTCGGCGTTCGTGGACCGGACGGGTCGCGGCCCGCGGGACCTCCCGGCCCTGCGGCGCCTGCTCACCGAGTCCCGCCGCCGCGGCTGGGCGGTCGAGGACGGCTACGTGACACCGGGTTTCGCGTCGGTGGCCGCGCCGGTGCTGGACCACGGTGGGCACCCGATCGCGGCCATCTCCACCACGTTCCGGCACGAGTGCGCGCCGGAGTGCGGTGCGACGTGGCCGGAGCTGGCCGAGGAGACCCGTCGCGCGGCGGCCGAGCTCGCCGCGCGGATCGGCGGTACTCGCGGCTGACAGGTTGCTGCCACGCTCCCCGCGGTCGCCGGCCCAGCGCGGAGGATGCGCGAGGTGGCAGGTCGGTTGACGGCGGACGAGCACGCGAGGGTGGCCGACGCCGCCCGGGCCGGCGACGTGACCGCCATGATGACGCTCGCCGGGCACCACCTCGACGCGGACGAGTTCGACCGGGCCGAACCGTGGTGGCAGCGCGCGGCCGGGCTCGGCAGCCTCGACGCCGTGCACCTGCTCGGCGCGCTGCGCCTGCGGCAGAACCGCGTGGCCGAGGCCGAGGCGCTGCTCCGCCAGGCCGCGAAGGCCGGTTCCGGCAAGGCCATGCTGCTGCTCGCCGGGATGTACGGGGCGGCCGGCCGCACCGACGAGGCGAGCCGGTGGCTGGTCGGCGCGGCCGAGCACGACGACCCGGACGCCGCCTTCCAGCTGGCCACGGCGTGTGCGACGCACGGCGACCCCGCCGAGGCGGGGAAGTGGTACCGCCGCGCGATGGACAACGGTTACCGCGACCGGGACCGCGTGCTCACCGCCCTCGACCGGCTGGCGGCGCAAGGCGGGCGCCTCGGCACGGCGGGGCCGCCGGCCAGCGGGCCGAACGCCGCCACCAGCGCGGACCACTCGGCCGCCCGCGGAGGCAGGTAGCGAAGCGTTCGTCGCGGACCCGAGTGCGAAAAAGTGGCCGCGCCCGGCGGGAAACCGGGCGCGGCCACCGAGGAACGAAACTCAGAGACCGGCCTTGGACAGCCAGTCCTTCGCCACGTCCGAGTACTCCGGCTTGTCCGGGGCGTTCAGCGCGGCGTTCAGCTCCTGCAGGGTCTTCGTGTCCAGCTTGGCCGACACGGCGTTCAGCGCGTCCTTGACCGTGTCGTTCACCTTGTCCTTGTTGATCAGGGGGACGACGTTCTGGGCCGCGAAGTTGCTCTTCGGGTCGTCAAGCACGACCAGGTGGTTGGCCTCGATGGCCGAGTCCGTGGTGAAGATGTCCGCGGCCTGGACCGTGCCGTCCAGCAACGCCTTCGTCGTGATCGCACCCGGTTCCAGTGCGCTGAAGGACTTGAACGTGCAGCCGTAGGTCGCCTTGAAGCCCGGGATGCCGTCCGGGCGCTGCTGGATCTCCGGCGGTCCGCCGAACGTCACCTCACCGCAGTGCGGCACGAGGTCCTCAATGGACTTGAGCTTCCACTTGTCCGCCGTCTCCTTGGTGACGACGATCGCGTCCTTGTCCTCCGCCTCGGCCTTGTCCAGCACCGTGAGGTTGTTCGGCAGCGTGCTCTGCAACGCCGTGTACACCTCGTCCGGCGCGGTCTCCTTGGCCTGCTTGTTCAGGAACTGCAGCAGCGTGCCCGTGTACTCGGGGATCAGGTCGATGGAGCCGTCCTTCAGGCCGTCCATGTACTTCTCGCGGCTGCCCAGGTCGAACTTCCTGGTCACGCCGACGCCCTTGCCCTCGAGCACCTGCGCGTAGATCTCGGCGAGCAGCTGACTCTCCGGGAAGTTGGCCGACCCGATGGTGATGCTGGTCGAGCCCCCCGAACCGGCGGCCGACGACGTGTTCTCGGCCAGCGGGTCATCGGAGCCGCCGCACGCGGAAACGGCCAGCGTCGCCGCCAGGGCCATCGCCACACCGGCGATACTGCGTTTCATTCTCAATCTCCTCATGTGGACTTTCCAACGAGTTCCGGCGTCGGCTTGCGCCAGATCCGGGCCGTGCGCCTGCGGGTAGCGGTGTTGCGGAGCCCCGGGGACACCGCGACGCGTTGCACCACCTCCAGCACGCCCTCGACCACCAGCGCCAGCACGGCGATGACGATCGCGCCCGCCGCCATCTGCGGGTAGCCGTCCGGGGATCCGGCGCCGGCGTTGTTGCCGTCGATCACGAACCGGCCGAGGCCGCCGAGGGCCACGTACGCCGCGATCGTCGCGGTCGCGATCACCTGCAGCGTGGCCGAACGGATGCCGCCGAGGATCAACGGGAGCGCGTTCGGCAGCTCCACCTTCCACAGCACCGTCGAACCACGCATGCCCATGCCCTGCGCGGCGTCGACCACCGCGCGGTCCACGTTGCGCACGCCCGCGTACGTGCCGGCCAGGATCGGCGGCAGGGCGAGGATCACCAGCGAGACCACCACCGGCAGGAGGCCGACGTAGGTCAGCAGCACCAGCAGCGTCAGCAGGCCGAGCTCCGGCAGTGCGCGCAGACCGTTGGACAGGCCGGCGATCAGGAACGTGCCGCGGCCGGTGTGGCCGATGATCGCGCCGAGCGGGACCGCGATCGCGGCCGCGACGACCACGGTCAGCGCCGTGTAGCCGAGGTGTTCCAGGATGCGTGTGGGGATGCCGGTCGGCCCGCTCCAGTGGGCGGGGTCGAACAGCCAGTGCAGCGCCGAGTTCATCGGGTCGCCCCCTGTCGCGCTCGGGTCCACGGCGTGATCAGCTTGCCCGCCGCCAGCAGGAACGCGTCGATGATCAGCGCGATGACCACGATCAACGCGATCGAGATGACCATCTCCACCGCGTTGTTGCGCCGGAAGCCCTCGGTGATCAACCCGCCCAGGCCGCCGATGCCGATCAGCGCGCCGACCGCTGTCAGACTCATGGCCGACACGGCCGCGACCCGCAGCCCGGCGACGATCACCGGGATCGCGAGCGGCAGCTCGACCGACAGGAACCGTTTGGTGGGGCGGAAACCGACGGCGGTGGCCGCGGCCGTGACCTCGCCGGGCACGGCGAGCAGCGCGTCGGTGTCGGAGCGGACCAGCAGCGCGATCTTGTTGATCGCGAGCGGGACCTGGACGTTCAGCGGGTCGATGATCTTCGTGCCGATCAGCAGCGGGACCAGGGTGATCAGCGCCAGCGACGGGATCGTGTACAGCACGCCGGCCAGCGGCACGAGCACGAGCCGCACCGCGGGCCAGCGGCTCGCGGCCCAGCCGAGCGGGATCGAGACGACCAATCCGAAGAGGACCGGGAGCAGCGCGAGGTACAGGTGGTCACCGGTCGCCTCGGCGATCTTGTCGACGTTGCGCGGGAGCCACGGCCACGGCCAGTCGACGTTCACGCGGGCACCTCACCGGTCTTCCGCGCCCGCGCGAGGGCGTCGAGCACGGTGTCGGCCCTGACGCCGCCCGCGACCGCGCCGTTCCCGTCGACCGCGATGCCGAGACCGGCCGGCGAGCTGAGCGCCGAGTCGAGCGCGCTGCGCAGCGACCCGTCGTCCACTCTGTACAGCGAGCCGCCGGAGACCAGGTCGTCGACGTTGATCCTGTCCAACGTGGACAGCAGGTCGGTGGAAAGCCAGCCGAGTGGCCGGTTCTCGTCGTCGACCACGATCACCCAACCGTCCGTGGTCTCCGCGTCGGCGGCCCGCGCGCCCACCCGGGCGGTCGCGACCGGGCCGACGGGCACGCCGTCCGCCGCGAGGAAGCCGAGCGCGCGGTAGCCGCGGTCGCGGCCGACGAAGGACGAGACGAAGTCGTCGGCGGGCTTGGCCAGCAGCTCCGACGGCGTGGCGTACTGGGCGAGCCGGCCGCCGACCCGGAAGACCGCGACCTTGTCGCCGAGCTTGATGGCCTCGTCGATGTCGTGCGTGACGAACACGATCGTCTTGTCCAGATCGGACTGCAGGTGGAGCAGCTGTTGCTGGAGGTCGTCGCGCACCACGGGATCGACGGCGCTGAACGGCTCGTCCATCAGCAGGACGGGCGGGTCGGCGGCGAGCGCGCGGGCCACGCCGACGCGCTGCTGCTGGCCGCCGGAGAGCTGGACCGGGTAACGCTTGCCCAACTCCGCGGGCAGGCCGACGAGCTCCAACAGCTCGCGTGCCCTGGCCCGCGCGGCGCGCCGGCTGGCGCCGGTGAGCAGCGGCACGGTGGCGACGTTGTCGAGAACCGTGCGGTGCGGGAAAAGCCCTGCCTGCTGGATGACGTAACCGATGCCGCGCCGCAACAGCGGCGGGTCGGACTCGCGAATGTCCTTGCCGTCCAAGAGAATCGTGCCACCGGTCGGGTCGATCATCCGGTTGATCATCCGCAGCGAGGTTGTCTTGCCACAGCCGGACGGCCCGACGAACACGGTGATCCGGCCGGCGTCCACAACGAGGTCGAGGGAGTCGACCGCAACCGTTCCGTCCGGATACTTCTTGGTCACGGCCTTGAACTCGATCATTCCCCGAGTCTCCTCAGATCGAGACGGCCTCTTGCCGGCCGCAGGTCCGATAGACCCTAGCCTGAACCACCGACAGCGGCAGGGCATCCCAGCATCTGGCGCCCGCGGCCGGGGTAACCGTACTACGCCGTTCGGCCCAACGTGATCAGATCGTCATCCGACACGTGGTCCGAAGTGCGCTTCCGCCCCCTGACCTCCCGAAAATCACTCCGACGGTTCGCACTGGGTGTCACGACCACAGTACTGTAAGCGACACGCTGGCGCCTCGCCTAGGGCGATGCGCCACTCGCCCCTCACCCGCCAACCGGCTGCCACCCGCGTTCGAAGCTCGTCAGGCGATGGAGTTAGGCACGTTTCGATGTGGCCCGAAGTAGCCGATGTGCACCTTTCTGGTCTGGGCAGAATAGTGGAAGTAGATGCGCGGGGCCAATGACCCGCCGCCCTCTGCGATCTTGATGTGCGCTTCCATGAAGATTTCCCCGGAAGGGTCGACGCTTGTGTCAACGGGGAAGACGCGCTTCTCCCGTAGCCGGTCATTGCCCTTGAGAGTTTCGCTCTCAACCATCGCGAGTTTCTTCGGGTTGGCTGACCACGCGAGTGAATGCTTCGAGTCCTTGCACCACGTCCAGAACGTTCCCGCGTTCTCGCCCTCCGCGAGATCCTTGGCATAGGCATGCAGCGCACGGAAGGCTCGCCACGAGGCGCTACCCCAGGAGCGAGCTTCGACACAGGTGTCGATGTCCTGGAGATCGACGGACGCGCTCTCCGGGAAGTCCAGGTAGTCGTTGAGATACTGGCGCGCCACATCCGCTGCCTCGCTGGGTAGCACGACGTCGGCGGGCGGACCGTCCGTCGTGACCACGGACTCTCCGGGGTGCGCCTTCCGCAACCTGGCTAGCTGCGTTCGTGTTTCGCTCAACTCGTGTCGAAGCCAGTTGTTGTTCGCCTCGAGCGACTGATTCTCGTCGAGGAGCGCGAGGTAGGACTGGTCAGCGGTAGCGATGCGATCGCTGAGGTCGGAGTTTTCCGTGAGTGCGAGGTCGAGCAGCTCATCCGTGTCACGTTTCTCCGCCGCGCCGGTCTCAAGCAGTCTCAATGCCCACTCGTAGCTGTCCGGCGGCCGGCGCGTACCGGCCCGTACCACCACGGCACGGCTGATGAGCTTGCCCGCAGCATGTACGTTCCTGATGTACCGCGGCAGGATCGTATAGCGATGCCGCCATTCCTCGCTCAAGGCCGGGTCGAGGCCGGGGAGATAGATGCGAAAGGCACCGTCGCGGACGGAGTACGACTCCTGGATCGCCGCCGCGAGCCTGGTCCCGTCGGAATCATCGACCGAGCAAACCAAT
>NZ_JBJMIE010000339.1:0-19083 GCF_045807065.1 Actinophytocola sp. | reverse complement strand
GTCGTCTACAACCACACAGCCGAGGGCAACCACCAAGGCCCGACGCTGTCCATGCGGGGCATCGACAATGCCGCCTACTACCGCCTCGTCGACGGCGACAAGCAGTACTACATGGACTACACCGGCACCGGAAACTCCTTGCGGGTCAGAAGTCCCCACGTGCTGCAGCTCATCATGGACTCGTTGCGCTACTGGGTGCTCGACATGCACGTCGACGGCTTCCGCTTCGACCTTGCGTCGACGCTGGCCCGCGAGTTCTACGACGTGGACCGGCTGTCGACGTTCTTCGACCTGGTGCAGCAGGACCCGGTGATCAGCCAGGTCAAGCTGATCGCCGAGCCGTGGGACGTCGGCCCCGGTGGCTACCAGGTCGGCAACTTCCCACCACTGTGGACGGAGTGGAACGGGAAGTTCCGCGACACGGTGCGGGACTTCTGGCGTGGCGAGCCGGCGACGCTCGGTGAGTTCGCCTCCCGCATCACCGGCTCGTCGGACCTGTACCAGGACGACGGCCGCCGCCCGTACGCGTCGATCAACTTCGTGACCGCTCACGACGGCTTCACCCTGAACGACCTGGTGTCGTACAACGAGAAGCACAACGACGCCAACGGCGAGGACAACCGCGACGGCGCGAACGACAACCGCTCGTGGAACTGCGGCGCCGAGGGCCCGACGGACGACGAGAAGATCAACGAGCTGCGGGCCCGCCAGCGCCGCAACCTGATCGCCACGCTGCTGCTGTCACAGGGCGTGCCCATGCTGCTGCACGGCGACGAGCTGGGCCGCACCCAGCAGGGCAACAACAACGCCTACTGCCAGGACAACGAGCTGTCCTGGGTGGACTGGTCGCTGCTGGATCAGAACGGCGACCTCGTCGACTTCACCGCGGCCGTCGTGACGCTGCGCGAGGACCACCCGGTGTTCCGGCGCAGGAGGTTCTTCCAGGGCCGCCCGATCCGCTCCGGCGACCAGCTGCGCGACATCGCGTGGTTCACCCCGGCCGGCGACGAGATGTCCGAACAGGACTGGGAGGCGGGCTTCGGCCGGTCGATCATGGTCTTCCTGAACGGCGACGGCATCCCGGACCTCAACCGCAGGGGCGAACGCGTCCACGACAACTCGTTCCTGATGTGCTTCAACGCCCACGACGGCGACATCAGCATGACCCTGCCGCGCGGGGACTACGGCAGCGAGTGGACCGCGGTGCTGGACACCTACACGGGCGAGGTCTACGCGGAGTCCGGCACCGGCGCGCTGGTCGGTGCGGTGTCCGCGGACCAGTCCGGCCCGAAGGTGGTCTCGGCCGGCGAGGCGCTCACGGTGCCCGCCAGGTCGCTGATCCTGCTGCAGCGTACGGAAGACTGACCCGTGACTCCCACATCGACCTACCGCCTGCAGGTCAACCCGGCCTTCGACCTCCACGCCGCGGAGTCCGTCGTGGACTACCTGGCGCGCCTCGGGGTCGGCGCGGTCTACACGTCCCCCCTGCTGACCGCGGCACCCGGCTCGACGCACGGCTACGACGTGGTGGACGCGACCGAGACGTCCCCCGAGCTGGGCGGCGAGGCCGCTCGCGTGGCCCTGATGTCGGCCGCGCGGCGCGCCGGCATGGGCGTGGTGGTGGACATCGTGCCGAACCACATGGCGACGGCTCCGCAGAACCGCTGGTGGTGGGACGTGCTGCGCGACGGCCCGGCGTCGGCGTACGCGTCGTACTTCGACATCGACTGGTCGCGCGGGCCGATCCTGCTGCCGGTGCTGGGCTCCGACTCCCTGGACGACCTGAAGGTCGAGGGGGACCGCCTGGTGTACTTCGAGCACGAGTTCCCCCTGGCACCCGGCACGGGTGGGGGGACCGCGGCGGAGGTGCACGAGCGGCAGCACTACCGGCTGGTGTCCTGGCGCCGGGGCAACGCGGAGCTGACCTACCGCCGGTTCTTCGACATCACGACGCTGGCCGGCGTGCGGGTCGAGGACCCGGCGGTCTTCGCGGCCACCCACGGCGAGGTGCTCCGCTGGGTGCGCAACGGCGACGTGACGGGCCTGCGGGTGGACCACCCGGACGGGCTCGCCGACCCGGGCGGCTACATGCGGCGGCTGCGGGCGGAGGCGCCGGAGGCGTGGCTGGTCGTGGAGAAGATCCTGGCCGTGGACGAGTCCCTGCCGGCGAGCTGGCCCGTGGACGGCACGACGGGCTACGACGCGCTGCGGGAGTTCAGCGGCCTGTTCGTGGACCCGGCCGCGCGGTCCCGCCTGACGGCGATGGCGGCGGAGCCCGACGTCCACGTCGTCGAGGAGGAGAGCCGGCGGCTCATCACGCGGACCTCGCTCGCCGCGGAGATGCGGCGGATCGCCGCGCTGGCCGACGTGCCGCCCGAGGCCGTCGCCGAGATCATGGTCGCCTTCCCCGTCTACCGGTCCTACCTGCCGGAAGGGCTGGACCACTGGCTGAGCGCCGTCGAGGGGGCCAAGCGGGCCCGGCCCGACCTCGCCGAGGCCGTCGACACCATCGACCGCGCCGTGCGGGCCGATCCGCGGGGCGAACTGGCCACCCGGATCCAGCAGACCTCCGGGATGGTCGTCGCCAAGGGGGTCGAGGACACCACCTTCTACCGGTACACGCCGTTCGTCGCGCTCAACGAGGTCGGCGGGACGCCCGAGCGGTTCGGGGTCACCCCGGCCGAGTTCCACGTCCGCGCCAGCGCGCGGGCGGCCGGGTGGCCCGCGACCATGACCGCACTGTCCACTCACGACACCAAGCGGGCCGAGGACGTGCGTGCGCGCCTGGCCGTGCTGTCCGAGATCCCCGACGACTGGGCGGCGGCCGTCACCCACTGGTCCGCCACGCACGGCATCGGCGAGCCCTCGCTCAACCTCCTCGCCTGGCAGACGGTCGTCGGCGCCTGGCCCATCTCGCCGGAGCGCCTGCGCGACTACCTCGACAAGGCCGCCAAGGAGGCCAAGGTCCGGACCAGCTGGGTCGACCACGACGAGAAGTTCGAGGCCGAGGTCAACGCCTGGCCGGCACGCGTCATCACCGAGCTCGGCGACGAGATCGGCGCGTTCGTCGAGCGGATCTCCGGCGCCGGCCGGGCGAACTCGCTCGGGCAGAAGATCGTCCAGCTCGCCGGCCCGGGCGTGCCCGACGTCTACCAGGGCACGGAGCTGTTCGACCTGTCCCTCGTGGACCCGGACAACCGGCGGCCGGTCGACTACGACCTCCGCCGGGAGCTGCTGGCCCGCCTGGAGGACGGGTGGCTGCCGGACGTCGACGACACCGGGGCCGCCAAGCTGCACGTCGTCCGCCAGGTGCTGCGGCTGCGCCGCGACCGGCCGGAGCTGTTCACCGGCTACCGCCCGCTGGTCGCGCAGGGTCCCGCCGCGGACCACGTCGTCGCGTTCAACCGGCGGCCCGAGCTGGTGGTCGTCGCCACCCGGCTGCCCCTGTCGCTGCGGGGGTGGGACGACACCGTGCTCCCGCTGCCGGGCGGCCCCGGCGCGTGGCGCGACCTACTCACCGGCGCCCCGGTCGACGCCCCGGCCCGGGTGGGCGACCTGCTGGCCCGCTACCCCGTCGCGCTGCTGCTGAGAGGAGACCGATGAGCGAGCAGGAGCGGTTCTCCGTGTGGGCGCCCGAGCGCGAGCGGGTGCGCCTCGCCATCGGCCCGGCCGTGCACGACATGACCCGTGACGACCGCGGCTGGTGGCACGCCGAGGTGCCCGGCACCGGCGACGGCACCGACTACGCGTTCCTGCTCGACGACGACGAGACCCCGCTGCCCGACCCGCGCTCCCGCTGGCAGCCCGCCGGTGTGCACGGCCCGTCGCGGCGGTACTCGCACGAGGCGTTCGGCTGGACCGACGGCGGGTGGACCGGGCGGCAGCTCGCCGGCGGCGTCATCTACGAGCTGCACGTCGGCACGTTCACCGAGCAGGGCACGTTCAACGCCGCGCTCGAACGGCTCGACCACCTCGTCGAGCTGGGGGTGGACTTCGTGGAGGTGTTGCCCGTCAACGCCTTCGACGGCACGGCCGGCTGGGGCTACGACGGCGTGGCGTGGGGCGCGGTGCACGAGCCGTACGGCGGGCCCGACGCCTTCAAGCGGTTCGTCGACGGGTGCCACGCGCGGGGCCTCGGGGTCCTGCTCGACGTGGTGTACAACCACCTCGGCCCGTCCGGCGCGTATCTCGACCGGTTCGGGCCGTACTTCGCCGGGCAGACGATCTGGGGCCCGGCACTGAACCTCGACGGCCCGCTGTCCGACGAGGTCCGCCGGTACGTGATCGAGAACGCGCTCTCGTGGCTGCGCGACTACCACCTCGACGGGCTGCGCCTCGACGCCGTGCACGCGTTGGTGGACAAGGGCGCCACGCACCTGCTGGCGGAGCTGGCGTCCGATGTGGACGCGCTGTCGGCGGGCCTGCGGCGGCCGCTGTCGCTGATCGCCGAGTCGGACCTCAACGACGCCAAGCTGGTGACCTCCCGGGACGCCGGCGGCTACGGCCTCGAGGCCCAGTGGTGCGACGACCTCCACCACGCGCTGCACGTCGCGCTGACCGGCGAGACCGACGGGTACTACGCGGACTTCGGCGCACCCGGCGCGCTCGCCACGACGCTGCGGCAGGCGTTCTTCCACGCCGGCACGTGGTCGTCGTTCCGCAGGCGCACGCACGGCCGGCGTTTCGACACCAGCCGCGTCTCGGGCCACCGGTTCCTCGCCTATCTGCAGAACCACGACCAGATCGGCAACCGCGCGCAGGGCGACCGCCTCACCGCGACCATCTCACCGGCCCGCCAGCTGTGCGGCGCCGCGATCGTGCTGTGCTCGCCGTACACCCCGATGCTGTTCATGGGCGAGGAGTGGGCGGCCAGCTCACCGTGGCAGTTCTTCGCGTCCTTCGAGGACCCGAAGCTGGCCGCCGCGGTCCGCGACGGCCGGCGCGAGGAGTTCGCCGAGCACGGCTGGGGGGCGTCGGAGGTCCCGGACCCCATGGACGTCGCCACCGTGGTCCGGTCGACACTGCCGTGGGCGGAGCTCGCCGACCCGGCGCACCGGTCGGTCTACGACGCCTACCGCGAGCTGATCTCGTTGCGCCGCACCCACCCCGAGCTGACCGACCCCCGACTGGACCACTTCCAGGTCGACGCGGCCGACGGCTGGCTGGTCCTCCACCGCGGCAGCCTCCGGGTCATGGTGAACCTGGCCACGACCAAGGCGGAGATCACCACCGGCGGCGGCCCGGTCCGCGAGGTCCTGTTCAGCCACGGCCAGTCCGACATCGGCGAGGAGGCCGTCACCCTCGCCCCGGACTCGGTGGTGGTCGTGCGGGTGTAAGGCCGTTCACACGGGCGACGACTGGAGGTTCGCGCTTCAGGCGAGCGCGTTCACCCCGGTCAGCTCGGCCGAGAGGGTCCACAGGCGGGCGGCCGCGTCCGGGTCGACCGCGTACGGGTAGACGCCCGGCGCGCCGAACTCGGCGCTGGTGCGGATGCCGGCGACGTCGCAGTCCTCCAGGTAGACGCCGCCGAGGTCGGCGAGCTGGGGTGACGTCGCGGCCCAGATCTGGGTCGCGGCGCCCTGCTCGGGCGTCTTGAACAGGTCGCTGGGCCGCGGGGTGCCGTCCTCGTTCAGCAGACCCATCGCGACCAGCTCCGCGCGCGGGAGGTGGCGCTGCAACGGGGTGTGGATGCCACCAGGGTGCAGCGTGAACGCCCGGACGCCCGACTCCCGCCCAAGCCTGTCGAGGTGCACCGCGAACAGCGAGTTCGCGGTCTTGCTCTGGCCGTAGGCCACCCACTTGTCGTAGCCGCCCCGGGCGAACATCACGTCGTCCCAGCGGATGTCCGAGTACCGGTGCGCGGCGGAGGAGACCGCGACGACCCGCGCGCCGGGCCGCAACGCCGGCCACAGCCGGTTGACGAGGGCGAAGTGGCCAAGGTGGTTGGTCGCGAACTGCGCCTCCCAGCCCGGCCCGACCCTCGTCTCCGGGCACGCCATGATGCCGGCGCTGTTGATCACTATGTCGATCTGCCGCCCCGAGGCCAGGACCCCCTCCGCGAAAGCCACGACCGAGGCCAGGTCGCCGAGGTCGAGGGTCGCCACCTCCACAGTGGACAGCTCGGCCAGCGCTCCGGCCGCAGTCTCGGCACGCCGGGCCGGGACGACGACGGCCGCGCCGGCACCCACCAACGCCTTCGTCGTCTCGATCCCGATGCCCGAGTAGCCGCCGGTGACGACGGCCAGCTTCCCGGTCAGGTCGATGCCGTCGATGACCTCGGCCGCCGTGCTCCGGAACCCGAACCCGGAGCCGATCTTGTGCTGCTGCGCTACTGCCATGCCCTCGACGGTACGACCTCGAGCCCGCTCCAGGTCAAATCGAAACCGGCTCCGGTTCCGGGTGGGTGTCGATGCCCGGGATGCCGCGGCCACGGATCGAGCCAGCCACGCCCCCGGGCAGTCGGGAGGCGGACGAACTCAGCTGGCGTAGGCCTCCAGCTCGTAGATCCGCGCGGCGGTGTCCGCGGTCTGGGTCGGTGTGAGCACGTTGACCCGGACGTACCGGGCGTTCGTCGGGGACACCATGTGGGTGGTCACGTTCGCCGTGTTGGCGCGTGCCCGCACGACCGTCGTCCACGTCGTGCCGTCGGTGCTCGTCTGGATGTCGAAGTCCCTCGTGTCGAACGACGCCGGCTCGCCGCCCGCGCCCGCGTGGCGCACGACGAAGCGGGAGACCTGCCGCACCGCGCCGAGGTCGACGCGCAGCCACTTGGCGGCACCCAGCGAGCACCACTTGTCCGAGTTGCCGCCGGACACGCTTCCGTTGACGTCCTTCTCCGGGCCCTCCGCCGCCACGCACCGGCTGTCCGCGGTCGCCGGGCGGTTCAGCGCCAGGTTGGTCGCCGTGCCGCCCCTGCGCTGCTCGAACTCCGTCGCCCAGTAGGCCGTCCGGTCCAGGTAGGCGGTCTCCGCCGCGGCACCGGTGCGGCCGTAGGCGCCCTCGAAGGTCTCGTAGCCGAAGCCCGCCGGCGGCGTGCCGCTCGCCGGCTCGATGACCGAGCCCTCGTGCCACTCGTTGAACGACGTCACCGACACCCAGGTCGGGAGGCCGCCCTTCGCCGGGTCCAGCGCGTTCGTCCACTCCTGGTCGTAGGTCGCGCCGTTCGCCCTGGCCAGGGTCGGCGTCGTGTTGCCGGGGACGGCGCGGTCGTCGACGTAGCCGGGGCCGACCGACGGGGCCCAGACCAGGCCGTGCGCGGCCGCGTACTCGCCGGCCTGCTCCCAGCCGGGCGCGCTCGCGCCGGCGATCGCGTCGTAGGTGTACATGCCGGAGAAGTGATCTGTACGGGACGCGTCCGTGGTCTGGGCCAGCACGATGTTGCTGCCGGTCACCGCGTCGAGGGCGGCCCAGTCGTCATCGGGGATCGACAGCGATTCGAACACGTAGAACGTGGCCTTGCCGCCGTAGCGGTAGAACGCGGGGTGTGCGCCGTAGCGCTGGTTGAGGTAGTTGATGTCGGCGACCGTGGACGCCGCCGTGCGGCCGCCGTAGGGCTCCAGGTGCCAGGCGACCTTGATGCCGTAGCGGGCCGCCGCGTCCAGGACGCCCTGCGCCAGGCCGTCCTCGTAGGAGCCCTGGCCCCACCAGCTGTAGACCAGGACGCCGGCGCCGGACTGGACGATCCAGCGCATGTGCTGGTCGACGGCGCCCGCGAAGTCGCCGGAGTCGTACGGGCCGAGCTTCGGGTAGAGGTTGGCGCCGATGTCGGCGGGTGGGGTGTGGCCGCCCTGCGGCCAGTGCCGGTAGGCGCCGTTCGCCGCGCCGTACCAGGGGTAGTAGAAGAGGTGGACGTTCTGGGACAGGGTGGCGGCCGGCGCGGCGGCGTCCACGGCCTTGACGGCGGCTCCGGGACTGGCCGCGGTACTGGCTGCGGCGGCGGTCGGGACTGCGAGGAGCGTGGACAGCAGTGCCAGTGCGGCGAACAGGGGGCGGCGGGGTCGAGACATCGGTGGCTCCATCTACCCGGGGCAGGGATCCCAGGTGGCTACGCAGAGGTTAACGCCGGCGACCGCAAGAAGTCTACGAAAGTTTGCAAAGACCGATGTCCTACCCGCAAGTCAATGACTACCTAGTGCCTCGGTTCGGCGTGGAACTCAGCTCGCGGACACATGGAGTGAGACGTGCGCCACGGTTGACGACTTCGATACCGGGTGGGCATGCCCACCGGTATGCGTATGGCAAATGCCGAGACGGCGGATGAGCCCACGGACGCCCGATGACCAGCAGGTGAACGGCCCGATCACGGCCGTCGAGATCGAGATCCCCGTGGCCTGCCGCGATGCGCCCCTCCCCCGCGACCGGAGCCCGAGGACGAGGCCGGCGGCAGTTGCCACTCGAGCGCACATCGAGTTTTGGTCGGGGATTTCCCGCAGACCTGCCCGACTATTGCCAGCATCATTCGAATCATTTGACAATTGCCCTGTGCACGTGCACAAGCACGGCCGCACACACAAAGTCATGGTATTATTTGATTGCCCGCCGTACGGGTGACATTGCTCGCGACACTGTTCCTAATGTCGCATCATGAGACACACATTCCGCCGATTTCCTACAGGAGAACGCGATGTCCGAACCCTCGCACAGGGCGATCTCGGGCTACGTGAACGACGATTGCATCTGGACCTACTCCGTGTACGACGCGACCCGTCGGGAGTGGCGAGATGTAAGCGTGAACCGGCACGAGGCCGAGCAGTACGCCGCCCGCCTTCCGGAACCACGCCGAGGTGACTAGGGCACATTAGCCCATGCGTACGAGTTACCGATTCCGCCGGTGTGATCCATCTCATCCCACGATCTGGGAAAGCATTGGGCGGTTACCTAGGTAATTCGGAGTTAACGTTTAGTCACCGCATCCGGAATGCGGAGTAGATCCATCTGGTGATACTTCGAGAGTCCGTCAGTCGCGCCGCCGGCCGCCAGCCGGCGGCGACGATGCTTCCGAGCGCCGCACAGCCAGCTCCGGTCACGCAGCGCAACCGCCGCCACCGCTTAGGTGGCCTCATCCGGGCCAGATCCGGGGCGCTGTTCCCTTGCAAGTACGGCGCTAAACCTTAATCGATGTGGTTCCCGCCACTTCCACCCACCTGCAAGCTACGCAGCGTGATAAACACGCGGTTGGCTTTTCGATCGTTTACTTGGTGGGTGATCTAGTTGGGGATCCGGCGTCTCGAGCGCTCAGCGCGACGCGTGTTGGATCGGCTGAACGCACAGTTGGGCACCGCGGGCCTGACGGCGGCGGCTGTCGTGCCGGGCCTGGCGGCGGTGGTCGACCAGCACACGGCGGCGGTGCGGGACATCCTGACCGTCGGCGTCGAGTCGGGTGCGGCCGTGGCGGGGATCGTGCTGCTCGCGGGGTATGCGCAGGGCGTGCAGGACCACGTGCGCGAGCGCGGCCTGACCCTGTCCATCCCGACGGGCACGGCCGCCTGGCGCGAGGCGAGCTGGTACCACGTCCGTCTACTGGCGGTGTGCGCCCTGTCGCGGAAGCTGCACCCGGGCCGCCCGTTCTCCGACCTGACCGGCCACACAGCCCTGGCCTGAGGGACGACTCAGCCCCAGCTGGAGCCGCGAGACGGCCATGGCCCGTGCGGCTGTTCCCTCCAACAGGGGCTCGTGTGTCACTCCAACGAAGCAGGAAGCGGCGGCCGGTGCCCTGCTTCACCGGCCGCCGCGGGTCTAGCGTCAGCGCTCGGACGAGCCCGGCGGCGTCGGGTAGCCGCCGCCGGACCGGCCCTGGGACCTGCCGGCGGTCGTGCCGGGTGCCACCGGGCTGGCCATCCGCTCGGTGGGCGCCCCCATGCGGCCGGCGTCCTCCCTACCTCGTTGGTACGCCTCCGCGCTCGCTTTCGCATGGGGCAGTTCTGCCTCGGCGCGCCCCAGCCAGCCCTCCCAGCGCTGCTGCATCGGACGGATCAGGCCACCGCCGACCCCGACGATCGCGACGCCGGCGATCGTGGCCAGGACCGTGACCAGCACCGGCATGGTGACCGACGTCGCGACGCCGATCTGGTTGAGCGCCGCGATGATGCCGAGGCCCCAGATGAACACCGACGCGATCGTGCCCAGCACGTTGCCGTAGGACACGCCGCTCAGCATGCCCGTGACCAGGTCGCGGACGGCACGCGCCACCGCACCGGCCACCACCACGATGATGATCGCGACGGCGGCACGCGGCAGCCAGGCGACGATGCCGGTCAGCATGACGCTCACCGGGTTGCTGCCGAAGACGCCGAACGCCATCTGCAGCGCGATCAGCAGCACGGCGTAGTACACGAGCTTCGCGACGATGTCGGACGCGTCGTACCTGCTCCCGGCCATCATCCGGTTGATGCCGCCGCGCTCGACCGCCCGGTCGAACCCGACCCGCCCCAGCACCCTGTCGACGAGCTTGGACAGCGCCTTCGCGATCAGCCACCCGATGAACAGGATGACCAGGAACGCCACCAACCTGGGTACGAACGTCGCTGTCGCGCTCCACGCGTTCGAGACGCCCTGACCGAAGTCGACGGCTGCGAGGTAGGCCATCGCCACCCCTTCCACCCGGCACGTCCCCCGACCGGACGCGCGTCGCACCCGACCTACCACCACAGGTGAGCCGCCACACGCGGGCACGCACGCGATCACCCGATCGCGTGACCCTCGCTGACCTGCGACAACCGACACCCGGGCATCGTCCGACCACCCGTGAGTTCTTCCCGGTTCCTTGGTGCGTTCGTCACTGGTGACCGGGACCGCGGGCTGGAAACGTCGTACGGAGCGGAAGTTTCCTCGACCGCGGCCCGAGGGTCGAAATCTAGGGGGCCGGCATGCCGTTCGACGCCGATGGGCCTGTCACCACCGTTCCGGTCACCGCCCTGCGGGCCGGCTGGTCGCCGCGGCGGGCCGGGGAGAACCTCGACCACGTCCAGGTGCTGGCGGATGCTCCCGACGAGTTACCCCCGATCATCGTGCGCCGGGCAGACCTGCGGGTCGTGGACGGCATGCACCGGCTCCGCGCGGCCAGGCTGCGCGGCGAGGCCCGCATCGCCGTACGGTTCTTCGACGGCGACGACCAGGACGCGTTCGTCCTCGCCGTGCGCACCAACGTCACGCACGGACTGCCGCTGTCCCTGGCCGACCGCAAGGCCGCCGCCGAGCGCATCGTCACGTCGCACCCGCACTGGTCGGACCGCATGATCGCGACCACCTCGGGCCTGTCGGCGGCGACGGTCGCGCGCGTGCGCAGGGCCCATCCCGACCTGGCCCCGGACATCCGGGTCGGGCACGACGGCAAGGTCCGGCCCGTCAACAGCATGGAGCGGCGGCGCGTGGCCCGCGCGATCCTGCTGGCCGAGCCGGCGCTGTCCCTGCGCGAGGTGGCCCGGCGCGCGGGCATCTCCCCGGAGACGGCACGCTCGGTACGCCGCCGCCTACCGCAGGAACCGGCCCAGGACCCGACCCGCCGGCGGTCCTTCGACGAGCCGGTGCCCGCCGGGCCGCTCGTGCGCCAGCTGCGCGGTGACCCCACCCTCCGCTTCTCCGAGACCGGGCGGACCTTGCTGCGGTTGCTGGAGGTCCGCTCCGTCCCGCCGGAGATGTGGGCCGCCATCGCGGCGAACATGCCCGCACACTGGCGCGACGCCGTCGCCCGGGTGGCCATGGAGTGCGCGGACACGTGGCGGGGGTTCGCGGAACAGCTACTGGGCGAACCCCACACGCAGACCGGCTGACGGTCTCGCCGGCGGCCGAGCACGTGCCGTGGTCACCGGCTCCCCGGCCGCGCCATGCGGCTCTCCGGTGGAGCGGTCGCGGGTGGTTCGGGTGTCCGCCGCGACAGGCTGGACGGCCACCAGATGCGGCGACCTATGTCGACCGTCAGCGCCGGTACCAGCAGCGAGCGCACCACGATCGTGTCCAGCAGCACACCGAACGCCACGATGAACGCGATCTGCGCCAGGAACAGCACGGGGATCACGGACAGCGCGGCGAACGTCGACGCCAGCACGACGCCGGCCGACGTGATCACGCCGCCGGTCACCGCGAGACCGCGGAGCGTGCCCTTGCGGGTGTCGGAGGTCAGGGTCTCCTCACGCACCCGGGTCATCAGGAAGATGTTGTAGTCGATCCCCAGCGCCACCAGGAAGATGAAGCCGAACAGCGGCATCGCCGTGTCCGCACCCGGGTAGTCCAGCACGTGGTTGAACACCAGCGCGGACACGCCCATGGTCGCGGCGAACGACAGCACGACCGTCGCGATCAGCAGCAGCGGGGCCACGAGTGCGCGCAGCAGCACCGAGAGCACGATGAAGATCACCACGAGCACGATCGGGATGATCAGCTCGCGGTCGTGGCGGGACGCCGACTGCACGTCGAGCTGGATGGCGGTCTGGCCACCGACCTTCGCGTCCGCGCCACGGACCTGGTGCACCGCGTTCCGCACCCGTTCCACGGTGGACAGCGCGGCCTGGGAGTCCGCCGGGTCCGTCAGCACCGCCTGCAGCAGCACGCGCCCGTTCCGCTCCGCCGCCGGGAACACCCGCGACACGCCGTCGACCCGCGCCGCCTCGATCACCTGCCGGGCGGCGGCGGACCGCGCGATGATCACCGTCGGCGAGCCGGAGCCGCCGGGGAAGTGGGCGGACAGCACGTCCTGCCCAAGTGCCGAGTCCACTTCGGACAGGAACAGGTCGGTCTGCGCCGTGCCGCTCGCCTTGAGCTGTGGCAGGAACGCGGCGCCGGCCAGCAGCACGATCGTGGTGACCACCCAGATCAGCCGCGGTCGCGCGCCGACCCGCCGCGCCACCCATCCCCACAGCCCGCTGTGCTCCGGCTTCTCCGTGCCCCGGTGCGGCACGAAGGGCCAGAACGCCGCCCTGCCGATGAGTGCGAGCGCGGCGGGCAGGAACGTGGTCGACGCGAGCAGGGCGCCGACGATGCCGATGGCGGCCACCGGGCCGAGCCCCTGGTTGGACCGGAGGTCGCTGAACAGCAGGCACAGCAGGCCGAGCACGACCGTGCCCGCGGAGGCCGCGATCGGCGCGACGGTCGCGCGCCAGGCCCGGCGGACCGCGCGGAAGCGGTCGTCCGTCTCGCGCAGCTCCTCGCGGAACCGGGACACCAGCAGCAACGCGTAGTCGGTCGCGGCGCCGAACACCAGGATGAACAGGATGCCCTGGCTCTGTCCGTTCAGCTTCAGCACGTCGTGGTTCGCCATCTGGTACACCACGAACGCCGCGACGCCGAGCGCGAGGACGGCGGAGATCAGCACGACCAGCGGCAGCACCGGGCTGCGGTAGACGACGACCAGGATCAGGATGACGACCGCGCCCGCGACCAGGAGCAGCAGCCCGTCGATGCCCTCGAACGACTTGATGAGGTCGGCGACCACCCCGCCGGGGCCGGTCACCAGCACGGTCAGCCCGTCCGGGGTTCCCTTCGCCAGCTCGGCGCGCACGGCCTCGACGACCTTGCCCGGGTCGCTGCCGGTCCCCTCGATCTGCACGACGAACTGGGCCGCCGCCCTGTCGTCGGACTTCTGCGGCTGCGTCGGCCTGCCCGCGACGCCGTGGAGCCGGGCGATCGCCGCGGCGCGGTCGTCGAGGTAGTCGATGTCGGCCTGGGTCACCCCGGACTTGCGCTCCGCGACCACGACCGCGGGCAGGACCTGCTTGTCGGTGAACTGCCGCTGCAGGTGCTCTGCCTCGGTGGCCTCGGCGGACTCGGGCAGGAATGACGCGTTGTCGTTCGTCGCGACATCCGCGAGCTTGCCGGTGTACGGGCCGCCGACGGCGCCGAGACCGAGCCAGACGACAACGAGCAGGGCCGGTGCCCACCATCGGATGCGACGCATGCGGGAAGCGTATGGGTCGGCGTGACAGCCGGCACATTAAGTTGTGCGCAACTCAGTTGTGCGTACTGTGAAGGTATGACCGGCGACGGACTGGAGCTCGACAAGCAGGTCTGCTTCGCGCTCTACTCGGCGAGCCGCGCGGTCACGCAGCTGTACCGGCCGGTGCTTGACGCGCTCGGCCTGACCTATCCGCAGTACCTCGTGATGCTCGTGCTCTGGGAACGCGGCGCCAGCACGGTGAAGCAGCTCGGCCAGGCGCTGGAGCTGGACTCCGGCACGCTCTCGCCGCTGCTCAAGCGCTTGGCGGCACACGGCTACGTGCGCCGCGAGCGGTCCACGTCGGACGAGCGGTCGGTGCTGGTCCACCTGACCGACGCCGGTGCCGCGTTGCGGGCCCGTGCGGGCGGCGTGCCGCGCAAGATCGCGGGCGCGACCGGCATGGAGTTCGCCGAACTGGAGGCACTGCGGCAGAACCTGGCGCGCCTGACCGCCGCGGTCAGCGCGCGAACGCTCACACCAGAAGAAGGAGACCAACCGTGAACCCGTTGTACACGGCGAAAGCCACCTCCACCGGCGCCGGCCGCCTCGGTCACGTCGCGTCGTCCGACGGCGTGCTGGAGCACGACCTGTCCATGCCGAAGGAGCTGGGTGGCGCGGGCGGCGGCGGCACGAACCCCGAGCAGCTGTTCGCCGCGGGCTACGCGGCCTGCTTCCACAGTGCGCTGCAGGGCGTGGCGCGGCGGGAGAAGCTGAAGATCGCCGACTCCTCGGTGACCGCGGAGGTGGGCATCGGCAAGCAGGGCGAGGGTTTCGGCCTCGCGGTCACGCTGGAGATCGCCCTGCCGGGCATCGAGCACGCGCAGGCGGAGAAGCTGGTCGAGGCGGCGCACCAGATGTGCCCGTACTCGAACGCGACCCGCGGCAACATCGACGTCGACCTGAAGGTGGTGTGATGCCGGTCGAGGCGAGGGAGATCCGTCTGGCCTCCCGCCCCACGGGCTGGCCGACGGCCGAGACCTTCGAGTTCGCCGAGGTCGAGCTGCCTTCTCCGGGTAGCGGCGAGGTGTTGGTGCGCAACGCCTTCATGTCCGTCGACCCGTACATGCGCGGCCGGATGAACGACGTGAAGTCCTACGTACCGCCGTACGAGCTGGGCAAGGCGCTGGAGGGCGGCGCGGTCGGCGAGGTCGTGGAGTCCGGTGTGGACGGTGTGTCGCCGGGCGACCTGGTGCTGCACAACTCGGGCTGGCGCTCGCACGCGCTGCTCACCCGCTTCACGAAGCTGCGGCCGATCGAGGGCGTCTCCCCGTCGCACTTCCTCGGCGCGCTGGGCATGCCCGCGCTGACCGCGTACGTCGGGTTGCTGGACATCGCCCGGTTCACGCCGGGCGAGACGGTGTTCGTGTCCGGTGCGGCGGGTGCGGTCGGCGGTCTGGTCGGCCAGATCGCCAAGCTGAAGGGCGCGAAGCGGGTCATCGGCAGTGCCGGCTCGGCGGAGAAGGTCAAGCACCTGACCGAGAAGCTGGGCTTCGACGCGGCCTTCAACTACCGCGACGGCAAGGTGACCCAACAGCTGCTGGCCGCGGCACCCGACGGCATCGAGGTGTACTTCGACAACGTCGGCGGCGACCACCTGGAAGCAGCCCTCTGGGCGATGAACAACCACGGTCGCGTGGCGGCGTGCGGCTCGATCTCCGGCTACAACGAGGAGAAGCTGCCCCCGGGACCGCGAAACCTGCACCAGGTCGTCACGAAGCGCCTGACGATCCGGGGCTTCATCGTCTCGGACCACAACGACCGCTTCCAGGCCATGATCGACGAGGTCAGCGCGTGGCTGACCGCCGGGAAGCTGGTGGCCGAGGAGACCGTGGTGGACGGCCTGGACAACGCCCCGGCCGCCTTCCTGGGCATGCTGCGCGGCGAGAACACGGGCAAGATGATCGTCCGCCTCTAACTCGGCGCCTGAAGGGCACCCTTGGGACAGCGTCTCGAGGGTGCCCTTGGCATTGAGGCACCGGTTCCAGGGGTCCTCTCGGCGGGCAGCGGGGCGAGGCGTCCTCTGGAGTCGGCTCGAACAGCGCACCGGTGTGAACATCCAACCTCGCATGCCCAGCGCTCCTCCTGATGGCGAAGGCGCTGGCGCCGGCGGCCGGGCCGGAGGAGGACGTCAGGCCGGGGCGGGAACGCCTTCGAGGATGATCACCGGGAATATCCGGTCGGTGTTCTGCTCGTAGGCGGAGGTGCCGTCGGAGACCATGCGGTAGAGGCGGTCGCGTTCCTCGCCGGCCGTGACGACGGCCCGGGCCTGGTAGGAGCTGTCGCCGAGCTCGACCGTCACGGTGGGGTTGGCCCGCAGGTTGTGGAACCAGGCCGGATGCTCGGGGGCGCCCGCTTTGGAGCCGACCACGAACACGCGGCCCTTGTCGTCCACGCCGAACCCGAGCGGCACGGTCGCCTGCCGTCCCGTACGCGCCCCGGTCGTGGTGAGCAGCAGGACCGGGAACGGCGGTTGGCTGACCCTGCCGTGATTGGCGCGGAATTCCCTGATGACGCCTTGGTTGTAGGTCCGGAACTCCTCGTCAGCTGGCACGGTGGGCATGACTCTCCTTGGTTTCTTCGAGGCTGCCGCTTCGGGCGGCGTGGCCTAGGACCGACTCGGATGAGAGGAGGGAAGACCGAACCTCGCCACGAGCCCGGGCCCTCCGGGGAAGACGGTGATGCGGGTGATCCCGGTGGGGGTGACACTGAGAACCGCGACCCCGAGGGCCTGATGGGTTCCCTCGGCGGTGCGGTAGTAGGTGGCCGCGGCAGGTTGGCCGTTGGCGCGGGTCGGGGTCATCAGCCAGTCGCCAGGAGACCCGATCACCTGCGCCAGGTAGCGCAGACACGTCGCCCTGCCGCGGAACCAGGTCCGCGTGCCCACCAGCTCGATGGCCGCGTCGGCGCGCAACGCCTTCTCCAGGGCAGCCATGTCGGCGTTCTCGAAACCGGCGATGTACTGGCGCAGCAGGTCCCGGGCATGCGGTTCGGTCGGCTCGATGACACTCTCGGGCGAGGGCGCGACCTCGTCGAGCCGCGCACGGGCTCGTTGCAGCACGCTCTTGACCGAGGCGGTGGAGACCCCGAACATGGCCGCGACCTCGCCGGCGCTGAAACCCAGCACCTCCCGGAGCAGGAGGACGGCTCGCTGCCGGCCCGGCAGGTACTGCAGGGCGGCGACGAGCGCCAGCCGCACACTGTCACGCACCGCGAAAAGCGCGGCAGGGTCGCGGGTGTCGCGGGCGTCGGCGGTCTCGGGGATCTCGTGGGTCACCGCAGCGTCCGGAACCGGCCCCAACCAGGCCACCTCGGACGCCGCCGGCCCCGGCGGCGCATCAGGATCCTCGGCCGGACCACCCAGCCCAGAGGGCAACACCCGCCTGCCACGCTGCTCCAACGCGGACAGACAGGCGTTGGTGGCAATGCGGTAGAGCCAGGTACGCAGCGAGGAGCGACCCTCGAACGTGCCGTACGACCGCCATGCCCGCAGGTACGTCTCCTGCACCAACTCCGCGGCCTCATCCACCGAGCCCAACATGCGGTAGCAGTGCGCCAGCAACTCCCGCCGCAACGGCTCAGTCTGCCGCACGAACTCCTCTGACCGCTCCGTCATCACCCTGTCCTCGCCGTCACCTGACACCTCGATCATGACTGCCCCGCGAGAGTTGCTCCATCGCTGGATCGCTCGGTCCGGACAGGACCCAGAACCCCAGCGCGGAAAACGCCTCGGTAATGCAGACCGCCAACGTCCGCGAAAGGAATCGGTCCGGCGGCAACTCTTTCGGTCCGACCGAGATGGAGGGAGCTGGTGGACACCCTTGAGTCGGTTGCCCGACGGGGCGTGACTCCCGCTCGGGTCAGGACCGGCCGTGGCCGGCGTGCCCGACAGCGATGTCTGAGCGATGAGGCTGCAGGTGATCGCAGCGTAGAGCCCGGCGTGGATCGCCCCGCTCACGGACTTGGAGCAGCTCGTGGATGAACCTGGTGGAACGCTGGTTCGCCGAACTGACCAACCACAAACTCCGACGCTCCGCCCACCACAGCGTCACCGAACTCGAAACCCAGCCCCACGGCCTCGGCCCCGCGCGATCTTGTCCTGCTTGACCCAGTTCGCCAGCGTCCCCGCATGAATTCCCCGGTCAGCCGCCGCCCGAGCGTTCGGCTTGTTGGTCTCGTAGACGATCCGGGCAGCTCCCTCACGAAGGTCCCGGTCGAACCTCCGCCTCTTCTCGGGCATGATCCATGGTCCATGCCTCCACGATCCGGGGGGGGACCTCACGCGGGGGATGCGGGGGAACCGGGACTGTCTCAAGATCGGTGTTTCCGGCCCGACACGCCAGACCGAGGTCCGGCGGGATGGGCACTGTGAGTGATGACATCTGATGTTGTGAGTCCACGCAAGAGTGACAAGCCCGGGCGCCAGCTGTCGCCGGAGCAGGCCGCTGCGGCGGCGATGGTGGCCGAGGCCAAGGCGCGAGGGCTGGCGCTGACCGGCCCGGACTGCTTGCTGAAGCTATTCACCAAGAGAGAAATGGGGCAGCAAATACAGTGCAATGATCCGGCTCTGGCGCAACGCCTGGAACGAATTCGTGCCATCCCTCGACTACGACATCGAGATCCGGCGAATGATCTGCTCCACGAACGCGATCGAATCACTCAACGCCCGCCACCGGCGAGCGATCCGCGCCCACGGGCACTTCCCAACCGAACAAGCGCGATGAAGTGTCTGTATCTTGTCACCCGCAGCCTGGACCCCACGGCACGGGCCGCACCAGGTGGACGATGCGCTGGTTGAGTCGGCCCGCAGCGCGGTGCCGGCATTACTGCCGGTCCGTTTCTGCGGGCCGCTCGCCGAACCCGGCGTGCGCCTCTCGACGCACCGGGCTCTCCACGATCGGTGTCGTCAGGCTGGAGTCAGCCGCGTGAACGGGTTGGGGATCTTGGTGCCTCGGTAGCGGTAGCGGGTGACCGTCACCGATGCCGGGTTGAACACCGCGACCCCGCCTGCCGCGATCGGCAGCCACCGCCCAGCAGGAGTGGTGAACCGGCGACGGAACACCTTCCACGTCCAGCGATGCCGCTTGCGTAACCAGCGGATGATGCGCCACTCAACGAAATGACGCAGCCGGTCAAGGGTGTGCTTGCAGACGGCATAC
>NZ_JBJMIE010000338.1:0-9773 GCF_045807065.1 Actinophytocola sp. | reverse complement strand
GGGCAGGAGGGCGTCGAAAGACGTGCGGACGTGCTCGTTCTCATGGCTGCCGTCGTCGATGACGATGTCGAACGGGCCCAGGCGCCGGCCCAGGTCCGCCAGGAAGGCCGGGTCGCCCTGGTCGCCCTGGATGGTGCGGATGCGCGGACCGCGCACGCTGCTCTTGTCGGCGATGTCCAGGCCGTAGATCAGGCCGCGGCGGAAGTAGCGCTGCCACATGCGCAGCGAGGCGCCGCCGGACTCGGGGTCGTCGTAGCCGCCGATGCCTATCTCGAGCACCCGGACCGGCTCGCCGCGGTGGCGCGCCAGGTGGGTGTCGTAGTGGCGGGCGTACCAGTTGAACGCACCCCACTTGTCGGTGCCCAGCCGAACCGACAGGCTCGCGACGTCCTCATCGGACGCCGTGGCGCCGGCCAGCACGGCGTGCACGACCGACATGGTCTGGTGCTGCCAGGTGGCCCGGAAGTCCCGGGTGTTCGCGTGCCCGTCGTGGTTGGCCCGCACGAGGGACGGCCACACCACCTGCCTGGTGGCGTGGTCGCGCCGGCCGGCCGGTGCGAACAGGCTCAGCAGCAGGTCGACCGCGTCGAACCGGACCAGCACCGCGTCGGTGTCCGCGCCGGGTGCCGGTTCGGGCAGCACCGTGATCCCGTCGCGGTCGACGACCAGCGTGCGGTCCGCGGTCTCGGCGCCGGACACCAGCGTCAGCCGCACCCGCACGGAGTCCCGGATGGGAGGCGGGTCGCAGCGGGCGACCAGCTCGGCCACGACCACGTCCGTCGTCGCGGCGAGACCGACCTGGCGGACCGTCTCGGCCACCCGGTCCGGTCCGGCGCCGGCGGCGGGCAGGAACAGTGCGACCGGACCCCAGTCGTCCAACGGGAGATTCGACATACCTTCGGCTTCCTCCAGGTCCGGAAGTCCCGTCACGTCCATGTGACGGGGAGTTCGTACACGCCCTGCATGTCCGCCGCGGACCGCACCCGCAGCTCGTTCAGCGGCACCGCCAGCCGCAACGTCGGGATCCGCTCGAACAGGGCGGCGAGCGTGATGTCGAGCTCCAGCCGCGCGAGGCCCTGGGCGACGCAGTTGTGCGGGCCGAAGCCGAAGGCGAAGTGCGGGTTGCTCATCGTGCGGTGGATGTCGAGGCGGTCCGGCTCCGGGTACGCCTCAGGGTCCCGGTCCATCATCGCGTACGGCATGATGACGCCCTCGCCGGCCGCGATCACCTGGCCGTGGAGCTCGATGTCGGCGGTCGCGACCCGGATGCCGGCCATGTCGGCGATGGTGACGTAGCGCAGCAGCTCCTCGACCGCCCCGGGCACCAGCGACGGGTCCCGGCGGATCTCGTCGAGCTGCTCCGGGTGCTCCAGCAGGGTCGCGGCGCTCAGTGCGATCATCTGCGCGGTGCTGCCCTGGCCGGTGACCAGCATCTGCACGGCCATCCGAACGAGGTCGTCCCAGGTGAGTGAGCCCTCGTCGGCCACGAGCCGGTCGAGCAGCCACGTGCCGGTCTCCCCGCGGCGTGACGTGACCAGCTCGTCCAGGTACCTGACCAGCTCCGCGAGGGCGGCCTCCCCGTCCTCGGCGGTGCTGGCGAGCAGCAGCCGGACGCAGGCCTTCTGGAAGAAGTCCTGGTCGCCTTCGGGCACGCCGAGCAGGTGGAAGATCACCTTGCCGGAGAGCGGCCCGGCGAACCCCTGGATCAGGTCGACCGGCGGCTCCGCGGCGAGCAGGGCGTCGATGCTCTCGTGCACGATCCGCTCGACGTCCGGCCGCAGCTCGCGGGTGCGCTTGGGGATGAAGTAGGGCATCAGCATCCGCCGGTACTTGGTGTGCTCCGGCGCGTCCATCGTCACCAGCGTGCGGAACTGCCTGACCTCGAGCAGCCGGGGCGTGACGATCGGGAAGCCGTCCCGGCTGCGGTCGGAGGACACGCGCGGGTCGTTGAGCAGGACGCGTGCGTCGGCGTGCCGGGTGACGAGCCACGCCGTGGCGCCGTCGTAGAGGGTCACCCGCACCAGCGGTCCTTCGGCACGCAGCCGCGCATAGCCCTCCGGCGGCTGGTACGGGCAGGTCCGCTGCTGCGGGTAGTGGAATGCCGTGTCTGTGGAGACCGTCTCTGTCATCGCCCACCCTCGGCCGGAAACTCGCGGGAATTGCCGTACGAACCGACCGTAGAATGCGAGCGGAAATGAGCAACCCCTAGCGCACCCTTATGACCCCAGTTCCGCAGGCAGGAGGCTTTCCGCCCTTGCCATCCGGCGTCGTTCCGCGAATATGATGAACGACGAGCTGGAAAACATTTCGTTTGTCCGCGAGTATCTCGCGGCGAAGACCGCGTCGTCGGACGGACTTCTTCCACCGGTCACAGAGGACATCCATGACAGAAGCGACGAGCCGCCCCACGGATCGCGCGACCTTCCCGCCGCCGCGCAACTGTCCGTTCCACGCCGCGGAAGGTCACCTCGCGCGCCGCGAGCCGGGTCCGCTGACGAAGACGACGCTGGTGTCCGGCCAGGAGGCGTGGGTCGCGTCGCGGCACGCCGACGTGCGTGCGATGCTCACCGACCCGGCGTTCAGCGCGAACCGGGTCGACCCGAACTTCCCGCAGCTCGCCAAGCGGCGCCTGCCGCGCAAGGAGACCCCGCGCACGCTGCAGTTCATGGACGGGCCGGAGCACGCCCGCGCGCGGCGCGCGGTCGTCGGCGAGTTCACCGTCCGCCGGCTCGCCCCGCTCAAGCCGCGGATCCAGCAGATCGTCGACGACCACGTCGACGCCATGCTCGCCGGGCCGCGGCCGGCCGACCTGGTGGCCGCGTTCGCGCTTCCGGTGCCCTCCCTGGTGATCTGCGAGCTGCTCGGCGCGCCCTACCACGACCACGAGTACTTCCAGGCGCGGACGAAGACGCTGCTCTCGCGGACGGGGGGCATCGAGGCGGTGCGCGCCGCGATCGAGGATCTCCGGTCCTACATGGACGGTCTGGTGACGGCGAAGGAGGCGAACCCCGGTGACGACCTGATCGGCCGGCAGATCCGCCAGCACCG
The DNA here is from genome assembly GCF_045807065.1 of Actinophytocola sp. Lineage (GTDB taxonomy): Bacteria > Actinomycetota > Actinomycetes > Mycobacteriales > Pseudonocardiaceae > Actinophytocola. The sequence continues at coordinate 6,725 of NZ_JBJMIE010000338.1, read as the reverse complement.
CGCGAACGGCACCGAGGACCACGGCGAGCTGGTGGACATGGCGCTGCTGTTGCTCATGACCGGGCACGAGACGACCGCGAACATGATCTCGCTCGGCACGGTCGCGCTGCTCCAACGGCCGGAGCAGGCCGAGCGACTGCGCCGCGACCCGGCGCGCACCCCGGACGCGGTGGAGGAGCTCCTGCGCCACCTGACGATCGTCGAGTGGATCAGCTCGCGGGTGGCGGTGGCGGACACCGAGCTCGCCGGTGTGCCGATCATGGCCGGCGAGGGCGTGGTCACCATGAACCTCGCCGCCAACCACGACCCGGCGGTGTTCGCCGAGCCGGACGACGTGGACTTCGGGCGCGGCGCGCGCAACCACCTCGCGTTCGGCTACGGCGCCCACTCCTGCCTCGGGCAGAACCTCGCGCGCCTCGAGCTGCAGGTCGTGTTCGACACCCTGCTGGCCCGCATCCCGACGCTGCGGGTCGCGGTGCCGCTCGAGGAGCTCCCGATCCGGGACGACGCGGCGAGCTACGGTCTGGACGCGCTCCCGGTCGACTGGTGATGGCTCGGCTGAATTGCGCGTGCCGTCCCGCGGAAATCACATTCGAATGGTTGCGGCTTTTGTCGTGGGGGCGAAACAGGCGAGGAGTTCGATGACGATGGAAGATGATTTCGCGCCGGTATTGGTGGTGGGCGGCGGACCGACCGGGCTCACGCTGGCCCACGAGCTCGCACTGGCCGGGGTCCGCCCGGTGCTGATCGACCGGTTGCCCACTCCCAACGAGCACTCGAAGGCGCTGGGCCTGCAACCGAGAACCGTGGAGATCCTGGCCATGCGCGGCCTGCTCCAGGCCGTGCTCGACCGGTCGCTCGCGCAGGTGTCCGACGCGCACTTCGCCGGGTTGCCGACGGTGATGCACTACCGGGGCTGGGGCAGTCGCCACCCGTACGGTGTGATCATCCCGCAGAACCGGGTGGAGGCGGTCCTCGAGGAGGCCCTGGCCGAACGCTACGGGATCCGGGTGCACCGCGCGCACGAGCTGGTCGGGCTCGAACAGGATGCCGACGGCGTCACCGCCGTCGTGCGCACTCCGGACGGCGAGCGCCGCGTCCGCGCGGGTCACCTGGTCGGGTGCGACGGCGGGCGCAGCAGGGTGCGCCAGCTGATCGGCGTCGCGTTCCCCGGGAGCCGCACGAGCTTCGCGGGCGTCGTCGCGGACGTGACCCTGCGCAGGATGCCGGACGCGGTCGGGGCCCTCCCGAAGTCCATCCGTGAGCTGCTCGGCTCGGACACCGCGCACCAGGACGGCATGACCTGGCCGCTGGTGCCGCTGCAGAACGGCCTCTACCGGGTCGTGTGGGGCATCTACGGCCAGTCGCACGCCGACCCGAACGCCGAGGTCTCCGCGGACGACGTGCGGGCCGCGGTCCGGATGCGCTACGGCGACGAGGTCGAGATCGACGAGGTGCGCTGGCTGTCCCGGTTCACCGACTCCGCCCGTCAGGCCGAGCGGTACCGGGTGGGACGGGTGCTGCTGGCCGGCGACGCGGCACACGTGCACCTGCCGGCCGCGGGCCAGGGGCTCAACATGGGCGTGCAGGACGCGATGAACCTGGGGTGGAAGCTGGCCGCGACCGCACGGGGCGAGGCGCCGGCGGGCCTGCTGGACAGCTACCACGACGAACGTCACCCGGTCGGCCAGCGGGTCGTCGAGAACACCCGGGCGCAGGCGGTGCTGACCAACCCCGCGGAGGAGTACGACGGGCTCCGCGCCATCTTCACGCGACTGCTCACCATGAGCGAGGTGAACCACTACCTCGCGGGCATGGTGTCCGGTCTGGACATCCGCTACCCGATGCCCGGCGGCGACGACCACGAACTGCTCGGCACGCGGATGCCGGACCTGGACGTGTTCGTCGGCGACGAGCCAGAGCCCAGGCAGGTGCACCAGCTGCTGCGCACGGGACGCGGTGTGCTGCTGACCTCGGCGCCCGACCCGGGGTACGCGGCCCTCGCCGACGCGCGGATCGACGTGGTGGCCGTGCGGGCACTGCCCGACTGCGGCACGGACGCGGTCCTCGTCCGGCCGGACGGGCACGTCTGCTGGGTGGCCCCGGGCACCGGTGAGGTGCTCGCGTCGCTGCGGGACGCCGTGCGCACGTGGTTCGCACCCACCTCGCCGCAACCCCTCGGCGTGCCATGACAGGGCCGGGCACCACCACGGTCGGCGTGCTCGGCCTCGGCACCACCGGTTCGGCCGTCACCGCCCTGCTGGCCGCCAACGGGTTCTTCGTCGACACGGTCGAACGGGACTCCGAAGCGCTGTGGCGCGGGCGCAACCGGGTCGGGGAGGCGGTCGCCGCGCTGGGTCTGTCCGACTCGGACACGGCCGCCGCGCGCCGCCGGGTCAGCTACACGACGGGCACGACCCTGCTCCACCGCGCGGACGTGGTCATCGAGGCGGTGCCGGAACGACTGTCGCGCAAGACGGCCGTCCTGCGGCAGGCCGACGAGCTGTGCCCGCCCTGGACGGTGTTCGTCACGACCACGACCGGGCTGTCGGTCACCGAGATCGCGTCGCGGAGCGGCCGCATGGCGCGGACCGTCGGCCTGCACCTGTGCCATCCGGACGGGCTGACCGGCGGCACGGTCGTGGAGGTCGTGCACACCCCGATCACCGAGGCCGGGGTCCGCCGCCACATGACCGAGTTCGTCGCCGGCCTGGGGAAGTCGGCGGTGTGCGTCGCGGACCACCCCGGCCTGCTCGGCGGCGGCCTGCTCCTCGGCTACCTCAACAGGGCCGCGGTGATGTACGAGCGCAACCACGCGTCCCGCGACGACATCGACGCCGCGATGACCCTCGGCTGCGGTCTGCGGCTCGGCCCGCTCGCGCAGTTGGACGCGATGGGCCTCGACGTCGTGGTCGACAGCCTGCAGGCGCTGGCCGACCGGACCGGCGAGGGCTGGTACACCCCGGCGGGCGTCCTGCGCCGGATGGTCGATGCGGAGCTGCTGGGCCGCAAATCCGGGCGCGGCTTCTACCGGTACGACACCCCGGACGGCACCCCGGCCCACGCGCCCGACGCCGCTGCCGGCGGGTGCTCGGTGACCAGCGTGGGCGTGGTCGGGTCGGGCACGATGGCCGCCGGCATCGCCGAGGTGTTCGCCCGTGCCGGCTACCCCACCACCGTCGCGGCCCGCACCGACACGCGCGCGAAGACGGCGTTGTCCGCGGTGGAGGCGTCGCTGGTCACCGCGGTCCGCGGGCACGAGATCGACGACGACGAGCTCGACCGGACCATGGCGCGGCTCGCCGGCGCCGGTGACCTCGCCGCGCTGGGTGACTGCGACCTGGTGGTCGAGGCCGTCGCCGAGGACGTGGTGGTCAAGCGGGGCGTGTTCACCGGGCTGGACCAGGTGACGCGGCCCGGGTGCGTGCTCGCGACGACGACGTCCAGCCTGCCGCTGCTCCAGCTCGCCACCGCGACGAGCCGGCCGGAGGCCGTGCTGGGCATGCACTTCCTCAACCCGGCTCCGGTGGTGGACCTCGTCGAGGTCGCGCACACGGCGCTGACGGCGGACGAGGTCGTGGCCACGGCGCTCGCGGTGACGCGGTCCCTCGGCAAGCGGGCGGTCAGGTGCGGAGACCGGGCCGGGTTCATCGTGAACGCGTTGCTGTTCCCGTACCTCAACCGTGCGGCTCACCTCGCGCGGGAACGCAACGTCGACCTCGACCCGATCGACGCGGTGCTCGCCGGCGGGTACGGCTTCCCGACGGGGCCGTTCCGGCTCCTGGACACCATCGGGCTGGACGTGTCACTGGCGATCCAGCGACGCCTACACGACAGCTCCCGCGACGCCGGCCTGGCCCCGGCGAGGTACCTGTCGGACCTGGTGGCCGCCGGCTGCGTCGGCCGCGGCACCGCTCGGGGCTTCCGGCACCAGACGTGACGGGTGCCCTGTCCGCCGATGCCGTGAGATCGGCGGACAGGGCACCCGTGTCGAGTTCGAGGGTCAGTCCCCCGCGGCGGGGAGCACGTCGTCCCACCTGACCGGCAGGGCCTCCGGCCGTCGGACCAGCTTCCGCTTCGCCCAGGGCACCTCCTCGACGGGCACGGCGAGCCGGAGGCCGGGCAGCCGGTTGAGCACGACGTCCAACGCGACGCTCATCTCCATCCGCGCCAGCGGCGCGCCGATGCAGTAGTGCATCCCACCCGAGAACGCCAGGTGCGGGTTGGGTGAGCGGGTGATGTCGACCTCGTCGGGGTCGGTGAAGACCGACTCGTCCCGGTTGGCCGAGGACAGCGACACCACGACGGCGTCCCCGGCGGGAATCGTCCCCGAGCTCAGCTCGACGTCGGTGAGCGCCACCCGCGCGTGGTCCACGCCGTTCACCCCGGCGTAGCGGAGGAACTCGTCGATGGCCGAGGGGATCAGGCTCTGGTCGGCGAGCAGCAGACCGAGCTGGTCGGTGTGGGTCAGCAGCAGGTAGAAGCCGTTGGTGATGAGGTTGAACGTGGTGTCCAGGCCGCCGAACCACAACCCGAACGCGAAGTGGACGAGCTGGTCCTCGGTCAGCCGGTCGGCGCCCTCGTGTGCGGCGACCATGTCCGCGAGCAGGTCGTCGTGGGTGTCCGCCATCCGCTTGGCGACCTGCGTGGCGAGGTAGTCGATGGTCCCCTTCAACGCGCGCTGCGCCTTCTCCATGCCGGCCTCGTCGATGACCTCCATGTCGTCGATCCACTGGTGGAAAAGTGGGAAGTCCTCGCGCGGAATGCCCATCATCTCGGTCATCATGGCCAGCGGCATCTGCCGCGCGAAATGCTTCAGGAAATCGGCCGGCTGGTCGAGCCCGGCGAATTCGTCGACCAGCTCGTTCGCTTTCTTCCGGGCGTTGTCGCGCAGCGTCTCGATCCGCCGCGGGGTGAACGCCTTGCCGGCCAGTTTGCGCACCCGGGTGTGCTCCGGCGCGTCGAGTGCCGAGACGACGAGCGGATCGCGGGGGCTGGCCATGAAACGAGGGGCGTCGGGGCCGCTTTCCCGCGCCCTGCTGAAATGCCGGGAGGTCACCACCATTCGCGCGTCGCGATGGCGGGTGACCAGCCAGGCCTCTCGGCCGAAGGGGAGCTGGACCTTGGCCAACGGCTCGTTGGCACGCAGCTCGGCCAGCATCGGATCGAGACCGTGTCCCTCGTACTCACCACTGGGAAATCGTCGCACCTGGCCTTTGTCAGTCATTCGTGGTCGCAACCTTCCCTATTGTGAAATCACGAAAAATGATATTGAGGGGTCGCTGGACGCCTCAACCCCTAGGCAACCCCTATGGGTGGCCGGGGTACTGCACGGCCAGCACCTCGACCGCCGGCCGCGGGGCCGCGGGCACCGGGTGGTAGAAGCTCGCGGAACCGCCGGCGTGTGGGAAGCAGACGAGCTGGGTCGGCGCCGCCGGTGCCGGGGTGGAACCGCCTGATCCAGGCGTCGTTCACGGTTCCTCCTTGGCGGTCAGCTGACGGGGACGAGGTCGGCCGCGAGGTGCTTGGCCAGCGCCGCCGGCGTCGGATGGTCGTAGGCCGCGGTGGCCGGGAGCGCGAGACCGGTCGCCGCCACCAGCCGGTTGCGGAACTCGATCGCGCCGAGCGACCCGAAGCCCATCTCCAGGAAGCCCTGCCGCGGTTCGATCGCCTCCGCCGAATCGTGGCCGAGCACCCAGGCCGCGTGGCGCAGGACGACCTCGAGCAGTGCCGCCTCGCGCTCGTCCGGTGCCAGCCGGGCGAGGCGCGCGCGCAGCTCCTCGTCGCCCGGCTCCTGGTCCACGCCGGGTTTGCGCCCCGCGGTGACCAGCCTGTCCAGCAGGGGCGCGGGCCGGGCCATGGTGAACACGTCACCGAACCGCGCCCAGTCCACGTCGGCGACGAGCACGGCGCTCTGGTCGCGGCGCAGCGCCCAGCGCAGCGCGGTCAGCACCGTCTCCGGTGCCAGCGCCGCCAGGCCGAGTTCGGCGAGGGCGTCCGCGCCCGGGTCGCCGGTCACCGGCCCGAGCCCGATGGCGGTGGCGGGGAGCCCGTCGCGCCGGCGCTGCTCGGCGAGCGCCTCCAGCGCGGCGTCGGTCGCGGCGCGCTCACCCTGGCCCACCCCGCCGACGACACCGGCGATCGAAGTGCACAGCACGAACGCGGCGGCGTCGGTGGCCAGCTCGTGGAGGTTCTCCGCGGCCCGGCGGCCGCCCTCGGTGTGGAAGACGGCGTCGACCCGGTGGGTGGCGAGCAGGTCGCGCAGCGCGGTCCGGTCGGCGGGGTCGCAGTCGGTGAACGTGACCCGCCCCGCGAGGTCGGGTGTGGGCTCGCCGCACACCACGACGTGCTCCGCGCCGGCGTCGGCGAGCCACCCGGCCAGGTACGCGCCGATCCCGCTCGTGCCGGTGACCAGCGCGGTGCCTGACGGCCGCCAGTCGGTGTCGCCGGCCGTGTCGCCGGCCGTGTCGCCGGCCGTGTCGCCGGCCGTGTCGCCGATCCTGTTGCCGGCGGTGTCGCCGATCGTGGCCCGCACCAGCCGGCGCACGAAGCCTCCCGCGGCACGGATGGCCACCTGGTCCTCGCCGCTGGTCAGCGCGGCGGCGAACGCGGCGCCGGCGCGGTGGTCCAGCCGATCCGGCAGGTCGATCAGCCCGCCCCACCGGTCGGGGTGTGCCAGGGCCAGCACGCGGCCGAGCCCCCAGGTCGCGGCGGCGTCGGGATCG
>NZ_JBJMIE010000337.1:0-11938 GCF_045807065.1 Actinophytocola sp. | reverse complement strand
GCCTCGCCTGTGCCGGCGCGAGCTAACTGCCTGCCTGTGCCGGCACGGATCGCCTCGCCTGTGCCGGCGCGAGCCAACTGCCTACCTGCGGTGGCGCGGACCGCCCGCCTGTGCCGGCGCGAGCCAACCGCCCGCCTGTGCCGGCACGGACCGCCCCGCCCGCGCCGACGCGTAAGAACCGCCCGCGACGGCAATGGCGATGGGAGTTCCCGCTGCGCTCCGGTACGCCGCCCACGTGGAGAGCCACTTTGGCCATCGGGCTTGGGTCCGCCGCTCGACCTGCCCGCCAGCGCGTGGCACGAGGTCGTCGGCTATCCGGTCGTCGCGGCTCACCGCGCAGGGGCAGGGCCTTCCAGCAGTGCGACGCCCAGTGGGGTGAGCGTGTGCTGGACCGCCTTGCCGTGGCGGGTCGTCTCGACCAGGCCCGCCTCGCGGAGGACCTGGGTGTGGCGGCTCACCGACGCCGGTGACGTGCCCACGCGGCGGGCCAGCTCGGTGGTCGTCGTGCCGGTGTCGATCGCGGTCAGGATGGTGGCGCGGGTGGCGCCCAGGAGGGCGGTGAGCGGCTGGCCCGCGCTCGCGTGCCAGTGCGCCTGCGGGGTGATCGGGTAGACGAGCGTCGGCGGGAGGTCGGCGTCGGCGAGGGCGACCGGGGTGTGGCGGCAGAAGAACGACGGCACCAGCAGCAGGCCCCGGCCGCGGAGGTGCAGGTCGCGGGTGATGCGGTACGGCATCTCCAGTACCGGCGGGCGCCAGCGCATGAGCGGGGCCATTCCCCGCAGGAGCGTCTCACCGGTCTGTGACTCGCGGGTCGCGTGTTCGGCCGCGATCCGCCGGGTGATCACGGATCCGTACGGGGCGATCGCGATGTCGTGGTAGGAGCGGAGGGTGCTGGCCAGGGTGGCCAGTGCCCGGCTCTCGGTCAGGGAGCGCGTCCACGGTGGCAGGGGCCACCACGCGGCCAGCCTGTCCAGCTCGTGCTTGAGGCGGTGCTTCGGGGTGCCCGTGATCGCGCTGAGGGCGGGGTCGAGGCCGAGGTGGCCTTCCGGCGGGGTGAGGAAGTCCGGGAAGTACGGGCCTCGCGGTGTCAGGGTCGCCAGCACGCGGATGCCGGGGGTCAGGCTCCGCTGGTCGGCTCTGACCCGGGTGAGCCAGGAGCTGAGGAAGGCCGGCGGGTTCTCCTCCTCCAGGCGCAGCCGGCTGAAGACCACTTCCCACAGGGGGTTCGGCGCCGGCGCGACGAGCGTGCGGGCCAGGTCGGTGGAGGTGAAGTGGATGCGGAGTGTGCCTTCCCCCATGAGCGGCAGTATTACAGGTCCTGCCGCGGTCCGAGCGCCGCGTCTCAGGCGGACTCGCGTTCCACCAGTTCCGTCGGCAGGACCACCGGGTCCGAGACCGGGTCGCCGCCTATCTGGGTCAGGAGTATCTCCGTCATCGTGCGGGCCTGGTCCACTATCGGTTGGTGGACGGTCGTCAGCGGCGGTTCCGTGTGCCGGGCCAGCTCGATGTCGTCGAAGCCCACCACCGACACGTCCGTCGGCACCGTGCGGCCCGCGTCCCGCAGCACCCGGATCGCGCCCGCCGCCATCATGTCGTTCGCCGCGAAGACCGCGTCCACGTCGGGGTAGCGGGTCAGCAGCTCCGTCATCGCCTGCTGGCCGGACTCGCGGCTGAAGTCGCCGTAGGCCACCCTGTCCGCCTTACGGCCGGCGGCCGTCAGCGCCTGGCGGTAGCCCGTCAGGCGGTCGATCGCGGCGGTCATGTCCTGCGGGCCGGCGATCGTCGCCACCCGCCTGCGGCCGGCGGAGAGCAGCCGTTCCGCCGCCAGCTGGGCGCCGCCCTCGTTGTCACAGTCCACATAGGACAGGCCCAGCAGCGGGCGCGCCGGGCGACCGCCCACCACCGTGGGAATGCCCGCCTCCAGCAGCAGGCGGGGGAGCGGGTCGTCGTCGTGCATGGACGCCAGCAGGACGCCGTCCACGTGGCCACTCCGGACGTAGTCCGCCAGCTGGGCGTGTTCCTCGGTGTTCTGGGCGTTCACCAGGACCAGCTGCACGCCCGTGCCGATCAGGGTCTGGCTCGTCGCGATGATGATGTTGCCGAGGTACGGGTCGTTCAGCACCGTGGCGTCCGGTTCGCGCATCACCAGCGCGATCGAGTCCGTGCGGCGCATCGCCAGGCTGCGCGCGGCGCGGTTGGGCACGTACCCCAGTGTCGCGACCGCCGCCTCGACCGCCGTCTTGACCTCGGCCGACACCCTCGGTGAACCGTTGATCACCCTGGAGACGGTCGCGCGGGAGACGCCTGCCTCGGCGGCGACCGTGTCCAGTGTCGGCTTCATTCCAACCCGTTCCGTCGAATCACCTGTCGATACCAGTGTGCGCTGTCCTTCCACACCCGCGCCTGCGTGGCATAGTCCACGTGGACTATGCCGAACCGCTTCGAGTAGCCGTACGCCCACTCGAAGTTGTCCAGCAGTGACCACACGAAGTATCCCCGAAGATCCACGCCCGCGGTGATGGCCTCGTGCACGACCTCGAGATGATCCCGCAGATAGGCGATCCGGTCGTCGTCCCGGACCCCGTCGACACCCAGCTCGTCGTCGAACGCGGCCCCGTTCTCCGTGATCATCAGCGGGACCGGGCGGTACTGGTCGTGCACGCGGTGCACCACGTTGCGCAGGCCCTGGGCGTCGATGGCCCAGCCCATCGCGGTCGTCCGGGCGTTCGGGGGCTGGACGAAACGGACGTTCTCACACGCCGGCCACGGTGACGGGCCGTCGTGGGCGGCGCCGACGTCCACCAGCGTGGGGGAGTAGTAGTTGATGCCCAGCAGGTCGATCGGCGTCGAGATCACCGCCAGGTCGTCGGGCAGCACGAACGACCAGTCGGTCAGCCGGCGCGTGTCCTGCTGGACGTCGACCGGGTAGTGGCCGACGAACAGCGGGTCCAGGAACAGCCGGTTGGCCAGGCCGTCGACGCGGCGCACGGCGTTCGTCGCGGCCGACGACGTGGCCGCGGGGAGCACCGCGGCCAGGTTCAGCGTGATCGAGACCTGCGCGTCGCCGGGCAGCACCGCGCGCAGTGCCTGTGTGGCCAGTCCGTGGGCCAGCAGCAGGTGGTGGGCGGCGCGCAGCGCCAGCTCCGGGTCCGTGCGACCGGGCGCGTGCTCACCTGAGGCGTACCCGAGGAAGGCGGCGCACCACGGCTCGTTCAGCGTGGTCCACAGCGGGATCCGGTCGCCGAGCCGGGCCCCGACCAGCTCGGCGTACTCCGCGAACCGGACTGTGGTCTCCCGCGCTCCCCAGCCGCCCGAGTCCTCCAGCTCCTGCGGCAGGTCCCAGTGGTAGAGGGTGAGCATCGGCGTGACGCCGCGTGCCAGCAGCTCGTCCACCAGGCGTTCGTAGTGGTCGAGCCCCGCCGTGTTCGCGGGACCCTTGCCACCGGGCTGGATGCGTGGCCAGGACACCGAGAACCGGTACGCCGGCAGGCCGAGGTCGGCCATCAACGCGACGTCGTCGCGGAACCGCCGGTAGTGGTCGGCCGCCACGTCGCCCGTGTCGCCGTTCGTGATCCTGCCGGGTGTGTGCGCGAAGGTGTCCCAGATGGACGGTCCGCGCCCGTCCGCGCCCGGTGAACCCTCGATCTGGTAAGCCGCCGTCGCGGCACCCCACACGAACCCGTCGGGGAACCTCAGTGGCTGATGGTCCACGTCGCGAGCTCCGTTCATCCCTTCACCGCCCCCTGCATGATTCCTCCGATGATCTGCCGGCCCAGCAACAGGAACACGATCAGCATGGGGAACGTCGCGATCACCGTGCCGGCCAGCACGAGCGAGTAGTCGACCTCGATGCCGCTCGCCGTGTTGGCGATCGCCACCTGCACGGTCGGGTTCTGCGTGTTGAGCAGGATCAGCGGCCAGAACAGGTCGTTCCAGTACGTGATGAACGTCAGCAGCCCCAGCACCGCCGCGCCGGGCCTGGCGATGGGCAGCACGACGTTCCAGTAGATCCGCAACGTCGAGGCGCCGTCGACCCGGCCCGCCTCGAGCAGCTCCGTCGGCATGGCCGAGGACAGGTACTGGCGCATGAAGAACACGCCGAACGCGCTCACCAGCGCCGGCACGATCACGCCGCGCAGGTCGTTCGCCCAGCCGAACCACTGCGTCACCATGATGTACAGCGGGATGATCGCGAGCTGCGTCGGCACCAGCATCGTCGCGACCACGGCGGTGAACAACCCGTTGCGGCCGCGGAAGGTCAGCTTGGCGAACGCGAAACCGGCGAGCGTGGACGTGAACACGACCGCCACCGTGATGATCCCGGCCACGATCACCGAGTTCGTCAGCGCCAGCCCGAAGTTGCCCTGTTCCCACGCCGCGGACAGGTTGTCCCACAGCGTTCCGCCGGGCACCAGCGGCGGGGGATAGCTGCCGATCGCGGACTGGTCCCGCGAGGAGACCACGACCGACCAGTACAGCGGGAAGATCGAGAACACGATGATCGCGAGCAGGATCGCGTAGGTGCCCCAGCGGCCCTGGTCGGGTGTACGTCGTGCCATGTCAGTCGTCCGCCGATCGGATCCGGCGCACCAGCAGGAAGTTCACGAGCGCGATCACCACCGTGATGATGAAGAGCGTCCAGGCGATCGCGGCCCCGTAGCCGTACCGGCCGTTGGTCCAGAACTGCTGGTACAGGTAGAGGACCACGGTCTGGAACTGCCGTTCCGAGCCGCCGTTGTTGTTCCTGGTCGTGTCGAACAGGAACGGCTCGGCGAACAGCTGCAGCGCGCCGATCGTCGACACGATGACCGTGAAGATGATCGTCGGCCGCAGGCTGGGAATGGTGATGTGCCAGAACTGCTGCCACCGGCCGGCGCCGTCGATGGACGCGGACTCGTACAGCTCGTAGGGAATCGTCTGCATGGCCGCGAGGTAGATCAACGCGTTGTAGCCGGTCCAGTGCCAGGTCACCATCGCCGACACCGCGAGCCACGACGCCCACCTGTCGGCCCGCCAGTCGAGCGGGTTGTCCGTGAACGGCTGCAGGAACCAGTTCAGCAGGCCGTAGTCCCTGGCGAAGATCTGGTTGAAGATCAGCGCGACCGCGGCCACCGACGTGATGTACGGGACCAGCACGCCCATCCGCAGGAACAGCCGGCCGCGCAGCTTGTAGTTCAGCAGGTGCGCGATGCCCAGCGCCAGCAACAGCTGCGGCACCGTCGACACGATGCCGATGCCGAACGTGTTGATCAGCGCGTTGTGGAAGTTCTCGTCGGCGAGCAGCTTCCCGTAGTTGCCCAGCCCGACGGAGATGTCCTCGCTGCCCGGCCTGCGCGGGCTCCACGCGGTCGTGGAGATGACCGCGGTGTAGATCAGCGGGAACAGGCCGAACACCGCGAACAACCCGAAGAACGGCAGGATGTACAGGTACGGCGAGCCCTTGACGTCCCAGCGGTGGAGCCGGGAACGCCAGGCCTGCCCGCGGTTCGGTGGTGCCGCGGGACGCCGGCCAGGCTCGGCCGACGTCCCACGGTTGTCCAGTTGAGCCGTCACCCTTCACCCGCGGCGGCCTTGATGTCGGACATCGCCGAGTCCCAGGCCTTTCCGGGATCGGTGCCCTGCTCGACGCTGTTCAGCGCGCCCGCGAACGTGTTGCCGATGACGCCGCTCTGCGGGCCGACCACCTGCACCGGCGCGTGCTCCAGCGACGCCGGGTAGATCTTGCCGGCCGGCGCGTTCGAGAAGAACTCCGAGGTGTAGTCCGCGACCTCGGGCCGGCTCCAGGTCGACTCCTGGCTCGGGAAGTTGCCGATCGTCTTGAACAGCTTGACGTTCTGCGCCGGCGCGGTCAGCCACTTCGCCAGTTCCACGGCCGCGTCGATGTGCTTGCCCTGCGAGGGAACGGTGACGTACGAGCCACCCCAGTTGCCGGAGCCGCCGGGGATCTTCGCGATGTCCCACTTGCCCTTGGTCTCCGGCGCGTTGCCCTGGATGTAACCCATCATCCACGCCGGGCAGGTGACCGTCGCGAACTGGCCCTTCTGGAAGCCGGTGTTCCACTCGGTCGAGAACTCCGCGAGTCCCGCCGACTGGCCGGCCTTGATCGCCTTGGTCGTGAGGTCCCAGGCGTCCCTGACGGTCTTGTTCTTCTCGACGATCAGGTCGCCCTTGGCGTTGTAGTAGGTCTCCTTCTCGTTGCCGAGGATCCCGGTGAACACGTGCCCGCCGGCGTCGAACCACTTGACGCCGGGCACCTTGCCGACGAACCGGCTGCCGACGTCGACGTAGTCCTCCCACGTCGACCAGAGCGCCGATACCTCGTCGCGGTTGGTGGGCAGGCCGGCCTGGGCGAACAGGTCCGTGCGGTAGCACATGGCGAGGCCGCCGATGTCGGTCGGCAGGCCGATCAGCGTCCTGCCGTCCGGGCTGGACGCCCGCTGCACGGTGGACTCGGTCCACTGCGCGGTGTCGACGCCCTTGTCCTTGAAGTTGACGAACTTGTCGGTCTGTCCGATGAAGCCGGACACCTGGCCGACCTCGATCACCTCGAGGTCCGCCGCGCCGGAGCCGGCGGTCAGGCGTGCCTGCAAGTTCTGGTGGTGGGTGCCGAAGTCGCTCCTGTTCTCGACGATCTTGACGCCCTTGTGGGCCTTCTCGTACTCGTCGTAGAGGGAACGGTTGTCCTTCAACGAGAAGCTGTCGCCGAAGACGTTGATCGTCAGTGTGGTCACGCCGTCCTCGCCCGAGTCGCCGCTCGAGCCGCAGGCCGTGAGGATGAGGGCGGTCGCGGCGAGTGACGCCACGATCCCAGAGTTACGCATTGGGCCTCCTGGCCACTTCGCTGTGGTCGTACGTGAGAGCGCTCTCATGGATGGCGTGAAGAATTGCGGCTGCGGTGCACTGAGTCAAGCGCTCGTAACCAGAATGTTGTGGACGACAACAAAAGGGCCGGCCCCTCGCGCAGGGACGGGCGCGAAGGGCCGGCGAAAGGCGATCCGTAGCTCCACGTGGCCTGTTCGGGTTCGCCCCGGACCGCCGCTCAGGGCCCGCTCCGTGACTCCTCGTGCAGGGCCGCCGCCCGACCAAGTAGGTACCTCGGGGGAACGTGACGGCAGCCAGCCACCGTCCCCCTCGGCACCCGCGCCTTCGCCGGGAGGCGACCCCGCACAGAGAAGTTCGGGGAGGCGGGTTAGTGACCGAACGAGAACCAGTCGACGTTCACGAAGTCGGCGCCCTGGCCGCTGGTGAACGTCAGGTAGACGTCGTGCGTGCCGGTCACGCCGGAGATGTTGGCGGGGATGTTCCGCCAGCTCTCCCAGCCACCGGTGTTGGCAACGGCGAAGCTGCCGACCGGCGTGCTGGACGGACTGTCCAGGCGCACCTCGACCAGCCCGCTCACCCCGCCCGCCGCCCCGGAGGCCACCCTGGCGGTGAACTGCCGCGCCGCGCTCGAGCTGAAGTCGACGCCCGAGTAACGCGCCCAGTCACCGTTCGCGAGCCAGCCGAGGTACGACCCGCCCGCCGCGCTCGCCGCGCCGCCGACCTGCGTGCCGGACTGCGAGTCGAAGCTCTCCGCCTCGATCTGCCGGTAGGCCGTGCCGCCGTTGCCCGGCGGGGGCGTGGTGCCACCGCCGCCGCGCGTCCAGGCCGCCACGTAGTCCACGAGCATGGGCACGCCGGACGCGGTCGCCCCGGTCGGGGTCGTGGTGCCGGCGACGCCGTCCGGGAACGAGCCGCCCATGGCGACGTTCAGCAGGATGAAGTAGCCGTGCGAGGTCATCTGGTTCCACGTGTCGGCCGGCAGCTGGCTCTGGCTGACGCTGTGGAACTGCTGCCCGTCGACATACCAGCGCAGCTGGTTGGGCGAAACGCTCTGGTCCCACTCGAACCGGTAGGTGTGGAACGCCGACTGGCACGACGAGCCGGGGCACGCGCGCACGGCGCCGAGGCCGTTGAACTCGTTGCACGGCCCGCCCGGTGCGACGCCACAGTGGAGCGTGCCCCACACCTGGTTGATCCCGTTGACGTTCTCCATGACGTCGAGCTCGCCGACGCTCGGCCAGTTCTGGAAGTTGCCGCGGAAGGGCGACCCGAGCGCCCAGAACGCCGGCCAGTAGCCGAGTGCCGCGTTGCCGGTCACGTTCGGCATCTGGATGCGGCCCTCGATGCGCAGCACGCCGCCCGACGGCGGCGCGAAGTCGGTGCGCTGGGTCTCGATGCGGGCCGACGTCCAGTTGCCCGAGCCGTCCCGCAGGGGCGTGATCCGCAGGTTGCCGCCGCCGTCGAGGCTGATGTTCGACGTGCTGGTGGTGTAGTTCTGGATCTCGCCGGTGCCCCAGTTCCCGGCGCCGCCGGGATAGCTGTGGCCGGTGTCGAAGATCCAGTTCGACGAGGACGGCAGCGTGCCGGCGTTGCCGTTGAAGTCGTCGGCCCAGACCTGCGTCCAGCCCGAGTCGGGCGGGGGCACGGAGGCCTGCGCGGAGTAGGCGTAGGAGAGGGGAGCGAGGACCAGTGCGGCGGCCACGCCGGCGGCGAGCCTCCGTCTTCTGGCCATGCTGGTAGCGGGCATGGTGTGACCTCCTCGTCACGCTCGGGCAGGGGTACCGAGTGCCTGCACGAAGGCCGCAAATGATTGCGTCTGTCATGAAAGCGCTCTCACGGGCCGGCTGTCAACAGGAGGTGACGATTGGTCGTCCTTCCATTCGAGGATCCTTCGGTTACGCTGGGGCAGGCGAGGCTGCCGGCGTTACCGGGCCCTACCAGGGCGGGTGCGCCACATCGCGCGGATCATCCAAAACGTTACATCGATAGCGGAAATCCGCCTCTTGACGCATGGCTCCTGGGTTTCGGGACTGTTAAGCTCGCGTCAACACGCGGGCCACCGGCGTCCCGCGCCCAGCGAACAGTTGAGCGCGAGGACGACGAGGGAGGTCGACGCGTGATCTATTCCGCCATACCCACCGCACAGGGTCTTTACGATCCCAGCACCGAGCGTGACGCGTGTGGCGTAGCCATGGTCGCCGACATCAAGGGGCGCAGGTCACACGGCATCGTGACCGACGCACTGGTGGCGCTGGCCAACCTCGAGCACCGCGGCGCGGCGGGCGCCGAGCCGACGAGCGGCGACGGTGCCGGCATCCTGCTCCAGCTCCCCGACGAGCTGCTGCGCGCGGAGGTCGACTTCGACCTGCCCGTGCCCACACAGGACGGTTCGCACGCGTACGCGGCCGGCATGGCGTTCCTGCCCCAGGACATCGACCAGCGGGCCAGAGCCGTCCTGCTGGTCGAGCGCATCGCGAAAGAGGAAGGCCTGGAGGTCCTCGGCTGGCGCGAGGTGCCGGTCGCGCCCCGGGCGGCCGACGTGGGCCCCACCGCCCTCTCGGTCATGCCGCACTTCGCGATGCCGTTCGTCGCGGCGCCGGCGGACGCGGACGGCAACCGGGCGGCGGGTATCGAGCTGGACCGGATGGCCTTCTGCCTGCGCAAGCGCGCCGAGCACGAGAGCGTCGCCGCCGGCTGCGGGGTGTATTTCCCGTCACTGTCGGCCAGGACACTCGTGTACAAGGGCATGCTGACCACCGCGCAGCTGCCGGTGTTCTTCACCGACCTCACCGACCAGCGCCTGGAGAGCGCCATCGCGCTGGTGCACAGCCGGTTCTCCACGAACACCTTCCCGTCCTGGCCGCTCGCGCACCCGTTCCGGTTCGTGGCGCACAACGGCGAGATCAACACCATCCGCGGCAACCGCAACCGCATGCGGGCCCGCGAGGCGCTGCTGGCCAGTGACCTCATCCCGGGCGACCTCACGCGCCTGTACCCGATCTGCGACCCGGAC
Source organism: Actinophytocola sp. (assembly GCF_045807065.1). Lineage (GTDB taxonomy): Bacteria > Actinomycetota > Actinomycetes > Mycobacteriales > Pseudonocardiaceae > Actinophytocola. The sequence goes on along the minus strand of NZ_JBJMIE010000337.1, from coordinate 2,103 downwards.
GGCTCGGACTCCGCGTCCTTCGACGAGGTCCTCGAGCTGCTGCACCTCGGCGGTCGCAGCCTGCCGCACGCGGTGCTGATGATGATCCCGGAGGCGTGGGAGAACAACGCCAACATGGATCCGAAGCGGCGCGCCTTCTACAAGTTCCACTCCTCGCTGATGGAGCCGTGGGACGGCCCGGCGAGCGTCACGTTCTCCGACGGGACCCTGGTCGGCGCGGTGCTCGACCGCAACGGCCTGCGCCCCGCACGCTGGTGGCGCACCGCCGACGACCGCGTGGTGCTCGCGAGCGAGACCGGCGTGCTGGACGTGCCGCCGGACCAGGTCGTGGCCAAGGGCCGCCTGCAGCCGGGCCGCATGTTCCTCGTCGACACCGGGGCCGGCAAGATCGTCGACGACGACGAGATCAAGGCCGGGCTGGCGGTCGAGCGGCCGTACGAGGAGTGGCTGCACGCCGGTCTGCTCAAGATCGCCAACCTGCCCGACCGCGAGCACGTCGTCCAGACCAGTGAGTCCGTGCTGCGCCGCCAGCTCTCCTTCGGCTACACCGAGGAGGAGCTGAAGATCCTGCTCGCGCCGATGGCGCTGACCGGTGCCGAGCCGATCGGGTCGATGGGCACGGACACGCCACCCGCGGCGCTGTCGAAGCGGCCCCGGCTGCTCTACGACTACTTCAAGCAGAACTTCGCGCAGGTCACGAACCCGCCGCTGGACGCGATCCGCGAGGAGATCGTCACCTCGGTGCAGCGCATCATGGGCCCCGAGCAGAACCTGCTCGAGCCCGGTCCCGCGTCGTGCCGGCACATCATGCTGCCCTACCCCGTCATCGACAACGACGAGCTGGCCAAGCTCATCCACGTCAACGACGACGGCGACATGCCGGGCTACGCCTGCACGGTGATCCCCGGGCTGTACGAGGTGGACGGTGGTAGCGCGGCGCTCGCCGGCGCCATCGAGCGCGTGCGGCGCGAGGCGTCCGAGGCCATCGCGGCCGGCGCCCGGATCCTGGTCCTCTCCGACCGGGACGCCGACCACCGGATGGCGCCGATCCCGTCGCTGCTGCTGGTCTCGGCCGTGCACCACCACCTGGTGCGCACCAAGGAGCGCCTGCGGGTCGCGCTGGTCGTCGAGACCGGCGACGCGCGTGAGGTGCACCACGTGGCGCTGCTGCTGGGTTACGGCGCGGCGGCGGTCAACCCGTACCTGGCGTTCGAGACCATCGAGAACCAGATCCGGCGCGGCGCGCTGAGCGGCATGGACCCGCAGCGCGCGATCCGCAACTACGTGAACGCGCTGGTCAAGGGCGTCCTCAAGATCATGTCGAAGATGGGCATCTCGACCGTCGGCGCCTACACCGCGGCCCAGGTGTTCGAGGCGTTGGGGCTGGCGAACGACCTGCTGGACGAGTACTTCACCGGCACCAGCTCCAAGCTGAGCGGCGTGGGCCTCGACGTGATCGCCGAGGAGGTCGCGGCCCGTCACCACCAGGCGTACCCGGAGAACCCGACCGACCGGGTCCACCGGCGCCTCGAGGTGGGTGGCGAGTACGCCTACCGCCGCGAGGGCGAGCTGCACCTGTTCACGCCCGAGACCGTGTTCCTGTTGCAGCACGCGACGAGGACGCGCCGCGAGGACGTGTACCGGCGCTACGTCGAGGAGGTCGAGCGGCTCAACCGGGAGGGTGGCGCGCTGCGCGGGCTGTTCAAGCTCCGCGTGAAGGAGCGAGAGCCGGTCCCCCTGGACGAGGTCGAGCCGGTCGAGGCGATCCTGCGGCGGTTCAACACCGGCGCCATGTCCTACGGGTCGATCAGCGCGGAGGCACACGAAACCCTCGCCATCGCGATGAACCGCATCGGCGGGCGGTCCAACACCGGTGAGGGCGGCGAGGACACCGACCGGCTGTACGACCTCCAGCGGCGCTCGGCGATCAAGCAGATCGCGAGCGGCCGGTTCGGCGTCACCAGCGAGTACCTGGTGAACGCGACCGACTTGCAGATCAAGATGGCGCAGGGCGCGAAGCCGGGGGAGGGCGGCCAGCTGCCGCCGAACAAGGTGTGGCCGTGGATCGCGCGCACCCGGCACTCGACCGCGGGCGTCGGACTG
>NZ_JBJMIE010000336.1:0-19619 GCF_045807065.1 Actinophytocola sp. | reverse complement strand
CCGCCACCACCGCACCCGCGCTGACCATCGCCGAGACCACCCCGGCCGGGATCGGCGAGGTCGCCGGGACGCCGGACGCGATCGTCCTCGACGTCCGCGGCGACACCGGCACCGACGTGGCCGGGGCGACCCGGCGGGCCACCCACGAGGTCCTGCACGCGCTGCGGACCTGGTCGAGCGAGGAACGCCTGTCCAGTGCCCGGCTCGTGGTCCGGACCAACGGCGCGCAGGGACTGACCGGCGAGCCGGTCACCGACCTGCCCGCCGCCGCCGTCGTCGGCCTGGTCCGCTCCGCCCAGTCCGAGAACCCCGGCCGCATCGTCCTCGTCGACGCCAGCGATGAGGACCGCCACCTGCTGCCCGGCCTCCTCACCAGCGCCGAACAGCAGATCGTCGTCCGCGACGGCACCGCCCACCTGGGCCGGTTGACGCGGCTGCGCCCAGGCGAGCCGGCCACCGTGTTCGATCCGGAAGGGACGGTCCTGATCACCGGCGGCACCGGCGCGCTGGGTGCGCTGACCGCCCGCCACCTCGTCACCACGCACGAGGTGCGCCACCTGCTGCTCACCAGCCGCCGCGGCGAGCACGCCCCGGGCGCGCCCGAACTGGCCGCCGAGCTGACCGAACTCGGCGCCACCGTCACGATCGCGGCCTGCGACGCCGCCGACCGCGACGCGCTCGCCAACGTCCTGGCCGCGATCCCGGCCGAGCACCCGCTGACCGCGGTGATCCACACCGCCGGCGTCACCGACGACGGCGTGCTCTCCGCGCTCACCCCCGACCGGGTCGACACCGTGCTGCGCCCGAAGGTCGACGCCGCCTGGAACCTGCACGAACTCACCCAGGAACTCGACCTCACGGCGTTCGTGCTGTTCTCCTCGCTGGCCGGCGTGCTCGGCAACCCCGGCCAGGCGAACTACGCCGCCGCCAACGCCTTCCTCGACGCGCTCGCCGCACACCGCCGCGCACGCGGCCTGCCGGCGGTGTCGCTGGCCTGGGGCCCGTGGTCGCTGTCCGCCGGCATGGCCGGCAAGCTCGGCGACGTCGAGCGCTCCCGGATGGCCCGGTCCGGCTTCCTCACCCTGTCCGAGCAGGAGGGCATGGCCCGCTTCGACGCCGCGCTGCTGTCCGAACGGGACAGCGTGGTGCCGCTCAAGCTCGACACGACGGCACTCGCCGCGCTCGGCGGCGGCTGCCCGCCGCTGTTCCGCGGCCTCGTGCGCACCACCCGCCGCAACGCCGGCGAGCGCGCGACCGCCAACAGGCCGTGGGCGGAGGTCCTCGGCGGACTGACCGGCGCGGCCCGTGAGGACGCCCTGGTGGAGCTGGTCACCGCCGAGGTCGCGGCCGCGCTCGGGTTCGGCGCGGCCGACGAGGTGGACATCGAACGGCGCTTCGACGAACTGGGCTTCGACTCGCTCGCCTCGGTCGAGCTGCGCAACCGGCTGTCCGCGGCCACGTCGCTCGCCCTGCCGCCGACGCTGATCTTCGACCATCCGGACCTGGCGTCGCTCGTCGCGTACCTGAGCGGGCGACTTCCGTCCGATGTGGACAGACTGGCCGGATGACGACGTGAACCCCAGGGAGTGGAAGATGTCCAAGCGAGTGTTGGTTACCGGTGCGTCCGGGTTCGTGGCGGGGCACGTGCTCGCCGAGCTGCGGCGGCACGGCTACACGGTCCGGGGCACCGCGAGAAAACCCGTCGGGGGGTTGGACGACGTGGTCAACGCCGACCTCTCCCGCGACGACGGGTGGGCGGCCGCGGTCGAGGGCTGCGACTACGTGCTGCACGTCGCGTCGCCGTTCCCGGCTCACATGCCCCGGACCGAGGACGAGTTGATCAGGCCCGCCGTCGACGGAACGCTGCGCGTGCTGCGGGCCGCCGCGAACGCCGGCGTCCAGCGGGTGGTGATGACGTCCTCGCTCCTCGCGGTCAGCAGCGGGCACCCCAACGGGCCGGTGCGCACCGAGGCGGACTGGGCGCTGCTTCCCCGCTGCACCCCGTACACCAGGAGCAAGACGCTGGCCGAGTTGGCGGCCTGGGACTTCGCGGGTCAGTCGGGGCTCGACCTCGTGACGCTCACCCCCGGCATAGTGCTCGGTCCGCTGTCCACCCCGTCGGTCGGCACGTCCGTCCAGGTCATCAGGCGGCTGCTGAACCGCGCGGTGCCGGCGTCACCGCCGATGGGCTTCGCGGTGGTCGACGTGCGCGACCTCGCGGCCGCGCACCGGCTCGCGCTGGAAACCCCGGCGGCGGGCGGGAACCGGTACATCGTGGCCGGCGAACACCTGTGGATGCGGGACGTCGCGGCCGTGCTGGCCGAGGAGTTCAACCCGCGCGGCTACCGCGTGCCGACCGGCGAGCTGCCGGGGTGGTTCGCCCGCGTGGTGGGCTGGTTCGACCCGTCCCTGCGCGCCGCGGCCGACCACCTCGGCCGGCACGAGCTGGTCAGCTCCGAGAAGGCGCGCCGCGAGCTGGGCTGGACGCTGCGGCCGGCGCGGGAGACCATCCTCGACACCGCCTACAGCCTGGTCGAGCTCGGTCTGGCACCCAACCCCGCCGAGAAGAAGGCCGCCGCCGCCGCGAGAGCGTGATCCGCGGGAACGGGCGGACCGGCCGAATTCAAGGACGTGTCATGCAGGGAAAGAGCACCGGACGAGAAAACCACGTTCTACTCAAGAAAAGAGGACGAAAATTCGGCGCTCGTCACCGCTCCCGAAGGACGAAGACACGTGACATTCGCACCCAGCACCACGCCGCTGCTCCCCGAGACCTTCACCCGGCACCTCGCCGCGCAGCTGACCGGTACCGGCCCGACCGTGACGGCGTACGCGCCGTGGACCGGTGAGCCGCTGGTCGAGATGCCCACGTCGACGCCGGCCGACGTCGACCTCGCGTTCGCCAGGGCGCGGGCGGCCCAGACCCGCTGGGCCGCCGCGTCGCCTGCGCAGCGGGCGAAGGTCTTCGTGCGTTACCACGACCTCGTACTGCGCAACCGGCAGCTGATCGATCTCATCCAGGCGCAGACGGGCAAGACCCGCTTCGTGGCCTTCGAGGAGACGGTCGACGTCGCCGGCATGGCGCTGTACTACGGGCGCAACGCGCCGCGGATCCTCGCGCCGCGCCGCAGGAAGGGCGGACTCCCGTTCGCCACCCGCGTGACCGAGCTGCGCCACCCCAAGGGTGTCGTGTCGGTGATCTCGCCGTTCAACTACCCGATCTCGGACGGGATCTGCGACGTGATCCCCGCCCTGGTGGCCGGCAACGCGGTGGTGTTCAAGCCGGACACGCAGACCGCGCTGGCGCCGCTGCTGGCGCGTGAGCTGATGGTCAGGGCCGGTCTCCCCGCCGGCCTGTGGCAGATCGTCGTCGGCGAGCCCGCCGAGATCGGCCAGGCGCTGCTCGACGGCGCCGACCACGTGTGCTTCACCGGCGGGAACGAGGCGGGCCAACGCATCGCGGTGGCGGCGGCCGAACGCCTGATCGGCGCGACCCTGCAGCTGGGCGGCAAGAACCCGGCCCTGGTCCTGGCCGACGCCGACCTCGACCGGGCCGTGCCCGCCCTGGCCCGCGCCGCGTTCGTCAGCGGCGGGCAGATGTGCCTGTGCGCCGAGCGGATCTACGTGCACCACACCCGCTACGACGAGTTCCTGTCCCGCCTGGTCGAGCACACCCGCGCGATGCGGATCGGCGGCGGTTTCGACTTCGCCCACGACATCGGGTCCCTGAGCCACCAGCGCCAGCTGGACAAGACCGTCCGCCACGTCGAGAACGCGAAGGCCAACGGCGCGACGGTCGAGGCAGGCGGCCGGCACCGGCCGGATCTCGGCCCGTACTTCTTCGAGCCGACCGTGCTCACGGGTGTCACTCCGGCCTGTGAGGTGTTCACCGAGGAGACGTTCGGCCCGGTGGTGTCGGTGTTCCCGTTCACCGACACCGACGAGGCGGTCCGGCTGGCCAACGACACCAGGTACGGCCTCAACGCCAGCATCTGGACCCAGGACCTGGCCCACGCCCACCGCCTTGCCGCGTCGATCAGGTCGGGCGCGGTGAACATCAACGAGGGCTACGTCTCCACCCACATCTCCTACGACGCCCCCATGGGCGGCCGCAAGGCGTCCGGCTACGGCCGCCGCCACGGCGAACAGGGCCTCCTGTCGCTGTGCGACGTGCAGATCGTCGCGAGCCAGCACGGCATCGGCTTCGACCCCAAGCCGGGCGCCACGCACGAACAACAGGCCAACCAGGTAACCAAGATCTACAAACTCCTGAAGACCCTCCGCCTCAAGTAACGCGTGTCCAACACCCCAAACCCGCGTGTCCAACGCCCAAAACCCGCGTGTCCAACGCTCCAGTCCGGCGAGTTCAACGAAACGTGCCGTCACGTTTCGTTGAACTCACCGGACATTTTCGTTGGACACGCGGGTTGGGGGAGTCGCGGGAGGTGGATCAGCTGGTTGGGGCAGGGCTGACCGGAGTCCGTCGCCGGGCGGAGCGGCGGGCTCCGGTCAGCCAGAGCATGAAGTGGTTCATCCGCGGCATGTGCTGGCTGGACCAGGCGACCCACTTGAGCTGCCCGGTCGGGATGACCGTCCCCCGGCCACGCTCGATCCCGCGGCAGATGGCCCGCGCGGCGTCCGTGGGCGTGATGGTCGGCACCATCCGCGCGATCTTCGGCAGTGCCTCCTCGGATCCCGGGTTGTTCGTGAAGTAGTCGCTGCTGACCGTGCCGAGCACCACCTCGGTCACGCCGACCCCGGTGCCCCGCAGATCGCTCTTCAACGCCAGGTCGAGCCCCCGCAACGCCCACCGGGCACTGGCGTACCCCACCGCCCCGGGCCAGACCGCCCGCGACACCCCGGAGTTCACCGTCACGATCCGCCCGGACCGCCGATCGATCATCTCACCGACGAACGCCCGCGTCATGAGCAGCGCGGCCACGTACGGCACCTGCGCCATGGACAGCAGCTCCTCGGGCGAGGCGTCCTCGATGGACACCCACCGCCCGGCGCCGGCGTTGTTCACCAGCACGTCGACCGAGTGCCCAGCGTCCCGGACCGTGGCCGCGAGCGACTCGATGGCCGACGGGTCGCTGACGTCACACGGGTACGCGTGCGCACGCAACCCCAGCTCGGCCGACAGCGCCTTGAGCTTCGCCTCCCCGCGGGCGACGAGCAGCACGGTCGCCCCTCGGGCGTGCGCGGCACGGGCCACGGCCTCCCCGATGCCCCCGGAGGCACCCGTGATCAACACCGTCCGACCCACGAGTTTCATGCCCACTCCCTCAGTGCCGGTGCTTCTTCTGGTACCCGCACGCCGGGCAGGCCGCCTGCTCCCGCAGCTTGCGGGCCCGGATGTGCTGGACCCTGTTCATGATCTTCGACCCGATGCTCCCCGGCGGCGGCACGATCCCGAGCTGGCGAGCGGTGTACAGGCAGTCGTAGATGGTGACGTTGTGCGCCAGCAGTCCGTCGCGGAACCGCCACTCGTCGATGCACCGGACGCTCATCGACTGCCCGGTCGCGGCCATGTTGGTGTACGGCCAGTTCCGCGTCAGCGTGCCGGTCATGGTGTAGCGGGCGATGCCGAGCTGCTCGACCGGGGAGGGGATGGGCTCGCTCACGCGCGTGACCTTGAGGTCCGGGTACGAGGTCGCGAGGGCGTTGATGAACTTCACCAGCTCCTTGCGGCCGCGGATCGGGAACGGCACGCTGGGGTCGAGCCAGACGACGTCGTCGGTGCACGTGTCCGCGACGGCCTCGGCGTCCAGGGCGTCCCAGGCCGCGAGGTTGCGGTCGGCCCACTCCTGCAGGAACGCCGGATCCAGTGCACCCGACTTCTTGGACGAGGCCCGCGATATGGGTGTGACCATGATTGGTTGTTCCTCCATCTGGATTCCGGTGTCGCTACCCGAGAATTCTCCGGCCGGAGATCGTGACCGGCCAGTGCGGACATCACCCGCCCCCGTGGGATATTGCCTGACTTCTCCCTCAGCGCCTCACGGTGGCGGTGTGTGTTCTTCATGAGCATCGCCGTGCTACCCGTCGGGACCTGGGTTTTCCTGTGCCGGGAGCGATCATCGGATATCCCGGTCGGCGTTGCCGGCGTCCGGGTGAAGGGGTTCCCTGGCAGTGACCGCACGTGTGACCATGAATTCTCAGACCTTTGGCCGGGAAGAGCTACAGCCATGAAATTCCTCGTGCTCGGATCGTTGGCCGTCACCGACGGCACGACGCCGGTCGACCTCGGTGGCGTCAAGCAACGCGCCGTTCTCGGCTACCTCCTCCTGCACGCCAACCAGGTGGTGCCCAACAGCCGGATGCTGGACGCGCTGTGGGACGGGCAGGCCCCGTCGACCGCGCGCAAGATGGTGCAGAACGCCGTGTCGGCGATCCGCCGGATGCTGGCCGCCGCCGGAACCGGCTGCTCGGCCGAGCTGGTCACCCACGCGCCCGGCTACCAGCTGCGGATCGAGCCGGAGGACGTGGACATGCACCTGTTCCGGTCATTGGTCCACAAAGGACGCGACGCGATGGCGTCCGGCGCACCCGCCCGCGGCGCGCACCTGCTCCGCGAGGCACTCGGCCTCTGGCGCGGGCGGGCGCTGGCCGACCTCGCCGAGTCCGGCATCGAGTGGTCGGAGCTGAGCGCTGTCGAGGACGAGCGGCTCAGCGCGCTGGAGGACTGCTTCGACGCCGAGCTGCGGTGCGGCCGGCACCGCGAGATCACCCCGGAACTGGAGGTGCTGACCGCGGCCGAGCCGCTGCGGGAGCGGTTGTGCCAGCAGTTCATGCTGGCGCTGTACCGGTCGGGCCGCCAGGTCGACGCGCTCAACGTCTACCGCCGCACCAGGGTCGCGCTCGTCGGCGGCCTGGGCATCGAGCCGGGCCCGGAACTGCAGGCGCTCCAGCGCCGGATCCTCGACCACCATGCCTCCATCCAGGTGCCGGCATACGCCTAGTCCACTGTGGAGGGTTGTCGCAACAGTCCACACCACACCCATTCTCCGGTCATTCCCCGGTCCATTCTCGGATGCCGTTGATTGCGTGCCGCTCCGCGTGCGATGCACCATGAGGTGACTTCCACGCCAGGAGGCTGCGGTGTCCATCGGAATCCTCGGGACCGGTTCGTACCTGCCGGAATGGACGGTGACCAACGCCGAGCTCGCCCGGCGTGTCCCCGGCGCCACCGCGGAGTGGATCGAACGCAAGACCGCGATCCGGGCGCGCCGGTTCGCCCCGCCCGGCGAGGCGACCTCGGACCTCGCGGCGCGGGCCGCGGCGGCCGCGCTCCGCCACGCCGGCCTCTCGGTCGACCGCGTCGACTACCTCATCGTGTCGACCTCGACCCCCGACTTCCCGCAGCCGCCGACCGCGTGCCTGGTGCAGGACGCGCTCCGCGCGTACGGGGCGGCGTGCTTCGACGTCAACGCCGTGTGCGCGGGCTTCGCGCACGCGCTCGTGCTGGCCCGCGGCCTCGTCGCCAACCGGCCGGGCGCGCACGCGCTGGTCGTCGGCGCGGACCTGTACTCCCGCATCCTCGACTTCGACGACCGGCGCACGGCCGTCCTGTTCGGCGACGGCGCCGGTGCGGCCGTGGTCGGCGCGGTGCCGCCCTCCCGCGGGATGATCGACTTCGACCTGGCGAGCCGCGGCGACGCGCACGGCCTCATCCGCGTCGAGGCGGGCGGCAGCCGGTACCCGGCGTCGCAGAAGACCCTCGCGGACGGCGGCCACTACTTCCGCATGGCCGGCCGGGACGTCACCGAGATCGTCCTGCACGAGGTGCCGCCGTTCGTGGACAAGCTGCTGGCCCGCGCGGGTGTGAGCGCCGACGAGGTCGCCCACGTCGTGCCCCACCAGGCGAACGGCGTGCTGCTGGAGCGGCTCGTCGAGCGGTGCGGGCTCGGCGGTGCGCGGACCCACCGCACCGTCGAGAAGTACGGCAACGTCGGCAGCGCCGCGATCCCGGTGACGCTCGACGTGGCGAACCGCGCCGGCGGGCTGGCGGACGGCGACCTCGTCCTGCTGCTCGGCTTCGGCGGCGGCATCTCCATGGGCGCGTGCCTGCTGCGCTGGGCCGCGCGCGGGAGCGAGGCGTCGGGGCTCCCGCCGGACTGACCGAGAAGCGGGCTCGGCGCGGGAAGTGCGTCGACCCACGACGACGGACGGCGGCCGCCGAAGTGGGCAGGGGAGGTGGGTGGGGGATGAGCGCAGCGACCAGTTCAACACAGTGGGAAGTGATGCTTCTATGAACAGGATCCGACGCGTCGGCATCGTCGGCTGTGGTGTCATGGGCGCCGGCCTCGCGGAGGTGTGCGCCCGGGCCGGGCTCGAGGTGCTCGTTGCGGTGTCGCGACCGAGCCGGATCGCGGACGGTCGCGGCAGGCTCGTGACCGCCCTGGACGGCAAGGTCCGCAAGGGCAAGCTGTCCGAGGCCGACCGGGACGCCGCGCTGTCCCGGCTGTCGTTCACCGCGAACCTCGTCGACTTCGCCGACCGCCAGTTCGTCATCGAGGCCGGCCCCGAGCAGGAGTCGGTGAAGCTGGACGTGTTCGCGACCCTGGACAAGGTGGTCGTCGACCCCGACGCGATCCTCGGCTCGAACACGTCGTCGTTCCCGATCGTGCAGCTCGGGCGGGTCACCGACCGGCCGGGCAAGGTGGTCGGCACGCACTTCTTCAACCCGGTCACCGTCCTGCCGCTGGTCGAGCTGGTCGGCTCGGTGCTGACCGAGGAGTCGACCGTCGCGACCGCCGAGGCGTTCGTGACCGAGGTGCTCGGCAAGCAGGTCGTCCGCACCGAGGACCGGTCCGGTTTCGTGGTGAACGCCCTGTTGATCCCGTACCTGCTGTCGGCGATCCGCGTGTACGAGTCGGGCGTGGCGTCGATGGTCGACATCGACAAGGCGATGAAGCTCGGCTGCGCGCACCCGATGGGTCCGTTCGGCCTGGCCGACCTGATTGGACTGGATATCGTCCAGGCCATCAGCGAGTCGCTCTACCGTGAGTACCGGGAGCCGCACTACGCGGCCCCGCCGCTGCTCGCGCGCATGGTGTCGGCGGGGCTGCTGGGCAAGAAGTCCGGCCGCGGCTTCTACGAGTACACGCCGGCATCGACCGAGAGGGCGGCAGCATGAGCGGGACCGTGGTGGACTTCACCGAGTACCGGATGCGGATGCGGGCCGGCGTGCCGTCGGTCCGGCGCGCCTACTACCTGGCCGGCCTGACGCACGGCGTGCGCCACGGTGTCGCCGACCGGCCGCTGCGCCGCCGCCTCGCCGAGGCGATCCGCGCCCGGGAACCGCACGCGGTGGTCCACGACCCGGTGGAGACGTGGTACCGCGCGTCGGCCCCGGCGGGCACGGACCGCGTCGAGGAGTTCCACCGCCTGGTCGACCTGGCCGCGGGCAGCCAGGTGTGCGTCGCGGTACTGCCGACCCGCGAGAGCGTGACCGACGCGGCCGCCGAACTGCAGACCGCCCGCCGCGGCGGCGCGACGGTGGTGGCGATCACGGGTGAAACCGGCGATTTCCTGGTGCGCGCCTTCGCCACGATCGTACTGCCGGACCTGTCCGCGTTCACCGACTGGGTCCAGGCCGCCTGACAGTCCGGCCCCGAGCCGGTTGCGTTGAAGGGCGCTTTCCTCACCGTCGATGTGAGGAAAGCGTCCTTCGTTTTGCTAGACCAACATGTCCATGTGGGACAGCGCCGGACCGGGGTGCCGTTTCGCGTGGAGGTGGGCGGTGAGGCGGTTGCTGGCGTCGTGCAGGGCCTCGGTCAGGCGTAGGCAGGTGTCCGGGTCGTCGAAGACCAGGCGCAGCGCGGAGTTTCCGAAGCGGGCCTCGCCGAGGGCGATCTCGACGACGTCGTCCGCCGGGTGCATGTCCGTCCTCATGGGGCAGCCGCGGTCGACGCAGGCGTATTGGTCTGTGCGTATGTAGTTCACTGGTATTTCCGAATCTTGTCGTTTCCGTATTGGGCATAGCCCTCGTTGTTGAGCACGTTATGCTCGCTTTCGGAAAAGCGCTGATGCTTTCCGGTACGGAAAGGGCGGGAATTGTCGTGAGTAGTGATCGTGGGCAGCCGAAACCGCGGAACAGGCGCATCGGTGCGCGTCTGCGGGCGATCAGGAAGGAGCGCACCGAGTTGTCCCTGGAGGCGGCCGCCCGGTTGCTGGGGTGGTCGGCGGCCACCCTGTCCCGCACCGAGAACGGGACCCGGGACATCACCAGTGAGGAGGTCGCGACCATGGTGACCGCCTACCAGCTGCCGCCGCCCGACCGCGACGCGATAATCCAGGACGCCCGCTCGGTCGACTCGTCGGGTTGGTGGGACCGCCCGCTTCCCGGCGTCCCCGAGGAGATGGGCGTCCTGGCCAGCTACGCTGCGGAGGCCAACGGCCTGACCAGTTGGGCCGTCGCGCTCGTCCCCGGCCTGCTGCAGGTCGAGGCCTACGCGATGGGGCTCATGCTGTCGGACGGCATCACCGAGGAGGACGCGCAACTGCGCTGGCTCGCGCGGCGGCGCCGGCAGCAGATCCTCGGCGCCATCGACTACACGGCGTATATCTGCGAGACCGCGTTGCGTATTCCGTTCGGGGGACGCAAGGCCCATTGTGAGCAACTCGAACACCTGCTGGGCGCACCGGAACGCGGTATCTCGGTTCGCATCCTCCCGGACCGTCGTCCGCACGGCCTGCTCAGCCACAGCTGGCTCTACATGACCTTCCCGAGCATATCGCCCGTCGTGAACGTCGAGGTCGCGGAAGGAGGTGTCTACCTGTTGAATGAGCAGGCTCGTCATTACACCGCGAAGCTCGAGCTGTTGGCTCGCGTCGCCCTTTCCAATCTGGAAAGCTCGACGGTGTTGACATCAATCATGCGGGAGGTGCGATGACGTGGCGTAAGTCCAGTCACTCCGGTTCGGGTGGCGACTGTGTGGAGGTGCGCGGAGATCTCGCGGCCGTTCGGGACAGCAAGGCGCCCAGGGCGGTCATGCCGGTCGGCCGAGAAGCCATGAGCCGTCTCATTCAGGTATTGCGAGCCGGTCAATAGGCCATTTCACCCGGCCTGACCTGCGGTACCAGCTGATGACAACTCCGCGACGGGAATTCCGCAAGATCGGTGGCTTAGCGTTGTCACCGTCAGCGGATGAGAACTTCACCCGGAGGAGGTGCAGTCAGATGATCGAGATCGAGGTCCAGGAGTCCGAGGAGGTGGTCGCCGCCCAGTGGGTCGCGACCTGATTCGCTGCGCCGGGGTGCGTCCACAGTGGACGCACTCCGGCAAGCATGTGTGACGGACCGGGAAGAAGGAGACAGACCGTGCGCGTGTCACTGACGGCGGACACTCACGTCGCACCCGCCGACGAGCTTCGTTTCGAGGAGCGGGGAGCGCACACGCTCGTGGTCTCCCCGGCGAACGGTGGCTGGGTGGTCACCGACGACGTGTCCGAGGTGGACATCCTGCGGAGCCTGTCCGACGCGACCACGGTCGCGGACGTCGCCGGCATCGAGCCGGCGCGGATCGCGGAGCTGTTCCAGCGCGGGGTCGTCACGCTCGACGGCGCGGGCGTGGGCACCTCGTCCACCCGGGTCGAGGGACTCCAGCTCATCGCGCCCAAGAACGTCGTGAACACCTACCCGACGCTGGGCATCTTCCACGTCCACAACTGGTGCAACCTCGCCTGCACCTACTGCTACACCATCGAGGACGGCGTGCCGCGCAAGCAGCTGTCCCTCGACCTCATGCTCAAGGCCGTCGACGAGCTGGTCGCCCTGCCGACCCCCATGACGAGCCTGGAGTTCCACGGCGGCGAGCCGACCATGGCCTTCAAGGACATCCAGAAGGTCGTGGCCTACGCCAAGGACGTGTACGCGAAGGCGGCCAAGAAGGTCGTCTTCTCCATCCAGACCAACGGCTTCTACCTCAGCGAGAAGGTCTGCGACTTCCTCGCCGAGCACCGCTTCTCCGTCCGCGTCTCGCTCGACGGCACGCCCGAGATGCATGACGAGTTCCGCGTCGACCACCGGGGCAAGGGCTCCTACAAGGGGGTCGTCACCGGCATCAAGCGCCTGCAGGACAAGGGGATCGCGGTGCACGCCGTGTGCGTCGTGCACGCGGGCAACACCGACCGCATCGTCGAGATGTACGACTCGATGGCCGCGCTCGACGTCGCCAGCATCCGGTTCCTGCCGGTGTTCCAGTCCGGGAACGCGGGCGAGGAGGAGTGGCTGACCGGCGACCGCTACTTCGAGTCCTACTTCTCGGTCGTCCGCCACGTCGCCGAGCGGGCCCGGCGCGGCGAGAAGGTCGTGCCGCTCGCCAACCTGCTCGCCGGCGAGCTCGGCTCCCTGCGGTCGTTCCGGCGCGAGTACATGTGCATGCGGAACCCGTGCGGTGCCGGTGTCAACATGATCACCGTCGACACCAACGGCGACCTCTACCCGTGCGAGGAGATGGTCGGCAAGGAGGAGTTCGTCATCGGCAACCTCGCCGAGACCGACATCCGCACGGCCATCGACACCTCGCCGGTCGTCGAGAAGCTGCGCGACCGGCACGTCGAGGAGATCGACGAGTGCTCGACGTGCACGTGGAAGCAGTTCTGCCACGGCGGCTGCGTCCACAAGAGCTACACGCACTTCAAGCGCCTCGACCGCGAGTCCGAGCACTGCGCGTACTACAAGCGGATCTACCAGGAGCTGATCTGGCTCGACGTCGACGAGCCCGGCACGTGGGACCTGCTGTCCCCGAACGGCCGATGACCACCGCGCCGGGCCTGGCGAAGGTCCAGACCGCGCGGCTGTTGCTCGGCGGCTACTTCTTCGTGCCCTACCTCGTGCTCTACGCGTCCTCGGTGGACATCTCGCTGTCGCTGCTGCTGGCGATCGAGGCGTTCTTCGCGTTGCTGATCGTGCTGCTCGACCTGCCGGCCGGGCACCTCGCCGACCGCATCGGGCCACGCCAGGCGCTGATCCTCGGCGCACTCCTGCAGGGCGGCGCGGCGGCCCTGCTGGGCGTGGCGCCCTCGGCGGCCGTCTTCTGGGCCACGCAACCACTCTTCGCCGCGGCGACCGCGCTCACCATGGGTGCGGACGCGGCGCTGGCGGCCGGCGTGCAGCGGGCCGCCGGCCGGGCCGACGCCTTCGAGGCGCGCGAACGGGTCTTCCAGTCACTGCAGCTCGCCA
This sequence comes from Actinophytocola sp., assembly GCF_045807065.1. Lineage (GTDB taxonomy): Bacteria > Actinomycetota > Actinomycetes > Mycobacteriales > Pseudonocardiaceae > Actinophytocola. The sequence continues at coordinate 6,431 of NZ_JBJMIE010000336.1, read as the reverse complement.
CGACGGCGCTGGTCCTCACGAGCGCGAGCGCGCTGTCGCTCATCGGGATGCGCTGGACCTTCCTCGCGACCGCCGCCGCACAGCTGGCCGCGGTGATGGTCCTGGCGTGCACACCCGACGTCCGCTCACCGTCCGATGTGGACCGAGTGTCGCTGCGGGTGCGGTTGCGCGGGCTCGCGCGTGGCGTCCGCGGCACGCCGGGACTTTCGGTGGACCTGGTCGCGATGATCCTGGTGGGCACGGCGTTCGCGGTGCTGCTGTACCTCACGCCGGTGTACTACGTGCGTGCCGGGCTGGGGGAGGGCCTGGTGGGGGTGGCGGCGGCCGGTGTCGCGCTTGCCGCGTCCACCGCCGCGCTCGTGCTCCCCGCCCAGTGGTCGCTGCGGGTGAGCGTGGCCCTCGCCGTCGTCGCCGCCGCGGCGCTGGCGTCCTCGTGGGTCGCCCTGGTGCTGGCCGCCGCCGTGGTCGTGCAGGCCGCGCAGGCCCGGCTGCTGCCGCGGTTCCGCGCGCGCGTGCTCGACGACCTGCGCGGCCACGGCGAGGCGAGCGCGATGAGCATCGTGACCACCAGCCGCAACCTGGGCTTCGCGGTGCTGGCGCCGTTCGTCGGCGTGCTCACCGCCTCGACCGGCCCCGGCGGCCTGGCCGTGCTGTGCGCCGTGTTGTTCGCGGCCGCCGGGGCCGCCATGTCCACGCGCCTTTCGAGACACCTGGAGACGGTATGAACCCAGCCACCCTGGAGGGACGGACGGTCCTGCTGACCGGCGCGGCCGGCGCGGTGGGCCAGTCCGCGGCCGCGGCGTTCACCGCCGCCGGCGCGAAGGTCGTCGGCGTGGACCGCAACGACCTGTCCGCGCTGCTGGCCTCCGGCGCCATCGCCGACGAGATCACCGGCGACCTCACCCGACAGTCCTTCGTGGACCGCGTCGTCGAGGCGTTCCCCGAGGTCGACGTGCTGGTCAACAACGTCGGCGCCGGCACGTCCCTGGTCCTCGCGGACACGGGCGACGAGGACCTGGACCGGATGCTCGAGATCAACCTGCGGACCGCGTTCCGGATGTGCCGGGCTTACGCCCCGGGCATGGCGGACCGGCGGCGCGGCAAGGTGATCAACCTGTCGTCGGTGCTCGGCCTGCACCCGGTGCCGACGGTGGCGGCGTACGCGGCGGCGAAGGCGTCGCTGATCGGCTTCACGAAGTCGATCGCGCTGGAGTACGCGGGCCGGGGCGTGCAGTGCAACGTGCTGGCGCCGGGCTACCTCGCCGGACCGAAGAACGCCGGGTACTTCGACTCCGAGGTGGGGCAGAGCTTCGTGCGCCGGTTCATGCCGACCGGCGCGGTCGGCCCGGCGGACGCGCTCGACGGCCCGCTGCTGTTCCTGGCGTCGGCCATGTCCGACCACGTGACGGGGCACGTGCTGGTGGTCGACGGTGGCTACAGCATCTGGTGAGGCGCGGTACTCCTGGTCGGTGCCGTCGGGCGTCTTCGGCTCCGGCGGCCCGCTGGTCGCCGTGGGCGTCCTGCCGCACGCGAACGAGCCACTGGGTACCGCGTTCACCTCGACCCTGCCGGGCTACCGGGGGCCCGGCCGGATCGCCCCCATCGGCCCGATCGACCCGCCGCCGTACGACTTCCGGGTGCCGACCGACCCGGTCGGTTACGCGCGGGGCGGCTACCTGCAGCCGCTGGCGGAGCAGGCGGAGTTCGCCCACTGCGCCGACCCGGTGACCCCCGCGCAGTACCGCGCCCGGTGGCTGCACGCCCAGCTGCGGGTGCTGCGCCCCGACGCGTTCGTGCTGGTGCACAACGACGTCGGCGCGGTCGCCCCGTACCTGTACGCGAACCGGCCGTGGCCCGCGGTGACGCGGCGGCTGAGGGAGGCGTACCCGGACGCACCTGCCCTGGGCGCGGCGTGGACGACGGTGCTGGACGAGCGCACGTACGCGTACTTCCCGCCGGTGCGGATCGGTGTGCGGGAGACCAGCTGCGCGGGCCGCTACGTCGAGCACGCGCTCGGGATCCCCACGCTGACGGTGGAACTGCCCATGTTCGAGTGGGGCGCCGACCTGACCCGCCTGGCCGTGGCGAGAGCCATGGGTGAGTGGATCGCGCGCGGCGCCAGCCACGGCGGCGACACCGACCGGCTGGTGCGCGAGGTGTCGACGGCGCTCGGTGACCGCCACGTCCCGATGGTCCCGGCACCGGTGAGCGCCGAGATCGTGTGGACGGCGGTGGCAGGGGTGTTCGAGACGCTGAACTATCCTGGCGCTCCGATCGACGGAGGTGCCGGGTGGGCGAGATCCACGTACACGAGTTCATGGCCCTCGACGGCGTGATCGACGCCCCGGTGTGGGCGGCCGAGTACGGCTTCGACCCGAAGATGGGGGAGGTCATCGGCGCCACCACCGGCCGTGCCCGAGGCATCCTGCTGGGCCGCATCACCTACGAGATGTTCGCCCCGGCCTGGTCGACGCGCACCGTCGAGGACGACCCGGGCGCCCCGTTCTTCAACGACACCACCAAGTACGTGGTCTCGGGCACCCTGACCAACCCGACCTGGCACAACTCGACGGTCATCGGCGCCTACGACGCCGCCGCGATTCGCTCCCTGAAGGAGCAGGTCGGCGACCTGTACGTGAGCGGCAGCGGCACCCTGGTCCGCGCCCTCCTCGCCGACGGCCTGGTCGACGCCCTGCACCTGTTCGTCTACCCCGTCACCCGCAGCGAGGGCCCCCGCCTGTTCCCCCCGGAGGCCAAGTCGAGCAAGCTGACCCTCGCGGCGAGCGAGACCTACGACAACGGCGTGGTGTACCTGTCCTACCGCCCGCAGCCCTGACCGCCGCGCTCGGGCCGGTGCCGCCCGACTCGTCAGGCCGGTGTCGGCACCGGGGAACGCGGTAGCCGCGAGCCCGTTCGGCGCCCGTGGAGGAGGATCGTCGCGGTCAGGACCGCGCCGAGGCTGAACACACCCAGGACGACGTACATCCACGTCGGGGGTCTATCTCGTGTTCGGGATAGACCCCCACTCAGCGGTCGCTTGTCCGGACGTTCGGTAGTGCGAGCAGGAGATCGAAGACTGTCGTGGGGGCGTCGAGTTGGTCGCCGTACAGGTCGCGTAGTTGGCCCATCCGGTAGCGCACCGTCTGTGGGTGCACGTGTAGCTCGGCCGCTACGGCGTCCCGGCGGCCCTGATGCAGAAGCCACGACCGCAGTGTCGCTTCGAGGCGTTCTCTGGTCGCGGGTCGCATGCCGTTGAGTGGCGCGAGGACTCGCGCGCGCAGGTCGTGGAGTGCGTCCGGGTCCGCGGTGATGACCAGCTCGGCGAGATGGTCCTCGCTGTCCACCGGCCGGCCGTCGGATGTGGGGGTGGTGAACAACGTCGCCGCGCGAGCGGCTCGGTCGTACGACAGCCGGGCCCGCGGCCACGGCCGGGGCGGGCCGACGACGGCTTGCCGGCCGGTGAGCACTCGGATCAGGTGCTGTCGGCCGGTCCCGTCCACTTCGGGGACCAGCAGCAGCGAGAGCGGTCCCGCGCCCGGTAGGTCCTCGCCGACGACGAGGGTGTCCGGCCCGAGTGACGCGAGCACACCGCGGACCTGTGCCGGGGAAACCAGCACAGCCGTGAGGGTCGTGGGCAGCGGCCAGTCCGCGCGTTCGGCCGCCGCGACGAGCAGGTCCTCGCGTGCGCCGGCGAGCAGGTGCTGGCCCAGCCGCTCGCGGTAACGTTCGCGGACCCGGCCGCTCGTGGACAGCTCGTCAGTGTGTCCCGCGGCGCTGGCGGCGGACAGCTCGTCGATGTAGGCGAACACCAGCTCGGCGAACTGCGCCATGGTGGTGGCCTCGACGCCGGCCCGCGCCGCGGGGGCGGCCAGCTCCCGCCACGCCACCCGCGCGCCCACCCGATAGGCGGCGAGCAGGGCGTCCATCGTGCGGCCGTTGCGGGCCTCGCCGCGGCCGAGGTCGTAAGCGCCGTCGAGGGTCGGGCCGACAGGGGTGCTCGGGTCGGCGTCCCTGGCTCCGGCGGCGAGTTTGAGGAAACCCGCGAGCGCCATCTGCACCGCCGCTTCGATGTTGGCGCCCATCGGGCCGCTCAACGCGCCGGTGTAGCCGGGCACCTCGGCCGTCACGGCGGCGACCGTGCGGGTGGCCACCTCCGGCAGCTGCTCGCGCAGCGCCCGGACGACGTGGTCGTCGAGGTGGAGCGTAATGGCGCCGCGCGCAGTGGCACGGGTCACCTCAGAAGCCATGAACTGTTCTCTCCGCACAACATTAACACCTGGATTCACGCCTCACGGTCAGGACTTTACCCCTGACGACAAGACACGATGGACACATGAGCACCGCTGTACCGACCCGCGCCGGGTCGCTGCTGGGCCGGGTGGCCCGGCTGGCCGCGCGAGCGACCACACCGCTCCTGCCCGCGGACTACGTCGATCTCTTCGACCCGCTGCGGTCCGGCGCCGGCCTCCGCGGTCGCATCGTCGCCGTCGAGCCGGAGACCCGCGACGCCGTCACGGTGACGATCCGCACCGGCCGGGGCTGGGCCGGCCACCTTCCTGGGCAGTACGTGCGGGTCGGCGTCGACGTCGACGGGGTGCGGCAGTGGCGGGCCTACTCGGTCACCTCACGCACCGACCGAGCCGACGGGTGCCTGACGATCACCGTCAAGGCCATCCCGGACGGCGTGGTGAGCAACCACCTGGTCCGGCATGCCCGCGTGGGTACCGTGATCCAGCTCGACCAGGCCACCGGCGAGTTCACGCTGCCGGCGACGCGCCCGCCGCGCTGCCTCTTCGTCACCGCGGGCAGCGGCATCACCCCGGTGATGGGCATGCTCCGCAACGCTGTCGACGAGCTCGCGGACGTCGTGCTCCTACACTCCGCGCCGACCGCGGCCGACGTCATCTTCGGCGCCGAGCTGCGCGCGATGGCCGCCGACGGCCGGCTCACCCTGATCGAGCGGCACACCGATGTCGACGGCATGCTGGCCGTCGCCGAACTGGCGGACCTGGTCCCCGACTTCGCGCAGCGCCGGACCTGGGCGTGCGGCCCGACCGGGATGCTCGACGCGCTCGAGGCGCACTGGGAGTCTCACGGCGTGCCCGACCGCATCACGACCGAGCGGTTCCGCGCGACCGTCGTGGTCGCGGGCGACGGTGGCACGGTCACCTTCACCCGCGCCGGGACGACCGTCGAGGCCGGCGGCGCGACGCCGATCCTGGACGCCGCAGAGGCCGCCGGCGTCCTGATGCCGTCCGGGTGCCGGATGGGCATCTGTTACGGCTGTGTGCTGCCGATGCGCGAGGGCGCCGTGCGCGACCTGCGCACCGGCGAGATCACCACCGCGACACCACACGAGTCCGGCAGCGGCGGCGTCCCGATCCAGACCTGTGTCTCCGCGGCCGCCGGCGCCTGCGACATCGACCACTGAGGAACCATCATGACCGTTCTGCAGAAGAAGTCCGACAACCCGATCGCACATCTGACGCCCGAGGACATCGAGTCGCTCGGCGTGGAGCTGGACGCGATCAGACAGTCCATTGTGGATTCTCGGGGCGCGGCGGACGCGGCGTACATCCGCAAGGTCATCGACATGCAACGCAAGCTCGAGCTGGGCAGCCGTGCGGTGCTGCTCGCTTCGCTGTTCCCGCCGGCCTGGTTCCTCGGGACCGCGGGCCTGGCGGTCGCCAAGATCATCGAGAACATGGAGATCGGGCACAACGTCATGCACGGCCAGTGGGACTGGATGCGTGACCCGAAGATCCACTCGACCACGTGGGAGTGGGACCACGCTTCGCCTGCCGAGCAGTGGAAGCACTCGCACAACGAGCTGCACCACACGTACACCAATGTCGTCGGCAAGGACAACGACCTCGGCTACGGCATCATGCGGGTCGACGAGGACCAGCGCTGGGTGCCGTTCTACCTCGCGCAGCCGCTGTGGAACCTCCTCAACGCGTGCTTCTTCGAGTACGGCATCGCGGCCTACGACCTCGAGCTCGGCAAGAACCTGAAGTCCAGGAAGCGCCGCGCCGACCCCGGGTTCCGCGCGAGTGTGAAGCAGACGCTGAAGAAGATCCGGCAGCAGATGACCAAGGACTACGTCGTGCACCCGCTGCTGTCCGGCCCGTCGGCGCTGACCACGCTGACGGCGAACGTCGCGGCCAACCTCGTCCGCAACCTCTGGACACACTCGGTCATCATGTGCGGACACTTTCCCGAAGGCGTGCAGACCTACGAGAAGAAGTCGATCGACGGCGAAACCCGTGGCGAGTGGTACCTGCGGCAGATGCTCGGGTCGGCCAACATAAGCGGAAACAAACTGTTGCACTTCATGACCGGCAATCTGTCCTTCCAGATCGAGCACCATCTCTTCCCCGATCTGCCGAGCAACCGCTACGCGACGATCGCTCCGAGGGTCCGCGAGATCT
>NZ_JBJMIE010000335.1:0-2488 GCF_045807065.1 Actinophytocola sp. | reverse complement strand
TGTGGCACGCCAGCGGGATGCGCGACCAGCTGGACGCCGCGGACCTCGCGCGCCTGTCCCGGGCCGGCTTCGGCGCACTGTCCACCCAGGACGGGCTCGCGTTGTTCGACGCCGCCTGCGCCGCGGACCGGGCGCTCGTGGTGCCGGTCAAGCTCGACCTGACCGGTTTGCGGTCCTCCGGCGCGGACATTCCGCCGCTGCTGCGTGGCCTCGTCCGCCCGCAGGCCCGCCGCGCGGCCACCGCGGCCACGGACGACATCGCCCACCGCCTGGCTAGGCTCGGTGAGCCGGAGCAGCGAGCCCTGCTGCTGGACCTGGTGCGCGACAACGTCGCCGGCGTCCTCGGGCACGCGACGGCCGACGCGGTCACCGCCGCCAAGGCCTTCAAGGAACTGGGCTTCGACTCGCTCACCGCCATCGAGCTGCGCAACCGACTCAACGCGGCCACCGGCCTGCGGCTGTCGGCCACGCTGGTGTTCGACTACCCGAACCCCCTCGCCGTCGCCGACCACCTCCGCGCCGAACTGGGCGGCGGCGTCGCGGACGTCGTCGTGGACGCCGTGCTGCCGGCCACCGCGGTCGACGAGCCGATCGCAATCGTGGGCATGGGGTGCCGGTTCCCGGGTGGTGTGTCCACCCCGGACGAACTGTGGGACCTGGTCGCCTCGGGTCGCTCCGGCATCACCGAGTTCCCCACCACCCGCGGCTGGGACCTCGCGACCCTGTTCGACCCCGACCCGGACGCGCACGGCAGGTCCTACGCCCGCCACGGCGGCTTCGTCGCCGAGCCCGACCTGTTCGACGCCGAGTTCTTCGGCATCAGCCGCCGCGAGGCGCTGGCCATGGACCCGCAGCAGCGGCTCCTGCTCGAAACCACCTGGGAGGCACTGGAACGCGCCGGCATCGACCCGCTTTCCCTGCGGGGCAGCCGAACCGGGGTGTTCGCCGGCCTCATGTACCGGGACTACGCGCCGACCCTGGCCGGGCTGCCCGAGGGCGTGGAGGGCTTCTGGGGCACGGGCGTCGCGGCGAGCGTGGCGTCCGGCCGGATCTCCTACACACTCGGCCTCGAAGGCCCCGCGGTCACCCTCGACACGGCGTGCTCGTCGTCGCTCGTCGCGATGCACCTCGCCGCGCAGGCGTTGCGGGCGGGGGAGTGCTCGCTCGCACTCGCCGGCGGCGTCACGGTGATGGCGAGCCCGGAGGCGTTCATCGAGTTCTCCCGGCAGCGCGGCCTCGCCCCGGACGGCCGGTGCAAGGCGTTCGGCGCGGGCGCGGACGGCACGGTGTGGGGTGAGGGCGCCGGCATCCTCGTGCTGGAACGGCTGTCCGACGCACAGCGCAACGGCCACCCGGTCCTCGCGGTGGTGCGGGGCTCGGCGGTCAACCAGGACGGCGCGTCCAACGGGTTGACCGCCCCGAACGGCCCGTCCCAGCAACGGGTGATCGCGCAGGCACTGGCCGCGGCCGGCCTGACCACGTCCGACGTCGACGCCGTCGAGGCGCACGGCACCGGCACCGCGCTGGGTGACCCGATCGAGGCGCAGGCGTTGCTGGCCACCTACGGCCGCGACCGCGAGGCACCGCTGTGGCTGGGCTCGATCAAGTCCAACATCGGCCACACCCAGGCCGCGGCCGGTGCCGCCAGCGTGATCAAGATGGTCATGGCGTTGCGGCACGGCACCCTGCCGGCCACCCAGCACGTGGACGAGCCGACCCACCAGGTCGACTGGGCGTCGGGCGCGGTGACGCTGCTGGCCTCGCCGGTGCCGTGGGCGGCGGCCGGGCACCCGCGCCGGGCCGGCATCTCCTCGTTCGGCATCAGCGGCACGAACGCGCACGTGATCATCGAGGAGCCACCCGCTCCCGTGGCCGTGGAACCCGCTCCCGCCCCGCCCGTGGTGCCGTGGGTGCTGTCGGCCCGCACCGCCGAGGCGCTGCGCGACCAGACCACCCGCCTGCGTGCCTTCGCCGCCGGGTCGACCGCGGAGCCGCAGGACATCGGCTACTCCCTCGCGACCACCCGGGCGGTGTTCGACCACCGGTCCGTGCTCGACGACGCCGGCACCGAGCTGGCGTGGGGCACGCGGTCGGATGGTCGGTTGGCGTTCCTGTTCACGGGTCAGGGTGCGCAGCGAGCCGCGATGGGGCAGCAGTTGTACGCGGCGTTCCCGGTGTTCGCGGCGGCGTTCGACGAGGTCTGCGCGCATCTTGATCCGGGCCTGCGCGAGGTGATCGCCTCGGGTGAGGGCTTGGACGAGACGGGCAACACCCAACCGGCGTTGTTCGCCGTCGAGGTGGCGCTCTACCGGCTCCTCGAAGCTTGGGGTCTCAGGCCGGACTTCGTGGCCGGCCACTCGATCGGTGAGTTGGCGGCGGCCCACGTGGCCGGCGTGTGGTCGCTTGAGGACGCGTGCACGTTGGTCACGGCTCGCGGCCGGCTGATGCAGGCTCTGCCGGCGGGTGGTGCGATGGTCGCCGTCCAGGC
>NZ_JBJMIE010000334.1:0-8867 GCF_045807065.1 Actinophytocola sp. | reverse complement strand
GACCGGTCCCGGCGGCGACCCCGCTACCTGGCTAGCCCAGTTTCCCGCACATGACCGAGTCTTGGCTGATCACGAGCTTGAGGCGGAGCAGCGACGCAGGTCAGCGGTCCAGGTGCGGAATACCCGGCTAGCGCCAGGCGCTCGGCGTCCCGAGGCTCCCCTCGGTGACCGCGAGCCGGGGAGGTCAGGACCGGGAGGCGGCGAAGTCCGTGTCCGCGTGTGGGATCTGGCCCAGTGCCCGCGCGATGGCGAGGGTGTTCTGGTACTCCCGCCACAGGGTGATCAGCCCGTCGCGGACCTCCAGCACCGCGATGAACAGGGCGCTCTCGCGCTTGCCGGTCGTCAGCAGGGTGCCGACCAGCTCGTACTCGACGATGATCTTGTTCGGGTCGGTCGTGTCGTGGACGACCACGTTGCGCATCTCCTCGAAGCGCACCGGCAGGGACTCCCGGCTGGTCTTCGTCGCGGCCAGGAAGTTGTCGCGACCCTCGTGGCGTCGTGGGCCGCCCGCCGCGAAGGGCGTTTCGATCACCACGTCCGGCGCCCAGAACTCACCGTGCTCCTCGCCGAGGGCGTACTTGCGGAAGTTGTCGAACGCGTCGTGTGCCGTCACCATGGCGATGCTCCTAAGATGAGTAGTGACTCCGGTTAGAAGCATCCTGAGTGAGGACTCATCTTGTCAAGTAAGCCGTTGCGTGCGGATGCCCGGCGGAACCGCGCCCGCATCCTCGCCGCCGCCGGGGAGGTCTTCGCCGCCAAGGGCACCGCCGCGTCCACCGAGGAGGTCGCCGCGGCGGCCGGGGTGGCCATCGGGACCGTCTTCCGGCACTTCCCGACCAAGCGGGATCTGCTCGGCGCGATCCTCAAGGACCTGCTCGCCGAACTCGCCGAGCAGGCCGAGGGCGACGACCTGTTCGCGTTCTTCACCCGGGTGGTCACCGCGGCCGCCGAGAAGAAGTTCGTCGTCGAGCTGCTCGCCGGGCACGGCGTGGACGTCGAGGTCTCGGGGGCAGTCGGGACGCTGTCCGGGGCCGTCGAGCAGCTCCTGGACGAGGCGCGGGCGAGCGGTCAGGTGCGCGGGGACGTCCGGCTCGACGAGGTCCTCGCCCTGCTCGGCATGGCCGGGCAGGGCGCGTTGACCTGGTCGGCGGACCTGCGCGCCCGCACCCTCGACGTGATCTTCGCGGGCCTACGTCGTTGACACGAGCTCGTAGCCGGCCACGATCTCCGGGTAGATGCGGATGACCTCGACGTTGGGCATGTCCACGAACGGCTCCAGCACCGACTCGTAGCGCTCGGTCTCCTCGGCGTCGACCACGCGCCGGGCGACGCCGGTGACCGTCACCGACCAGCCGCTTTCACCCACCGGATCGATGTCGTCCGCCTGGAACGCGACCACGGCGCCGGCGCAGTCAGCACCGACGTGCGTGCGGACGACCACCATCCCGTCGTCGACCAGGTGGCGGACCGGCACGATCGCCGGGAGGGCGCGGATGGTGTAGACGATCCGGCCGAAAGGGGCGCTGCCGAGCAGCCGCAGCGACTCCTGGCGCGACAGCTCCGCGAGTCGCCGTAGCACACCGCCCAAACCGGGACACCTCCAAAACACCACGCCAGTCGCGTGAGCATCCGGCAGCCCGCTGCCGCGCGCAAGGGCCCAAGAGCCCATGATGGCAGGGTCGAAGGTCCCTGGCGCGATGCCGCCGTTCGCGAGCACGTGCCGGACTCGCCCTCGACGTGCGGCCCCACGGTGATCACGGAAAGTGTTCTCCGTGCACTCCGTCCGTGTGCGCGGACAAGATCGCCCAGGTAGCCTCCCCCGTACGGAGGATATTGGAAACACACTCAGTAACGCACAGTCGAATCCGACCGATAGCCCGAATGCCATTCGACCGACCGCCGGGGTTGCCATGCCAGCAGAGCAGGCGCACTCATCCGCCCGCACCAGTTCTTCCGGGCTGCCCTTTGCCGGCCTCGAGTCGGTGCTGGCCGAGAAGTCCCGCGACCGGCTGCAGGGGCTGCTCGACGCGGTCGTCGCGATCGGCGCCGGGCTCGAGCTCGACGGCACGCTGAACCGGATCGTGCGCATCGCGGTCGAGCTGGTCGACGCCCGGTACGGCGCGCTCGGCGTGATGGGTCCGGACGAGCAGGAGCTGCTGACCGAGTTCGTCTACGTCGGGGTCGAGGAGCGGCAGCTCGGCGTGCTGATCGAGAACCCGTACCCCCTGCGCGAGACGCAGGAGATGGTGCCGACCAGCGTGCTCGGCGCCCCCATCCGCGTGCGCGGCGAGCTGTTCGGCAACCTCTACCTGACCGAGAAGCGCGGCGGTGGCCATTTCACCGAGGACGACGACATCGTGCTGAAGGGCCTCGCGGCCGCCGCGGGCGTCGCGGTCGAGAACGCGCGGCTGTTCGAGGAGTCGCGGCTGCGTGAGCGGTTCATCGAGGCGTCCCGCGAGGTCAACGCGCACCTGCTCGGCGGCGGCTCCAGCGAGGACGCGCTGACCCTGATCGCGGCCCGGGCGCAGGAGCTGTGCAAGGCGGACTGCGCGCTGATCCTGCTGTCCGACGGCGCGGTGCCGCCCGAGGACGTCGTGATCCGCGCCGCGGCCGGCGACGGCTTCGCGGACCTGGTCGGCCTGACCGTGCCGGTGGGCGAGCCGCCGGCGGCGGACATGTTCGACATGCGCGGCGCGGAGATGATCCCCGACCTGTCGGCGCTGGTGCCGCCGGGGTGGCGGGGGCCGGGTGCGGAGTTCGGGCCCGGGGTCGTGGTGCCGCTGCGGGCCGGCAACATGGTGAGCGGTGTCCTGCTGGCCTTGCGCGCCAAGGGCGGCGCGCGGTTCCCGCGTGGGCACGTGCCACTGCTCGCGGCCTTCGCCGACCAGGCGGCGCTCGCGCTGGAGATGGCGGAGAAGCACCAGCAGTACCGGGAGCTGGCCGTCCTCGCCGACCGTGACCGCATCGCCGGCGACCTGCACGACCACGTCATCCAGCGCCTCTTCGCGACGGGCATGAGCCTGCAGGGGACGGTGCGGCGGATCACCGATCCGGCCGTGCGGCGGCGGGTGAGCCGTGCGGTCGAGCAGCTGGACGAGACCGTCCGCGAGATCCGCACGTCGATCTTCGACCTGCACACCACCGGCACCTCCGGCGACGACAGCCTCCGCCGCCGGATGCTGGACATCGTCGACGAGCTGGCGGCGAGCGTGGACGTGTCGCCGTCGGTCCGCATCTCGGGCGCGGTGGACACCCTGGTCCCGGAGGACCTGGCCGCCCACGCGACGGCGGTGCTGCGCGAGGCCGTGAGCAACGCGATCCGCCACTCCCACGCCGGCGAGATCGTGGTGACGGTCGAGGCGGCAGCCGACCTGATCATCGACGTCGTGGACGACGGGGTGGGCATGCCGCCGGGCATCGCGCGCAGCGGCCTACTCGGCGTCGAACGCCGCGCGGCCAAGTGCGGCGGCATGGCGGTCGTGGTCCCCGGCCCGAACGGCGGCACCCGCCTGACCTGGCGCGCCCCCCTCCCCACCCACTGACCCGCGTGTCCAACGCCCCGGCGTGGTGAGTTCAACAAACGCGCACACCAGCGACGGAAGGTTCTGTTGAACTCACGGGTCGTGCGCGTTGGACACGCGGGATCAGTGGTCCGGTTTGCGGGACTTCAGTTCGGCGGCCAGGACGGCGGCCTGGGTGCGGCGTTGCATGCCCAGCTTCGCGAGGAGGTGGGAGACGTAGTTCTTGACCGTCTTCTCCGCGAGGAACAGGCGCTCCGCGATCTGGCGGTTGGTCATCCCCTCGCCGACCAGCTCGAACACCGCGCGTTCCTGGTCGGTCAGGCCTGCCAGGGGGCCGGCGCCGTTGTTGTCCTTGCCCTGGCGGATGCGCTTCATCAGGGCTTCGGTGGTCTTCGCGTCCAGCAGGGACTCGCCGGCGCCCACCTTGCGGACCGCGGTGATCAGGTCGTTGCCCAGGACCTGCTTGAGCACGAAGCCGGAGGCGCCGGCCATGATCGCGTTCAGCAGGGCCTCGTCGTCGGAGTAGGACGTCAGGATCAGGCAGCGCAGGTCGGGGAGCTGGGAGCGCAGGTCCCGGCACAGCTCCACGCCGGTGCCGTCCGGTAGGCGCAGGTCCAGCACCGCGACATCGACCTCGACCGACGGGATGCGAGCAAGGGCCTCGGCCATCGTCGCGGCCTGGCCCACGATCTCCAGGTCAGGCTCGTCCTCGAAGAGATCGGCCACGCCCCGGCGGACGATCTCGTGGTCGTCGACCAGGAAGACCTTTGTGCTCACCAGTCGCTATATATCAGGTTTATTGCCTTGATCGCAACACCGAGTCGATCTTGTCACAGGTAATATCGCGGCAACGATGGCAAGGAATTCTTCCTTGCACGGCATGGCTTCAGTGACGGCACCGTCCACACGGGAATCACGGCAACGGTGATTGCGCGATATTCCGGGAAAAGCGGATCCGGATTGTGCGCAAAAGCAACGCGGGAAAAATACCCGCGGTTGACCAGCTGAGGCAGGCCACCTGACCGGATGTCAGCCACTACGCCATCCGGGCGACCGGCGACTGGGGGAGATCGCGCAACGTGTCCATGACCCTCTACCTTTGTGCACGTGCCGTACCTGGCGGGGTAACTGGGGGGTGACTGCCCGATGGGAGCGGAACAATCGGTAACAGTGCGTTTCTGCCTGCTCGGACCAGTGCAGATGATCGTCCGTGACCGGACCGTGCCGCTCGGTGGTCCCGGCATCCGCAGTGTGCTCGCGATGCTGCTGCTGGAGCCGAACCAGGTCGTGTCGCTGGACCGGATCGTGGACGTCCTGTGGGCGCACGAGCCGCCGGCCAGCGCGCGGACCATGGTCCAGGGCTACGTCTCCCGGTTGCGGCAACGGCTCACGGAGGCCGGCGTCCCGGCCTACATCGCGACGACCCCGCCGGGGTACCGGATGGTCGTCGACGAGTCGCTGATCGACGTCACGGTCGCGCGGGCGCTGTTGGCCGAGGCACCCGGGCTGCCGGCCGCGAGCCGCGTCAAGCTCCTCGACGAGGCCAACGCGCTGTGGCGGGGTCCCGCGCTGGCCGATCTCGGCGGCCGGGTGTCCGCGCCCGAGCTGACCGAGCTGCGGCTCGCGATCCTCGAGGCGCGGTTCGACGCGCAGCTGGAGCTGGGCCGCCACCACGAGATCATCGGCGAGCTGACGCAGCTGATCGACGCGCAGCCGTTCCGGGAACGGCTGGTCGCGCAGCTGATGCTCGCGCTGTACCGGGCGGACCGGCGGGCGACCGCGCTCGAGGCGTACCAGAGGTTCGCGCACCGCGCCGCCGAGGAACTGGGCATGGACCCCGGTCCGCAGCTGCGTGAGCTGCACGCCCGGGTCCTGCGGGACGACTCGGCGCTGCTGGCGCCCACCCCCGAGCCGGTCATCACGCCGAAGATCGGGGTGCTGGTGCCCGCGCAGCTGCCGAGGGCGCCGTCCGGGTTCGCCGGCCGCGAGGAGGAGCTGGACTGGCTGTCGCGGCTCCTCCCGCCGGGCGAGACCGCGGCGATCGGCATCCTCGCCGGGCAGGCCGGGGTGGGCAAGACCGCGCTCGCCGTGCTGTGGGCGCACCGGGTGGCCGGGGCCTTCCCGGACGGCCAGCTCTTCGCGAGCATGCGCGGGTTCGACCCGCAGCACACGCCGGTCCGCGCGGCCGACGTGCTCACCCAGTTCCTCCTCGCGCTCGGCGTCGCCATCGACGACGTGCCGCTCGAACTGGACGACCGGGCCGCGCTGTTCCGGTCGATCCTCGCCGACCGGCGTGTGCTGGTGGTGCTCGACGACGCCCGCGACGCCGAGCAGATCCACCCGCTGCTGCCCGCCGGCTCGTCGTCGTTCGTGCTGGTCACGTCCCGGATCCGGCTGGACGGGCTCGTCGCGCGCACCGGCGCGAAGATGCTGACGCTCGGCACCCTCGGACCCGACGCCGCCGAGTCGCTGATCGAGCACATGGCCGGCACGCCCGCGCACCCGACGGAGCGGGAGCAGCGGCGGCGGCTGGCGCGGCTGTGCGGGTACCTGCCGCTCGCGCTGCGGATCGCGGCCGCCCGGCTCGCCGGAAATCCACAGTGGACAGTCGAGGACCTGGTTACCGAGCTGACCGACGAGCGGTCCCGGCTCGGCGCGCTGGACCTCGAGGAGGTCGACGCGAGCGTGCGGGCCGCGCTCGACGTGACCCACCGCGCCCTGGGGTCGGAACTGGCCGCGACCGTGCGGTACCTCGGGCTGTTCCCCGGCACGCGGATCAGCCCACGACCGGTCGCCGCGCTGTGCGACACCGACCACGAGACCGCGCGCAGGCGGCTGCGTGCGCTCGCCGGCTCGTTCGTGGTGTCCGAGACCAGCCGCGACGTGTTCGTCATGCACGACCTGGTCCGCCTGCACGCACAGGAGATCGCGGACAGCGATCTGTCCACTTCAGACAAAGTGGACGCGGCGCGGCGGCTGCTGCGGTACTACCTCGCGGGCGCCGAGCTCGCCCGCGAGCTGCTGCGCACCGGCACGGTCGAGGAGCCGGCCGGATTCGTCGGGTTGGCCTCCGCGCAGGAGGCGGCGGAGTGGATCCACCAGGAGTGGGCGAACCTGCTCGCGGTGGTCGAGTCCGGGCCGGACGAGGACGAGGACGTCATCCGGCTGGCCCGCCTCGCGGCCGAGTTCTCGGCGGGCACGCGGGCGCTGGGGCCGGCGGCGCTGTCCCGATTGGTCCGTCTGGTCGTCTAGCGTGGTCCGGCATTTAGCGAACAGTTAGTCGATTCGGGCGATCAAGTGAGACGCTGCGCGCCGAGTGCTCGAAGTCCCGGAGCCTGATGCCGAGCACTCGACGGGCGGCACTACCAACGTGGGGGTGTGCTGCCCCAGCCGACCGGCCGGCGTGGATGGGGGATCTGCGCCGGCCGGTGTGCTCTCGTGGCGTGTCTCAGATGTGCGCCGCGTGCCCGTTGCCGTTGCTGGAGAACGTGCTCAGCTCCGGGCGCTTGGGCACCAGCCCGTCGCCCATGGACTCACCGCGTAGTTGCCTGCGCACCCAGGGCAGCAGGTGCGCCCTGGTCCACGCGAGATCGGCCTGGCGAAGGCGCAACCACGGCATCGGCTCGACCGGCGGCAACGGTTCGCGCCAGTCCTCCGCCACCGGCACGCCGAGGACTTCCGCGGTACGCAACGCGATCCGGCGGTGACCCTCCGCCGAGAAGTGCAGGCGGTCGTCGCTCCAGGCGCGGACATCCACCAGCGGGGCCATGGCCCACAGGTCGACCAGCATCGCGTCGTGGCGGTCGGCGATCGCGTGTAGATGTCCGTTGTAGATGGCCACCTTGGCACGTATCCGACGCACGACCGGCTGGTTGCGCGGGTCCGGGCCGGTGAAGATGACGACCTCGCAACCCGCCTTCCTGAGGCCGACCACGGCCTGCTCGAACTCCTCGGCCAGGACGTCCACGTCGCGGCCCGGCACGATCAGGTCGTTGCCGCCCGCGCAGACCGTCACCAGGTCCGGCCTTGCCTCGACGGCCAGCGATACCTGTTCGGTCACGATCTCGCGGAGCATCTTGCCCCGCAAAGCCAGGTTCGCGTAACGGAAATCGGGATTCCGCTCGGCGAGGATCATTGCCAGGCGGTCCGCCCAGCCTATGTAGGTACCGTCCAGACCCTCATCGCTCAACCCCTCGGTGAAGCTGTCCCCCACCGCGATCCAACTGGTCCACCTCCGCACGGCGACCACCCCCTCCCTAGTGCGCGCCCCGACCTGTTATACCTCCTAAGCGCTCAGGATGCCGCGTGATTCCCGACCTACGCGACGGTCGGTAATGGGCTACCTGAGCTAGGTGTCGTTTGGCAGGCTTGTCCTGTGACGGACCGGTCTACCGACGCTCGTGAGCTGCCCCTGGGGGAACTGCTCGGCGGACGGCGTGGCGCAGTGGACGCCAGCGTCCCGCCCGCGGTGTTCGTGGTCGCGTGGCTCGTCAGCGACCGCGCCATCGAGTGGGCCGCCGCGGCGGCGATCGCGGCGGGTGTGGCGGTCGGGATCTGGCGGCTGGTCAAGGGGAGACGCATCACCGCGTCGGTGGCGAGCGTGGCCGCCGTGTCGCTCGCCGCCTTCGTCGCCCTGCGCACCGGGCGGCCCGAGGACTTCTTCCTCATCCAGCTGCTGTCCAACGTGGCCAGTGCGCTCGCCTGGGCGTTGAGCATCCTCGTCCGCTGGCCGCTGCTCGGCGTGGTGGTCGGGATCCTGCTCGGACAGAAGACCCGCTGGCGGCGTGATCCCGATCTGGTACGGGCGTATGGCAACGCCAGCTGGGTGTGGGTGCTCGGCCAGTACACGCCGCGGGTGCTGGTGTTCGGGCTGCTGTGGTGGTCCGGCTGGGTGGTGGCGCTCGGCGTCGCACGGGTGGTGTTGAGCTGGCCCCTGGTGGCCGCCACGCTCGCGGCCAGCGCGGTGGTGCTGCGCAGGTCGCTGCCCGAGGACCACCCGGGCCTACGCCACCCCCGCACCGGCTGACGGGCGCGGCGCATCCGGGCCCCACGCCAGCAACGCGGCCAGCCAGGCCGCGCCGGTGCCGCCATCGGGCGCGAACAGGGTCTCCGTCTCGTGGGACAGCCGCTCCCGCAGTGCCAGTCCGACCGGGCTGTCCGGCCCGACGACGCTGCCGGCCAGCACGATCGGGGTCGTCTCACCGGGGTCGCGGGTCGCGTGGGCGTGCTCGGCCAGATGTGCCGCCGCCTCCGCGATGATCGCCGCGGCCCGCGGGTCGGCCGCGTGCGTGCTCACCAGCGACGCGAACCGGGCCAGCCGGTTGTTCGGATGTGAGTTGTGTTGGT
>NZ_JBJMIE010000333.1:0-9160 GCF_045807065.1 Actinophytocola sp. | reverse complement strand
GATGTCGAGGTCCACGCCGTGCAGGACCTCCTCGTCCGCGCGGTAGGCGTGCCGGACCCCGGTGACGCTGACCGAGGCGTCGGCTGGTCGTGCCGGCCGGTCCGGCTCGGCGGGTGGCGGCAGGTCAGCGACGCCGACGAGCCGGGCGAGGCTGGCCATGGCGGCCTGCGCGTCGTCCACGAGGGACAGCGCGACGTTGATCGGGTTGAACAGCCCGTGGAAGTAGAGCGCGGCGGCGGTGGCCGTGCCGACGGAGACGTCACCGCCGCGCACGAGCAGGAACCCGACGGTGAGCACGGCCCCGAGCCCGACGAACTCGGCGAGGTTCAGCCGCCCGTAGAAGCGCGTCCAGAGCCGCGCGGCCCGCAACGCGATGTCGACGGTGGCCCGGGACCTGCGCCCGACGCGCCCGAGGTGGTCGTCGGCGAGCCGGAACGCGCGCACGGTCGAGCCGGCGCCGATCGTGTCCAGCAGCTGGTGGGAGAGCACGCCGACGGTGACGCGCTGCTCGGCGTAGAGCGGGCCGGCGTTACCGGCGTACCAGCGGACGGTGTGCGCCTGGATGGGCACGGCGAGCAACGCGGCGAGCAGGAACCGCCAGTCCAGCACGGCGATCCCGCCGAGCGTGAGCGCGATGGTGAGCGAGGCCCGGGCCAGCGCCGGGAGCGCGTCCCGCACGGCCTCGGCGATCACGGTGACGTCGTCGGTGACGCGGGAGGTGAGGTCGCCGGAGCCGGCCCGCTCGACCTGTTCGAGCGGCAGGCGCAGCGCCCGGTCGATGAACCGCTCACGCAGCTCGGCGAGCACGGGCTCACCGACCCGGGCCACGAGGTTGGTCCCGAGCCCGGTGAACGCCCCCTGCGCGACGGCGGCCAGCCCGAGCAGGACCACGGGCAGCGTGATGTCCCCGACGGGTGAGTGCGAGACGACGATGTCGACGATCCGGCCCAGCAACGGCGCGGTGGCGAGCCCGACGGCGGTGGCCGCGAGGAGCACGCCGAAGGCGGCGGTCGCGAGGCCCCGGTGCCGGCGCAGCAGCTGCCGGACGACGGCCCAGGTGCGCGCGGGGGTGGCGGTGGGCAGCAGGTTCGCACTCACGCGAGCCTCCCCGCGCACGACAGTCCCATTCGCTCGGTCTCGTCGACGAAAGTTGTCCACAGCCCCCGCCGACCTGCGGTTTCGTCGGTGCGGACCGGTAGAATGGGACCGGGGCCGGCCCCCGGGACGGGTGGGGGCTGTCTCAACCACTGACGCCGAAGCAGACGGCTCACGCCAGCACCGCCGATCGGTAGGTGGGATGTGCCGCGGCCAGGTCCTGGTGGGTGCCCTCGACGGTCACCGTGCCGTTCCCGTTCCCGGTGCCGTTCCCGGTGCCGTTCTCGATGATCACCACTCGGTCGGCCACCGCCAGCAGGGCTGGGCTCGTGGTCACCAGGATCGTCGTGCGGCCCGCGCGGAGTTCCCTGATGCCGGCGGCGATGCGCGCCTCGGTCACCGCGTCCACGGCTGTGGTCGGGTCGTGCAGGACCAGGACCGGTGCGTGCACGGCCAGCGCCCGGGCCAGGGCCACCCGCTGCCGCTGCCCGCCCGACAGCGACCTGGCCCGCTCGGTCAGCTCCGTGTCCGCGCCGTCCGGCAGCGCGTGCGCGACCTCGTCCGCGCCGGCCGCGACCAGCACGCGTTCGTCCACCGCGGCGTGCGCCCCGTCCAGCGTGGACACGTTGCTGATCAGGCTGCCCTCGAACAGGTCCGCGTCGTGGGCGGCCACCAGCAGGTTCGACCGGACGTGGTCGATCTCCAGTGCCGGCAGCGGGATCCCGTCCAGCTCGACGGATCCCGCCGCCGGGTCGGCCTCGCGGCCCAGGCACGTCAGGAGCGCACGGGCCACCGCGGGGTCCGGCGTCACCACGCCCAGCAGCTCCCCCGCCCGCACGTGCAGGTCCAGCCCCCGCAGCTCGGCGAACGACACCTCCCGCAGCCGCACCTCGCCCCGCACCGGCGCCGGCAGCACCCCCGAGCCCGGTGCCACGGCCGGCGGTGTCGACAGCATCGCCGCCAGCCGGGACGCCGACCCCCGTGCCTGCGCGATCTCCGAGTTCACCCACACGAAGTTGGCCAGCGGACCGATCAGGAACTGCGCCAGGCCGACCGCCGCGACCAGCCCGCCGATGCTGACGTCCCCGGACGCGGCCAGCCGGCCGCCGACCAGTGCCACCAGGGCCAGGAAAACCCCGTTCAGCGCCAGCATCGCCCCGTCGTGCCAGGCCTTCGCACCCGCCGCGCGGACGGTCGCTGTCAGCGCGTCCTGGCTCGTGGTCCGGTAGCGGGTGATCGCGACGGGCTCCGCACCCAGTCCTTTGAGGACACGCAGGCCGCCCACCAGGTCCGCCGCCACACCGGACGCCTTCGCCGCGCGCTCCCTCTCGGCCTCGCTGCGGCGTTCCAGCGGCCGGCCGAGCAGGTTCGCGAACCACAGCAGCGGCGGCGTGCCCAGCAGCACGAACAGGCCGAGCGGGATGGAGATCCACAGCAGCGCCACGGCCGCCACCACCACGGCCGTGACCGCCGCGACGCCGTACGGCAGCGCCCTGTTGAGCGCGCCGACACGCATGGCGTCGCCGGTCGCGAGGCTGGTCAGCTCGCCCGGCAGCCGGCCCTTCTCCGCGCCGCCGCGGGGATCGAGCACGCGGGCGGCCAGCGCGAGCCGCAGCTCGTGGGCGGCCTGCTCCACCGCGCGCTCCGCCTGCCGCGCCCCGAACCGGAAGCTGTAGGACAGGACCGCGAACACCGCGGCCAGCACCGCGAGCCACAGCAGCAGCCGGCCGTACCCGTCGGCGGCGACCGCGTCGTCGATGATCACCCCGATCAGCACCGGCACGACGGCCTCGCCGGCCTGGTGCGCGGCCGTGAGCAGCGACGACAGCACGACGTGCGTCCGCTGGCCGCGGACGGCGGAGCCGAGTACCGCCCGGCTGTCCACGGCGTTCATCCGGTCACCACGCCCGCCCACGCCCGCTCGCCTGCGCCGTTCCCGGGACCGGCTGGGCGGGGTCGGTGCCGATCAGCACCTGCTGGTTGTGCTCGTTGACGTGCACGACGGTCGGCTCGTGCGCGGCGATCTCCCGCGGCTCGAGCTGCGCGTAGGTCATGATGATCACTAGATCACCCGGGTGCACGAGATGTGCGGCGGCCCCGTTGACCCCGATCACGCCGGAGCCGGCCTCGCCGGTGATCGCGTAGGTCTCCAGCCGGGCGCCGTTGGTGATGTCCACGACGTGGACCTGCTCGCCCTCGACGATGTCCGCCGCCTTCATCAGGTCCGCGTCGATGGTCAGCGAACCGACGTAGTGCAGGTCGGCCTGGGTGACGGTGGCCCGGTGGATCTTGGCGTTCAGCAGGGTGCGGCGCATCTAGCATCCCTCGGTTTCGGTCAGGCGGGCGGCGAGCCCGGCCACGGTCGGGTTGCGGAAGAACTCGGCGACGGGCAGGTCGGCCCCGGTCTCCTCCCGGATGCGCAGCCGCAGCCGGACGAGCAGCATCGAGTGGCCGCCGAGCGCGAACAGGTCGTCGTCGATGCCCACCGCCGGCACGCCGAGCACCTCGGCAAACAGTCCACAGAGGACCTCCTGCCGGGTTGTCTCGGGTGGCCGGCCGAGTGGGGCGGCCGCCGGCGCCGGCAACGCGGCGCGGTCGAGCTTCCCGTTGGGGGTCACGGGGAACGCGGGCATGGGCACGACCGCCGCCGGCACCATGTACGCCGGCAGTGATCGGCCGGCGAAGTCCCGCAGCGCACGCGGGTCGGCGCCGGCCGGCACGGTGTACGCCACGAGCCGCCGGTCTCCCGGCCGGTCCTCGCGGACCACGACAACCGCGTCGGTCACGTCGTCGTGCCGGGCGAGCACGGCCTCGACTTCGGCCGGCTCGACGCGGAACCCGCGGATCTTGACCTGGTCGTCGGTGCGGCCCAGGTACTCGAGCTGCCCGGACCGCCACCGCACGAGGTCGCCGGTGCGGTACATGCGGGCTCCAGCCGGCCCGAACGGGTTCGCGACGAACCGTTCGGCCGTGCGGGCGGTCTGCCCGAGGTAACCACGCGCCAGGCCGGCACCGGCGAGGTACAGCTCTCCCGGCACGCCCTCCGGCACGGGTTCGAGACCGGTGTCGAGGACGTACGCGCCGGTCCCGTGCACGGGCCGGCCGACGACGGGCCGCTCGGCGTCGGCCACCCTGCCGACGAGCGCGTCCACAGTGGACTCGGTGGGTCCGTACAGGTTGTAGGCCGCGGTCCCGGGCAGTTCCCGGAGCCGCTCCCACAGCTGCTGCGGCACCGCCTCGCCGCCGACGCCGACGACCCGCAGCGGGCATTCCCCGTTCTCGATCACGCCGGCGGCGGCGACCTGCGCGAGGTGCGAGGGCGTCAGCTCGACGAAGTCGATGTCCCGCTCCCGGATCACCGCGGCGAGCCGTGCGGGGTCCCGGCGGGTGTCGTCGTCGACGACGTGCACGCAGTGCCCGTCCAGCAACCAGAGCTGCGGCTGCCAGGACGCGTCGAAGGAGAACGACCACGCGTGCGCGACCCGCATCCCCCGGCCCACGGGCCGGTACAACGTCTCCCGGTGGCTGTGGAAGAGGTTGGCGAGGCCGGCATGCGGCACGACCACGCCCTTGGGGCGGCCGGTCGAACCCGACGTGTAGATGACGTAGGCCGGGTTCCGCGGCCCCGGCGGCGTGACCGGCGCCTCGGGCAGGTGGTCGACGTCGTCGAGGTGGAGCCGGCGCGAGCCGTCGGGGAGCGCGACGTCGCGGTCGGTCAGCACGAGGACGGGTGCGGCGTCGGCGAGGACGCCGGCGATCCGGTCGAGGGGCTGGTCCGGGTCGATCGGCAGGTACGCGGCGCCGGCGCGCAGGACGCCCAGGATCGCCTCGAACACCCGCGCCGAGCGCGGCAACGCGATCGCCACGATCCTCTCGGGACCGGCCCCGGCCGCGGCGAGCACCCGCGCCAGCCGCCCGGTCCGGGCGTCGAGTTCGGCGAAGGTGAGGTCGAGGTGGTCGTCGCTCAACGCGGGCGCGTCGGGCGTGGCGGCGGCCTGTGCGGCGAACAGCTCGGGCACGGTGCCGGCCGCGCCCCGCACCGGCTCCCCTGTTCCCCACTCCTCCAGGAGCTGGTGGCGTTCCGCCTGGCTGAGCACGTCGAGCCGGCCGATCGGGGCGTCCGGGTTCGCGACGGCGGCGGTGATGAGCCGCACCAGGCGGGACGCCAGCGTGTGCACGCTCGACTCGTCGAACAGGTCCACGCTGTACTCGATCACGCCCTCGATGCCCGCCGGGGTGCCGTCCGGCGTCCGGCGCTCCACCAGGTCGAACGACAGGTCGAACTTCGCCTGCCGCAACCCAGCGTCCGTGTACTCGGCGTCCAGGCCCAGCAACCGCTCCCGTTCCGTCGACGCCTGGTAGAACGCCAGCATCACCTGGAACAGCGGGTGCCGCGCCAGCGAGCGCGCCGGGTTCAGCAGCTCCACCAGCCGCTCGAACGGCAGGTCCTGGTTCGCGTACGCCGCCAGGTCGGTCTCCCGGACCCGCCGCACCAGCTCGCGGAACGTCGGGTCGCCGCCGGTGTCCGTGCGCAGCACCAGGTTGTTCACGAAGAACCCGGCGAGGTCGTCCAGCGCGTGGTCGGTGCGGCCGGCGACCGGACTGCCCAGCGGGATGTCCGTGCCGGCGCCGAGCCTGGTCAGCAGCGCCGCCAGGCCGGCCTGCAGCACCATGAAGAGGCTGGCGTCGTTGTCCTGCGCCAGTTCCCGCAGCCGGCGGTGCACGCCGGCCGAAACCGCCACGGGCACGGTGCCGCCCCGGTTCGTCGACCGTGGCGGGCGCGGGCGGTCGGTCGGCAGGGCGAGCTCGTCGGGCAGGCCGGCGAGCGTCTCGCGCCAGTACGCCGTCTGCCGGCCGAGCACGCTGCTCGCGCCGCCGGTCGCATCGCCAGTCACATCGTGGCGCTCGCCGAGCAGGTCCCGTTGCCACAGCGTGTAGTCCGCGTACTGGATCGGCAACCTCGTCCATTGTGGAGGTTCGCCGGCCAGGCGGGCCCGGTAGGCGGCGTCGAGGTCCCGGCGCAGCGGCGGCAGCGACCAGCCGTCGCCCGCGATGTGGTGCACCAGCAGGACGAACACGTGCACTTGCGGTCCGCTGCTCAGCAGCGCCGCCCGCACCGGGATCTCCGTGTCGATGGCGAAGCAGTGGCCGGCGATCTCCGCCAGCCGGCCCGCCACCCGCGACTCGTCGACGGTCTCCACCTGGAGCACCGGTTCCGCCTCGACGACGACCTGCCGCGGGCGGCCGCCGCTCTCGACGATGAGCGTGCGCAGCACCTCGTGCCGGTCGGCCACGTCCGCGAGGGCCGCCCGCAGTGCCGGCACGTCGACCGGGCCGGACAGGCGCCACGCCCACGGGATGTTGTACGTCGAGCTGGGGCCGGACAGCCGGTCGAGGAACCAGAGTCGAAGCTGCGCGAAGGAAAGCGGCACCTCGGCCGGGCGGTCCCGCGGGCGCGGCGCCGGCCGGGCGTCGCGGTCCGGGTCGAGCAGCTCCGCGAGCCGCGCCGGGGTCGGGGCGTCGAACACCGCGCGGATCGGCACCTCGACGCCGAGCACGCCGCGAATCCTGCTGACCAGGCGCGTGGCGAGCAGCGAGTGCCCGCCGAGTGCGAAGAACCCGCTGTCGGGGCCGACCCTGGGCAGGCCGAGCACCTCGGCGAACAGGTCGCACAGGGCCTGCTCGGCCGGCGTGCGGGGGGCGCGGTCGTCGACCGTCAGCTCGGGCTCGGGCAACGCGGCGCGGTCGAGCTTCCCGTTGGGGTTGTGTGGAAGCGCGTCCAGGACCACGATGTGCGCCGGCACGAGGTGGTCCGGCAGCCGCCGCGCCAGGAACTCCCGCAGCTGAGCCGGGCTCGCGGTGCCGGCGGTGTAGCCGATGAGCCGGCCGTCGCGGGCGGTCACCGCGGCGGCGGTGACGTCCGGGTGGGCCGTGAGTGCGGCCTCGACCTCGCCGGGCTCGACACGCATGCCGCGGATCTTGACCTGTTGGTCGGCGCGGCCGAGGAACTCCAGCACGCCGTCGGCACGGCGCCGGGCGAGATCGCCCGTGCGGTACATGCGGGTGCCCGCCGGCCCGAACGGGTCCGCGACGAAACGTTCCGCGGTGCGGGCCGCCTGGCCGAGGTAGCCGCGGGCCAACCCGTCACCGGCCAGGTACAGCTCGCCCCGCACGCCGGGCGGCACCGGCCGCAACGCGGCGTCGAGTACGTACGCCCTGGTGTTGGCGACCGGGCGGCCGATCGGCACCGGCCCTTCGCCGGCCTGCCAACGGTGTTCGAGGCTGTCGCCGGCGACCTCCGAGCAGCCGTACAGGTTCACGAGCCGCGCACCCGGCCACCGCGCCGCGACCAGCTCGGCCACTGTGGCCGGCAGGGCCTCACCGCTGGTGATCCAGGTGGTCACCGAGCCGAGACCGGGTGTGTCGGTGACCAGAGTGGACAGCAGGCTCGGCACGACCGTGAGCGTGGTGGCCTGGTGGCGGTCCACGAGCCGCGCGAGGGCGAGCGGGTCGGCGGCCGTCGCGTCGTCGGCGAGCAGCACGGTGTCCCCGGCGACGAGTCCGCCGAGCAGTTCGGTCGAGCCGTCGATGAACGTGAGGGCGCTCTTGGCGACGCGGATGCCGCCACCGAGACCGCGTCCCCAGTGCAGGCGGTTGGCGAGTGCCCGCCGCGTGCCGGCGACGGCCTTGGGGCGGCCGGTCGAACCGGACGTGAAGATCACGTACGCGGTGTTGTCCGGGTGGGTGGCCGGCAGCTCGACGTCGTCCGTCGCGTGTGGACCGACGACACGGTCGGGCAGCCAGCCGTCGCCGTCGCCGATGACCAGCTGCGGGTCGGCGTCGGCGAGCATCAGCGCGATGCGCTCGGCCGGGTGGTTGAGGTCCAGCGGCAGGTAGGCGGCGCCGGACCGCAACACCGCGACCAGCGCGACGACCAGCTCGACGGAACGCGGCAGTGCCAGTGCCACCACCGTCTCCGGCCCGGCGCCGCGTGCCACGAGTGCCCGCGCGAGCCCGTCGGCGGCCGCGTCCAGCTCGGCGTAGGTGAGCCGGCGGTCACCGAAGACCAACGCCGTCCGGTCGGGCGCGTTGCCCGCGAGCAGGTCGCCGAGGGCCGGCACCGCGGTCTCGACCCACTCGGCGGCGAGCCGCTCGTGCTCGTCCTCGGTGAGCGGGTCGATCGCGTGGAGCGGCAGGTCCGGGTCGGCGACGACGGTGCGCAGCAGGCGTTCCAGCCGTGCCACCAACGATTCCACGGTGGACCGGTCGAAGATGTCCGAGTTGTACTCGACCGCGCCGCCGATCCCGTCCCGCTCACCGACGAAGAAGGTGAGGTCGGCGCGGGCGGTGCCGGTGCGCACCGGCTCCTCGGTGACGGTGAGGCCGGGCAGCCGCAGGTCGGCGACCGCGTTGTTCTGCCAGGCGATCACCGTCTGGCAGAGCGGGTGGTACGCGAGCGAGCGGACCGGGTTGACGGCCTCGACGAGACGCTCGAAGGGCACGTCCTGGTGGGCGTAGGCGTCGAGGCCGCGTTCCCTGGCCCGGGCGACCAGCTCCCGGAAGCTCGGGTCGCCGCCCGTGTCCACCCGCAGCACCAACGTGTTGACGAAGAACCCGACCAGGTCGTCGAGCGCCTTGTCGGTCCGCCCCGCGACGGACGTGCCGACGGGGATGTCGGTGCCGGCGCCGAGCCGGCTGAGCAGGGCCGTGAGCCCGGCGTGGACGACCATGAACACGCTGGCGCCGCAGGCCCGTGCCAGCTCGGTGAGGCCGTCGCGGAGGCCGGTGTCCCACTGGAAGGGCAGCATCTCGCCGCGGTAGGACGCCCGCGCGGGGTGCGGGCGGTCGGCGGGCAGCTCGATCCGGTCGGGCAGCCCGTCGAGCGCGGTCCGCCAGTAGTCCAGCTGTTCGGTGATGTCCAGCTCTTGCTGCCACAGCGTGTAGTCCGCGTACTGCACCGGCAGCGGCGTCCACTGTGGACTCTCACCGCGCAGGCGCGCGGTGTAGGCGGTGTCGAGGTCGCGTTTCAGCGGCGGCAGCGACCAGCCGTCGCCGGCGATGTGGT
>NZ_JBJMIE010000332.1:0-23538 GCF_045807065.1 Actinophytocola sp. | reverse complement strand
TGCGGGACCAACTCCATCCGTCTGCTGGTCGCGGACCTGACCGAGCACGACGGGGACGGGGCGGGCAGCGCACACCTCCGCGACGTGCACCGGGAGATGCGGATCGTCCGGCTGGGCGAGGGCGTGGACGCGACCAAGCGGCTCTCGGTCGCCGCACTCGCGCGGACCAGGGACGCCCTGGCCGACTACGCCATGATCTGCCGCCGCAAGGGTGCCGAGCGCGTCCGCATGGTGGCCACCTCCGCCACCCGGGACGCCACCAACCGCGACGAGTTCTTCGCCATGACGCGCGACGTCCTGGGCGTCGAGGCCGAGGTGATCTCCGGCGACGAGGAGGCACGCCTGTCCTTCACCGGCGCGGTCGGCGACCTCGACCCGGAGGACGGGCCGTTCGTCGTCACCGACATCGGCGGCGGCTCGACCGAACTGGTCGTCGGCACGTGGGACGGGCGGCGGGCCGAGGTGACCGGCGCCCTGTCCACCGACATCGGCTGCGTGCGGATCACCGAGCGGTGCCTGCCGAGCGACCCGCCGACCGACGCGGAGATCGAGAAGGCGCGGGAGTTCGCCGCGGACACGCTCCAGCCCGCGTTCGACGCGGTGCCGGTGGCCGGCGCCCGGACCTGGATCGGCGTCGCCGGGACGATCACCACGATATCCGCCGTCGCGCAGGGGTTGGCGGAGTACGACTCCGAACGCACGCACCTGTCCCGCCTTTCGCGGGCCGAGATCAGCCGAACGGCGCAGCGGCTCCTCGGCGCGACGAAAGAGGAACGTGCGGCCAATTCAGTTATCCATCCGGGCCGCGTCGACATCATCGGCGGGGGCGCGTTGATCACCGAGGTGCTCGCGGACCGGCTCGCCGAAACCGCCGGCATCGAGGAGCTGCTGGTCTCCGAGCACGACATTCTCGACGGGATCGCGCTTTCCCTGCGCTGACGAACTGTTTGCTTTCCGGCAATTCCCGCGGCCCGACCGAAACCAACCGGTAGCTCGTTGTCACAGGCACGTTTCGCAGCGCCCGGCTCGGTGCCGTTGGTCAGGATTGTGATTTCTTTGTGACACCCGGGTGGCTGGCCGGTCGTTCCGCTGCCGCTAACGTCCTGTCAACGTTCTGGGCACACCAGGCCCGGGGCGAAGCACGCGGGCGGCGGACCGCAGGGGTTTTTAGCTGGAGGAAAACCCATGCGCAGACGACGCCTGTTCGCTGCCGCCGCGATGCCATTGGCCGTGACGCTCGCCATCACCAGTTGTAGTGGCAGCGGTGCCGGTGACGAACAGGGTGGCGGCAACGCGGACAAGACGAAGTCGGCGGTGATCACGGTCTTCGGGACCGAGCCAGAGCGCCCGCTCGTCCCGGGCGACACCAACGAGTCCGGCGGCAGCAAGATCATCGACGCGCTGTTCACCGGCCTGATGTACTTCGACCCGGCCTCCGGTGAGGCGAAGCTCGCCAACGCCGAGTCGTTCGACTTGACCGCGCCGGACGAGTACACGGTCAAGCTGAAGAAGGGCTGGAAGTTCCAGGACGGCACCGACGTCAAGGCGGACAACTACATCAGGGCCTGGAACTACACCGCCTACGGCCCGAACGCCCAGCAGATGGCGAGCTTCTTCAGCCAGATCCAGGGCTTCGACGACGTCTACACCGAGGATCCGGACGGCCCGGAGGGACCGCAGAAGGCCCCGACGCCGAAGGCGACGGAGATGTCCGGCCTGACGAAGGTGAACGACTACGAGTTCAGGATCAAGTTCTCGGCGCCGTACGCACTCTTCAAGATCAAGACCGGGTACGGGGCCTACATGCCGATGCCCGACTCGTTCTTCGCCGACCCGGAGGCGTGGAAGAAGAACCCGATCGGCGACGGCCCGTTCGAGTACGTCGGCCGCGTGCCGGACCAGAGCCTCGAGGTCCAGCGCTGGGACGGCTACCAGGGCCCGGACAAGCCGAAGATCAAGGGTGTGAAGTACGTCTTCACCGACCTGGACGCCGCGTACGCCGACGTCAAGGGCAACCAGCTCGACTTCCTGGACACCGTGCCGCCGCAGGGCATCGCCGGCAACGTGTGGCAGAGCGACCTGCCGGGACGTGCCAAGGCGTTCCGGGTCATGGCGATCCAGGAGATCTCGTTCCCGCTGTACGACCCGAAGTACAGCAGCGCCGACTTCCGGCACGCGATCTCGATGGCGATCAACCGGGAGCAGATCACCAAGACGATCTTCGAGGGCAACCGCAAGCCGCTCGACGGTTTCGCGCTGCGAGGGGTGCCCGGGTACCAGCCCGGCGCCTGCGGGAAGTGGTGCGAGTACAACCCGACCGAGGCGAAGAAGCTGTTCGACAGGTCGGGCTGGAAAGGGCCCATCGAGATCACCAGCAACGCCGACGGCGGCCACAAGGAGTGGATCGAGGCGGTGTGCGGCCAGCTCAAGGAGGCGCTCAAGACCGACTGCACCTTCGAACCGGTGCAGGCGTTCGGGCAGATCCGCCAGGCCATCAACGCCCGCCAGATGACCCAGATCTACCGGTCGGGCTGGGTCATGGACTACCCGTCGATCGAGAACTTCCTGAACCCGATCTTCCGCACCGGCGGCTCCGCCGACGACAACGGCTACTCCAACCCCGAGGTGGACGCCAAGCTCAAGGCTGCGGACGAGGAACCCGACCTGGGCAAGGCGAACGGCCTGTACCACCAGGCGGAAGTGCTGATCGCCAAGGACATGCCCGTCGTCCCGCTGTGGGAGACGCCGTCGGTCAGCGCCTGGTCGGACCGGCTGACCAACGTGCGGCTGACCCCGTCGCGTGAGTTGGACCTCTCCTACGTAGAGGTCAAGTAGACAAGCGGCTCGCGGGCCGGCTCCCCTCGCGGGAGCCGGCCCCCAGGGGTACTCGAGGAGTTCTCATGGGACGCTACGTCCTCCGCCGCCTGCTGCAGCTGGTCCCGGTCTTCATCGGCACCACCTTCATCATCTTCGTCCTGGTGTGGGCGGTGCCGGGTGACCCGTTCACCGGCCTGTGCGGCGACCGGCCGTGCCCGCCGCAGTTCGTCGCGGCGATGACCGAGAAGTACAACCTCAACGACAACGTCATAGTGCAGTACCTGAAGTACATGGGCGCGCTGCTCACCGGTGACTTCGGGCAGACCTACGCCGAGCAGTCGGTCGGCGAGCTGATCGCGCTCGCGGCGCCGGTGTCGATGCGCCTGGCCGTCGTCGCGGTGACCATCGAGGCGGTCATCGGCGTCAGCGCCGGCATCCTCACGGGCCTGCGCGGCCGGGGCTTCGTCGACAACCTGGTGCTGGTGTCGACGCTGTTCCTGATCGCGCTCCCCACGTTCGTGACCGGGTTCGTGATCCAGATCGTGCTCGGCTTCCAGTGGGGGATCCTCACGCCGACGGTCTCCGCCGAGGCGACCTGGGGCGAGCTGGTCATCCCCGGGTTCGTGCTCGGCAGCCTGTCCATGGCCTACGTCTCCCGGCTGACCAGGACGTCGATCGCGGAGAACAGTCGCGCGGACTACATGCGCACCGCACTCGCCAAGGGCCAGCCGAAGCGCCGGATCGTCGGCGTGCACCTGCTGCGCAACTCGGCGATCCCGGTGCTCACGTTCCTCGGCACCGACATCGGCAACCTGATGGGCGGCGCGATCGTCACCGAGGGCATCTTCGGCATCCACGGCGTCGGCAAGCTCGTGTTCGACGGGATCATCGACAAGCAGGGCACCATCGTCGTCGGTGTCGTCGTGCTGCTGGTGATCGTCTTCCTCGTGGTGAACCTGCTCATCGACCTCATGTACGCCGTACTCGACCCGAGGATCCGCTATGACTGACCCTTCCACGGCCACAGCCGGGACCTCGGCAGCCGAGGGCGCCGCCTACGTGACCGCCGCCGAGCACCAGGAGACCCGGTCGGGCAGGCCACGCAGCCTCTGGTCGGACGCGTGGCACGACCTGCGGCGCGGACCGCTGTTCATCGTCGCGACCGCGGTGATCCTCCTGCTGGTGGTCGTCGCGCTCTTCCCCGGCTGGTTCACCTCGGTGGACCCGAACCACCAGGACCTGGACTTCTCCCGGCAGCCGCCGTCGGGCGCGGCCTGGTTCGGCTACGACCTGCAGGGCCGCGACGTGTACGCCCGCGTCATCTACGGCACACGCTGGACCCTGCTCGTCGGCGTGGCGGCGAGCGTGCTGACGGTGCTGATCGGCGCCTTCTTCGGCATCCTCGCCGGCTACTTCGGCGGCTGGGTCGACGGGCTGGTCTCCCGTGTCGGCGAGATCTTCTTCGGGCTGCCGTTCGTGCTCGGCGCGATCGTGATCCTCAACCTGGTCCGCAACGCGCAGATCCGGGGCGCGCTGCCGATCGTGTTCGCGGTGGTGGCCTCGATCGCCGTGCTGTCGTGGCCGGTGGCCATGCGCATCATGCGGTCGGCGGCCATCGCGGCGAAGCAGCAGGACTACGTGAAGGCGGCCCGCGCCCTGGGCGCCCGCCCGAGCCGGATCATCTTCCGGCACCTGCTGCCGAACTGCCTGGCACCCGTCCTCGTGTACGGGACCATCGCGCTCGGCGCGTTCATCGGGGCCGAGGCCACGCTGTCCTTCCTCGGCATCGGCCTGCGCGACCCGGCCGTGTCCTGGGGCGTGATGATCTCCGACGCACGCAACTACGTGCGGGTGGCGCCGCACATGCTGCTGTTCCCCGCCGGCTTCCTGACCGTGACCGTCCTGGCGTTCGTGATGCTGGGCGACGCGGTCCGCGAGGCCCTCGACCCGAAGCTGAGGTGAGACATGGCCGAGAGCTATGCGCCCGAGGCACGCCTGCTGGAGGTCGAGGACCTCTTCGTGGAGTTCCGCACGCGGGACGGCGTGGCGAAGGTGCTCAACGGCGTGACCTACCACGTGAACGCCGGCGAGACCCTGGCGGTGCTGGGCGAGTCCGGGTCGGGCAAGAGCGTGACCGCGCAGGCGATCATGGGCATCCTCGACACGCCGCCGGCGGTCGTCACCGGCGGCGAGATCCGCTACCACGGCGAGAACCTGCTGGCGGTGAGCGAGGAGCGGCGCAACGACGTCCGCGCGGAGGGCATCGCGATCATCTTCCAGGACGCGCTGTCCGCGCTGAACCCGGTGTACACGGTGGGGTTCCAGATCGAGGAGCAGCTGCGGGTGCGGCTCGGGATGTCCCGCAGGGACGCCCGGACCCGTGCGGTCGAGCTGCTCGACCTGGTCCGGATCCCCAACGCGGCGGGGCGGGTGCGGCAGTACCCGCACGAGTTCTCCGGCGGCATGCGGCAGCGCGCGATGATCGCGATGTCGCTGGCGCTGGACCCGGAGGTGCTGATCGCGGACGAGCCCACGACCGCGCTCGACGTCACCGTGCAGGCCCAGATCATGGACCTGCTCAAGGAGATCCAGGTCGAGCGGGAGATGGGGCTCGTCCTCATCACGCACGACCTGGGCGTGGTGGCGGAGGTCGCGGACCGGATCGCGGTGATGTACGCGGGGCGGATCGTGGAGCACGCGGACGCGGTGTCGCTGTACCGCAACCCGGGCCACCCGTACACGGCGGCGCTGATGGACTCGCTGCCCCGGCTGGACCAGAAGGGTTCGACGCTCAACACCATCAAGGGGTTGCCGCCGAGCCTGCTCGCCATCCCGCCGGGCTGCCCGTTCCACCCGCGCTGCCCGATGGCGACCGACCGGTGCCCGGCGGAGGTGCCGGCCGACCACGGGCTCGGGTTCGGGCGGACGTCGAAGTGCCACTACGCCGAGGAGCTGGTCAGCCGTGTCTGAGCGGAGCTTGCGGAGCGAAAGGTCAGGCACTGAGCCGATCCTCGAAGTTCGTGACCTGGTCAAGTACTTCCCGGTCCGCGTGGGCGTGTTGTTCAAGCACACCATCGGGCAGGTACGTGCCGTCGACGGCGTCTCGTTCGACCTCCACAGGGGCGAGACGCTCGGCGTGGTCGGCGAGTCCGGCTGCGGCAAGTCCACGCTCGCGCAGGTGCTGATGCGCCTGGAGCCGCCGACCAGCGGCACCGCCCGCTTCCAGGGCAGGGACATCTTCACCATGCGCGGGGCGGAGCTGCGCAAGCTGCGGCGCAGCATCCAGATCGTGCTGCAGGACCCGTACACCTCGCTCAACCCGAGGATGACCGTCGGCGACATCGTGGGTGAGCCATTCGAGATTCACCCGGAAGTGGCGCCGAAAGGTTCACGGGCGGGCAAGGTCCGGGAGCTGCTGGACGTCGTCGGGCTCAACCCGGAGCACCTCAACCGCTACCCCCACCAGTTCTCCGGCGGGCAGCGGCAGCGCATCGGGATCGCCCGGGCGCTGGCACTGCGCCCGGACGTCATCATCTGCGACGAGCCGGTGTCCGCACTGGACGTCTCGATCCAGGCCCAGGTGATGAACCTGTTGGGAGAGCTGCAGTCCGAGTTCGGACTGTCCTATGTGTTCATCGCGCACGACCTGTCCGTGGTGCGGCACCTGTCGGACCGGGTGGCGGTCATGTACCTCGGCAGGACGGTGGAGATCGGCACCGAGGACGAGATCTACAACCACCCCACCCACCCCTACACGCAGGCGCTGCTCTCGGCCGTGCCGGTACCCGATCCGACCATGCGCGGGCAGCGGCAGGTCATTCGCCTCGAGGGTGACGTTCCGAGTCCGGTGGATCCACCATCCGGGTGTCGTTTCCGCACCAGGTGTTGGAAGGCACGCGACATCTGTGCCTCTGAGGTGCCGGAACTGGCCGTCAGGGTGGGGGAGCACCCGAGTGCGTGCCACTTCGCTGAGGAAAGATCGGTCGTGCCTTGACACCGGTCGTCCTTGGCGAGGAGGAGTGCGTGAAACTGAAGATCGTGCTGGCCGTGGCGGTGGCAGGGGCCGCCGCGGTCGGCGTGCCCGCGGCCGCTGACCCCGCGCCGCCCGAGCTGTCCGGCAGGACGGTGGAGTACAGCGTCCTGGCCCGGGAGGGCGTGGACGTCGGCGTGGTCGAGTCGGCCGTGCGGACCGCGGGCGGCACGGTCACCGACGGCAACGCGGCCGTGGGCCTGCTGACCGCGGCCGCGCCGGAGAACGGCTTCGCCGACCGGCTTTCCCACGCGCGGGGCGTGCTGTACGTCAGCCGCACCGTCGCGATCGGACACTCGCCGGCCGAGCGGTCCGCGGTGGACCAGGACGCCGTCGAGAAGGAGCACCACGCGGACGGCGGCGGACCCGGCCGCGGCCGGCCGGCACCCGCCGGCATGGACCCGCTCGACGGGCAGCTGTGGGGTCTCACGTCCGTCCACTCCGACCTCGCGCGCACCGTGCAGCCGGGCGACAGGCGGGTGAAGGTCGGCGTCCTCGACACCGGCGTCGACGGCTCGCACCCGGACATCGCGCCGAACTTCGACGCGGGCCTGTCCCGCAACTTCACCCACGACATCCCGGTCGACGAGAACGGCAGGACCGTCGACGGGCCGTGCGAGTTCCAGGGCTGCGTCGACCCGCCGAACTGGGACGACGGCGGTCACGGCACCCACGTGGCCGGCACGATCGCCGCGGCCGCCAACGGTTTCGGCGTCTCCGGTGTCGCACCGCGGGTGTCCATCGTGAACATCCGTGCCGGGCAGGACTCGGGTTCGTTCTTCCTGCAGCCGGTCGTGGACGCGCTCACCTACGCCGGTGACGCGGGCCTCGACGTGGTCAACATGTCGTTCTTCGTCGACCCGTGGCTGTACAACTGCCAGGACAACCCGGCGGACACGCCGGAGCAGCAGACGCAGCAGCGGATCACCGTCACCGCCATGACCCGCGCGCTGAACTACGCGCACGGCAAGGGCGTCACGATGGTGGCCTCGCTGGGCAACGAGCACGAGGACAGCGGCGCCCCGCACGACGACGACACGAGCCCGAACTTCCCCGTCGGCACCACGCACCACCGCGTCATCGACAACTCGTCGTGCCTGGTGATGCCGGTCGAGGGCCCGCACACGATCGGTGTCTCGGCCTACGGCCCGTCCGGCGCCAAGGCGGACTACTCCAGCTACGGCCTGGAACACATCTCGGTGTCCGCGCCCGGCGGCTACTACCGCGACTACTTCGGGACACCGGCGTTCCAGACGAACGAGAACCTGATCCTGTCGGCGTACCCGAGGAACGTCGGCGTCGCCGAGGGCACGATCAACCCGGTGACGGGCGCGGTCACCCCGACCGGCGCGAGGCTGGGTGTGCAGAAGGCGTGCCGCGGCGACATGTGCGGCTACTACCAGTTCCTGCAGGGCACGTCGATGGCGTCCCCGCACGCGACGGGCGTCGCGGCGCTGATCGTGTCGGAGTACGGCCGGTTCACCGACCGCGGCGTGACCATGGACCCGGACGACGTGCGGCGGGTCCTGGAGGGCACGGCGTTCAAGCGCCCGTGCCCGACGCCGAGGACGGTCGACTACTCAGACGAGGGCCGCGACGCCTCGTTCACGGCGACCTGCCAGGGCAGCAAGGAGTTCAACGGCTTCTACGGCCACGGCAGCGTGGACGCCTGGTCCGCGGTCACGAACGGGGCGCAGTTCCTCCGCTGAATGCCCTGAGGTCGCCCCTGGGGACGTCGACGTGCCCAGGGGCGACCGGGTCAGGTCAGCTTGCGGCGGCGGGTGAACAGGAGGGCGCCGGTGCCCAGCAGGAGGGCGAACACGCCCGCGAGGCCCGGCAGGACCAGGTTCGCGCCGGTGTGGGCCAGGCCTGGCGTGCTGCTGCCCCGCGGCGCGGGCGGGTTGGTGGTCGGCGTGCCGGCGCCCGTGCAGTTCGGCGGCTGCGCGAGGTCGGGGTTGTCGTGGTCGTCCTCCCACACCTGGACGACGTAGTAGTCGTTGTCCCGGTTGGCGATCACGTCCACCGGCACGTGGTTGCCGTACTTGAAGAACCAGTGCGCCGACGGCGGCACCACGTACAGCTCGTACCGCCCGACCGGTAGCTGCCCCAGCGAGAAACGACCGGCCGCGTCGCTCGTGCCCTCGGCGACGACCGGGCAGCCCTTCCTGGTCAGGAGCACGCGGAAGCCGGCCCGTGACGGCGCGGGGTCGTTGTTGGTGATCTCGCCGGAGAACTCGGCGAGCCGGCCCGGCACCGCCGCCTCGGCGCGTGCTCGCGGGTTGGCGCCGTAGTCCACACCGGACTGTGCGAACGCGCAGTCGACCCGCACGTAGCCGACGTCGGCGGCCGGCGCCGGCATGGCCTCGTAGACCTCGACGGCCTTGGTGGCACCGCCCGGGATGGTCACGCCGTCCCCCGCCAGCGCACCCCAGCCCTTCCCCTCGCCGGTGAGGTTCGGCTCGGACCCGCCGTGCTCGCAGACCGCGACGATGCCGGTCAGCGCCATGTTGTCCTTGTTGGTCAGCCGCACGCGGACCGTGGGGATCTCGTCCGCCCGGTAGGTGTTCTTGTTGAACTCCATCGTGACGGCCAGCACGGCGTTCAGCGGCCTGGCCGGCACACCGTCCACATCGGACTCCGAGGTCGTCGGGACGGGGGAGGACCCGTCGCTCGACGGTGGCGTCTCCGTCTCCGACGGGGGCGCCGCCGGTTGCGACGACGGCGGCTCCGCCGGCCCGGACGCAGATGTCGACGGCGGCTGTGCGGGTCCGGACGTCGGCGGCGCGGACGGGTCCGTCGGGTCGGCGGTGGCCGCGGCGGTGACCGTGGCCAGGCCCAGCAGTGTGGCGGTGACTGCCAGGCCCAGCCTGGTCAACGGGCTGTTCGGAGAACGCACACTGATCACCTCGGTTGGTAGTGCTCCCGAGGTGCACGCTCTCGCGCCGCGTTCGGTTGCCTCAGCGGTTGGACGCGGCCTGGACGAACGCGGCGATGTCCTTGGACTGCTGGAGCCGCGACGGCTCGTGCGCGTACATCATGTGGCCGGCCTCGTAGTAGGCGACCTCGATGTTGTCCCGCAGCTCGGCCGGGAGCTGGAGGTGCGCGAGCACGTGCTCGGTCGCGAAGTACGGCGTGGCGCCGTCGAGGTAGCCCGACGCGACGTGCACCTTGAGGTACGGGTTGGCCCGCATCGCGGCGGCGAGCTTGTCGGCGACCGTCACGTGGGCGTTCTCGAACTCCTTGAACGACCAGTTCTCGCCCGTCGACTCGCTGATCACCTCGTAGGGCAGGTCGTTCGGGTACTCCAGCTCCGCGCGGACGTAGTGGTTGAGCGCGGCCGCGTACGCACCGGTCAGCGCGGTGAAGGACGGGTCGTTCTCCCAGTGCTCGCGGCCGTAGTCCGGGTCCCAGCCGGTGAACCGGCCGTCCAGGCGGCCGACGGTCTGGCGGCGGTGGCGCAGGACCTCGGTGTAGAAGCGGACGTGCTCGACACGCATGTCGACGCGGTCGATGAAGTCCTCGGACAACCCGGTGAGCGAGGCCAGCCTCGTGACCGTCGCGGCCCGGTCCTCGGCGGAGAGCCGGTGCCCCTGCGCCAGCGCCCACGGGTAGTCGCGGGCGGCGAACTCCTCGGCCTCGGTCAGCACGTCGGCGAGCGGGCGGTCGCCGAGCAGGCCGTGGTAGTGGGCGATCGCCGCGTAGGTGGGCAGGAAGGTCGCGTAGGGCAGGTCGTTGCCCTTGGTGAAGTCGAGCGAGCCGAAGTCGAGCACGGCGGAGATCAGGACGATCCCGTTGAGGTACAGGCCGTGCCGGTGCTGCAGGTGGTATGCGAGCCCACCGGCGCGGGTCGTGCCGTAGGACTCCCCGGCGAGGAACTTCGGCGACAGCCAGCGCCCGTTGCGGGTCGTCCACAGCCGGATCACCTCGCCGACGGACTCGATGTCGCCCTTGAACCCGTGGTAGTCACCGGGTTTCTCGTTCGCGGCGGCCCGCGAGTACCCGGTGCCGACGGGGTCGATGAACACGAGGTCGCTGTGCTCGAGCAGGGACTCGGGGTTGTCGACGAGGCCGTAGGGCGGCGGCGCGAGGTCACCGGCGTCCCCGGACACCACGCGGCGCGGCCCGAGCAGCCCGAGGTGGAGCCAGACGCTGGAGGAGCCGGGGCCGCCGTTGAACGCGAAGGTGACGGGCCGCTGCGTGGGGTCGGCGTCGTCGAGGGTGTATGCGGTGAGGAAGACCTCGGCCTTGGGCAGGTGCCCGTCGAACTTGCCGTCGGTGAGCACCTCCTTGCGCAGCACGAGCCGGCCGGTGGTAGCGGTGTAGTTCAGCTTGCGGCGCGTGACCGTGAGCGTGTGGGACGTGGTGACGAGGTCGTCGGTCGGTTCTGGCGCCTTGGTCTCTTCGCCGGTGGTGTCTGCCATGCGGGGGACATTACGACTTTGGCATGCTGGACCGCGTGAGCGGAGCCTGCGGAGCGGATCATCGGGCACCACGACTGTCGCCTGGCCTGGCGGAGCGTGCGAGGCGAGGCTCAGTCGTGAACGCCCTGGCCGAGCTGGATCAGCAGGTGACGACGTGCCGGCGCTGCCCCCGCCTGGTCGCCTGGCGCGAGGAGGTGGCCCGCGTCAAGCGCGCGTCCTTCGCGGACTGGGACTACTGGGGTCGCCCGGTCCCCGGCTTCGGCCCCGCGGACGCGGCCATGGCGATCGTCGGCCTGGCCCCCGCGGCCCACGGCGCGAACCGCACGGGCCGCATGTTCACCGGCGACCGCTCCGGCGACGTGCTCTACGCCGCACTGCACGCGGTGGGCCTCGCGTCCCAGCCCACGGCGGTCTCCCGCGACGACGGCCTGTCGCTGTACGGCGTGCGCGTCACCGCCCCGGTGAAGTGCGCCCCACCGGAGAACAAGCCGACCCCCACCGAGCGGGACAACTGCCGCCCATGGCTGGCGTCCGAACTGGCCCTGCTCGCCCCGACGCTCAAGGTGATCGTGGTGCTCGGCGCGTTCGGCTGGCAGGCCCTGCTGCCGGTGCTGTCGACGGCGGGGTGGCGCATTCCGGTGCCCCGGCCCAAGTTCGGCCACGGTGTGGTGGTCCCGCTGGAGGGCCCGGCGCCGCTGACGCTGCTGGGCTGCTACCACGTGAGCCAGCAGAACACCTTCACGGGCAAACTGACCCCGGCCATGCTGGAAGCCGTCCTGACCGAGGCCAAGACCGTGGCGGGACTCTGAAGCAGCCTCACCGTCGATGGTTCGCGTACGAGAGTCCCATTCGCTCACACCGATCGGCTGAAAGCTGTCCACAGGCGCCGACGACCAGGCGTTTTGTCGGCACGTGCCGGTAGAATGGGACCGGGGCCGCCCCCGGGATGGGGTGGGGGCTGTCCGCAACCATCTGGGCGCGCGTTGATCAAGAAACAGTGAGGCCAGGAGAGTCGCCGCCGCGGCCCTCGTCGATGCGGGCCACGATGGCGAGACCTCTGCCGCTCCTCGACATCGACGGCGTGCCCAGCCCGTGGGCGGCGAAGGCCCGCCCTCCCGGTTACCTCGCGCACCGGTGGCGCCGTCGTCAGGCCTGGCTCCAACCGAACCACGGACCCCGCGCTGCGTGGCCTCGCCGAGCGGACCGGGGTCGAGCTGGCCCGGGCCACGAACTGGTCGCACGACGCCAACGCCACCGACGACGCCGCGTTCAGGCTGCCGCCGCTGCGGGTGGTCGGGTTCGCCGGTCCGCGCAGTCGGCGGTTCGGTTACGGGCGGCCGATCGCCTGGCTGGACGACGGCTTCGGCCTTCGGCGAGGGAGCGCTTCCTCGCCAGGCGTGACCTGCCGACGCTCCTCGCCCCCGTCGATCCCGCAGCCGGCCTGACCGGCGACGAGCTGGCCGCCGTCGAGTGGTGGCTGTAGGTCTCGATCCGGACAAGGATGTTCGCGCGGATGAGGGCGGTCCGGCATGCTGACTCGGATGAGGGGTTCCCGGTTGGCCATGGGGGTGGCCGTCGCCGCGTTTCTCCTGCTCGGCGTGCTCGTCGCGCGTGGGGATTCTGGGGTGCCCGGCGGTGCGCACAACCTGCACATCGACCCGGGGCTGCCCTACGTCCCCCTGCAGGGGGGCAGCGGGTCCGGCAGCGGCATGCAGTACTCGGTCAACGACCCGGCACTGTTCGCGCGGGTCGTCATCGGGATCGCGGCGGTCATGGTCCTGCTCGCCGTCGTGCTGTCCGTGCTTTCCTGGCTGCGGATCCGGCGCCGCGTCGGCGGCGGCGTCAACGTCCCCGTCGACTCGGGCGACGGCACCGTCGACACCGTCATGCGGCTGCGGCTCAAGGACGCCGTCGCGCACGCACGTGACCTGCTCACCCGTGCCGGCGGCGAGCCACGGGACGCCGTCATCCGTGCCTGGGCCACCCTCGAGAACGCCACCGAGCACGGGCGCGCACCGCACCAGACCGCCACCGAGTTCACGGTTTCCCTGCTGGCGAAGGAAACCACCGACGAGGCCGCCCTGGACGAGCTGCGCACGCTCTACCACCGCGCCCGCTTCGGCCACGACAGCGGTGAACGCGAGGCCGAGCAGGCCAGGACCGCCCTCGACCGCATCCTCGCCACGATCCGATGAGCAACGTCCGCCTCACCCTGCTCGCCGTCGTCGTCGCCGCGGCCACCGTCGTGGTGGCGCTCTACGCCGTCAACGTCCCGCTCCAGTGGGCCATCCTCATGGCACTGCCCGCCGCCGCGGTCGCCCTCGCCGGCGGGCTGCTCGCCGGCACGTTCGACGCGGACTGGACGCCCGAGCCCGACCCGCCCACGGCGAGCGTGAGCCTGCACGCGAGCTTCCTCACCGAGCGCCTCGAGCGCGCCACCCTCGACCAGTACCGCTTCACCTCACGCGTCCAGCCCCGCCTGCGCCGCATCGCGCGCGCGGCGGTCGGCCAGGACCTGAACACACCGGAAGCCAGGGAGAGGCTGGGCCCCGAGCTGCACCACCTGCTCACCGCCCACGACGCCCAGCTGCCGCCACCGAAGACGTTCGCCACACTCATGCGCCGCCTGGAGGAACTGTGCTGACCACCACCGACATCCGTGCCGAGGCGAACGCCGTGCTGAGCGCCGTCGGCGAGGTCGTCG
The DNA here is from genome assembly GCF_045807065.1 of Actinophytocola sp. Taxonomy (GTDB): domain Bacteria; phylum Actinomycetota; class Actinomycetes; order Mycobacteriales; family Pseudonocardiaceae; genus Actinophytocola. The sequence goes on along the minus strand of NZ_JBJMIE010000332.1, from coordinate 9,566 downwards.
TCGGGCGGGACCGGACGCTGCGGCTCGCGCTCGCCGCGGTGCTCGCCGGCGGGCACGTGCTGTTCGAGGACGTGCCCGGCCTCGGCAAGACACTCATGGCCCGCAGCCTCGCCCAGGCGCTCGGCCTGGAGTTCCGCCGCATCCAGTGCACCCCCGACCTGCAGCCCGCCGACATCACCGGCTCGTTCATCTACGACCCGGCCGAGCGCGAGTTCAGCTTCCGCGAGGGGCCGGTGTTCACCGGCCTGCTGCTCGCGGACGAGATCAACCGCACGCCGCCGAAGACGCAGGCCGCGCTGCTGGAGGCCATGCAGGAGCGGCAGGTCACGGTCGAGGGCCGCACCTTCGGCCTGCCCCGGCCGTTCCACGTGCTGGCCACGTCGAACCCGATCGAGTACGAGGGCACCTACCCGCTGCCGGAGGCGCAGCTCGACCGCTTCCTGCTGCGGCTGGACGTCGGCTACCCGCCGCCCGACGAGGAGGCCGAGGTGCTGCGCCGCCGCCTCGCCCGGCAGCGCGAGCAGACCGAGCTGTCGGCGGTCATCGACGCCACCCGGCTCGCGGACCTGCAGGCCGCGCTCGAACGGGTCGGCGTGGACGAGGACGTGCTGCGGTACTGCGTCGACCTCGCCGGCGCCACCCGCACGCACCGCGCGGTCGAGATCGGCGCGTCGCCCCGAGGCTCGCAGGCGTTGCTGCTGGTCGCGCGGGCACTGGCGGTGCTCGACGGCCGCGAGTACGTGCTGCCGGAGGACGTGAAGGAGTGCGCCGTCGCCGCGCTCGCGCACCGGCTGACGATGCGGGCCGAGACGTGGAGCTCCGGCGTGACCGGTGTCCAGGTGGTGACCGAGCTGCTCGGCCAGGTCCCCGGTCCCGCGACGACCCTGCCGGACACGCCGTGACCGCACCCGACAGGGTCGACCAGATCGTGGCCGTGGGTGCCAGGAACCGGGTCAGCACCTGGTTCGAGACCCGTCGCAAGGTCCGCACCGAGGGGTGGCGGCGGACCGACGCGCTCGTCCGCGCGGTCGTCTGCGGGCTCGGCCTCGTGGTCGTCGGCGTGCTCCTGCACCGGCTGGAACTGGTGCTGATCGGCATGCCGTTGGTGATCGGCCTGCTGCTGGTGAAACCGCCGACCGGCACGCCGACCGTGGTGTCCCGCCCGTACCCCGAGGCCGACGACGCCGACCGCGAGGCCACCATCGGAGTGTCCGTCGCACCCGGCGACGGGGCGGTGCTCGCCGCCCTGCGCATGCCGAGGCCCGGCACGCCGGGGACGGGCCCGGTGCACCTGCTGCCGGCGGTCACCGGCGACGTGCGGACGGTCGTGACGTGGCAGTCCTGGGGTCACGGCATCTACCTGCGGCCGGACTACCTGTTCGCGAGCCACGACGGGCTGTACCTGTTCGGCCCGGTCGTCGGCACCGTCGCGCACCACACCGTGCTGCCGCCGATCGACCCGCTGCCGCCCGGCCCGCTGCCGCCGCGTGCCGCCGGCCTGGTCGGCGCGCACCGGTCCGCCCGACCGGGCGACGGCATGGAACTGCGGGACATCCGTGCCTTCCAGGCCGGCGACCGCCTCCGCCGCGTCGACTGGCGGGTGTCCCTGCGAGCCGCTGCCGCCCGCGGCGGTGAGCTCGCCCCCGACACCCTGCACGTCCGCGAACGTCACGCCGAGGCCGATGCCGACCTCGTGCTCGCGCTGGACAGCCGCCTCGACGTGGACGAGGAGGTGGGGGAGTGGAACGCGCAGTCGGTGGGCGCCGAGGTCCGGCCCGGCGGAAGCCTGGACGTCGGCGCGCGAGCGGTGATCAGCCTGGCCGCGACGTTCCTGCGGCAGGGCGACCGGGTCGGGCTCGTCGACCTCGGCCACCCGCGCGGCGGTGTGCCGGTCGGTTCGGGCCACAGGCACCTGCAACGGATGCGCCACCAGCTGGTGGGCGCCGCGCGCCGGGTGGCGGGCAGCGGCGACCCGGTGCTGAACCTGGCACAGGTCCCACCGGGCGCGACGGTGGTGGTGCTGTCCCCGTTCCTCGACGACAAGGTGGTGGACCTGGTCGTCCACACCGTTCGACGCGGCCGGCTCGTGATGGCCGTGGACCTGCTGCCGACGGACCTGCACCCGGACCGCACCACGCCATGGGGACCGGCGGTGGTGTCGGTGCTGCGGGCCGAGCACCGGGTGCGGGTACGAGCGCTGGAGGAACACGGCGTGCCGGTACTCCGCTGGGAGACCGGCGCCCCGATCGCCGCCCTCCTGCGCACGGCCAGAAGAAGGCGACGGGCATGACGACCCCGCACACAGCGCGCGACCAAAAATGTCGGTCCTTCCCGGTAGCGTTGAAATCGGGGGACCCCCTGGTGCACGAGTGGGACTTTCGTTCGGGTTGGGTGGGTGGACTTGTCGCCGGTTGCCGTTTGAGCGGCGGTGGCTGTCGGTGCTGCCGGGTAGCGTTGAAATCGGGGGACCCCCCGGCGCACCAGTGGGACTTTCGCTCGGGTTGGGCGGGTGAAGTTGATGCCGGTTGCCGTTCGGCCAGGCATGGCTGTCGGTCCTTCCCGGTAGCGTTGAATCCGGGGGACCCCCTGGTGCACGAGTGGGACTTTCGTTCGGGTCGGGTGGGTGGACTTGTCGCCGGTTGCCGTTCGGGCGGCCGTGGCTGTCGGTGCTGCTGCGTAGTGTTGAAATCGGGGGACCCCCGGGCGCACGAGTGGGACTTTCGCTCGGGTTGGGTGGGTGGTCTCGTCGCCGGTTGCCGTTTGAGCGGCGGTGGCTGTCGGTGCTGCCGGGTAGCGTTGAAATCGGGGGACCCCCCGGCGCACCAGTGGGACTTTCGTGCGGATGAGCAGGTCAGTGGGGTTGGTTCGGTCTGGGGGTGGTGCGGGTGAGCGCCGGTGACGGGTTGGTCGTCGGGCGGGGGGTGCCGGCGTTCCTGTTGCGGGTTGTGATCCTCGTGGTCGGGGGTGCGATCGTGCTGGTGCCGCTTCGGGAGGGGGCCACGGTCGGCACGCTCCTGATCCTGTTGCCGGCCGTGCTGGCGTCGGCCTACGCGCCCGCCTCGCCGGCGCCGGCCGGGGTGGTCGTGACGGCCGCCGTGCTCGTCGCGGTCGTGGACGGGGCTCCGTTGCGAGCCGAGGTGCTGGTGCTCGTGCCGCTGGTCCACCTGTTCCACATCACCTGCGGGATCGCCGGGGCGATGCCGGCCGCCGGGCAGGTGCACCTGCGTGCCCTGCGTGCTCCCGCACTGCGGTTCCTGCTGGTCCAGGCGGTGATGGCGGCCCTCGTCCTGCTGGTCGGGGTGTTGCCCGCCGGCCGGAACTCGCCGCTGGTCGAGGCTGTCGCCCTGGTGGGGCTCGCGGGGGTCGCGGGTGTGATCGTGTGGCTCCAGCGTGTGAAGTGAGCGTTAAGCCACACCTGAGGTGGGGGGACGGGCGTGCTCAGCGAGAAGGTGACACCATGAACATATGGGTCGAGGACTTTCGCAACCGAAGCGAATCGTGATATTGGGCGGCGGCTATGTCGGCCTCTACACCGCGTTGGGCCTGCAGCGGAAGCTGAAGGGCAACGAGGCGTCCGTGACCGTCATCGACCCGCAGCCCCACATGACCTACCAGCCTTTCCTCCCCGAGGCGGCGGCCGGCGCCATCGAGCCGCGGCACGTCGTCGTCCCGCTGCGGCGGGCGCTGAAGCGCTGCCACGTGCTGACCGCGCGTGCCACCAAAATCAGCCACGCGAACCGGTGCGTCGAGATCGAGGCGCCCGACGGCCACCAAGAGCAGGTGGAGTACGACGTCCTCGTCGTCGCGCTCGGGTCGGTGGCCCGGCTGATGCCGATCCCGGGGCTCGCCGAGCAGGGCATCGCGTTCAAGACGATCGGTGAGGCCATCTACCTCCGCAACCACGTGATGTCCAAACTGGACGCCGCGTCGACCACACGCGACCCCGAGCTGCGGCGCAAGCTGCTGACGTTCACGTTCGTCGGCGGTGGGTTCGCCGGCATCGAGGCGCTGGCCGAGCTCGAGGACATGGCGCGCTTCGCCACCCGCTACTACGACGGCATCGAGCCGTCGGACATGCGCTGGGTGCTCGTCGAGGCCGCCGGCCGGATCCTGCCGGAGGTGCGCGAGAGCCTCGGCGCCTACACGGTGCTGCAGCTGGAGAAGCGCGGCATCGAGGTGTACCTCTCGACGCTCGCCAAGTCGTTCGAGGACGGGCACGTGGTGCTCTCGGACGGCACCGAGTTCGACAGCGACACGATCGTGTGGACCGCCGGCGTCAAGGCCAACCCGGTGCTGGCCACTTCGGACCTGCCGCTCGACGAGCGCGGCCGGCTGAAGGCGACCGCCGCACTCCAGGTCGAGGGCCTGTCGGACGTGTGGACCGCCGGTGACAACGCCGCCGTGCCGGACCTGTCGCGGCGTGACGAGGACCCGAACGCGCTGTGCGCGCCCAACGCCCAGCACGCGGTGCGGCAGGCCAAACAGCTGGCCAAGAACATCGTGGCCGTGCTGCGCGGTCAGGAGCCCGAGGACTACTACCACAAGAACGTGGGCTCGGTCGCGAGCCTCGGCCTGCACAAGGGCGTCGCGGACGTCTACAACCGCAAGGCCAAGGGCTTCGTCGCGTGGGGCATGCACCGCGCGTACCACGTCTCGCGCGTCCCGACGTTCAACCGAAAATTCCGGGTAGTAGCCGACTGGCTACTGAGTGGACTGTTACGACGTGAGGTCATCTCCATGGGCCAGATCAACAATCCACGTGCCGAGTTCGACCGCGTGTCACGAAGCTGACATAACGATTTCGGATACACCGATCGGTAGCCTTATCCAGCCCAGTGTGGATGGCGCCAACCGGCGTATCGCGGCTTGGGCCAGCGGAGGGATTTTCCGAAAACCCTCCCGTGGCGACATGATCTCGTCCTAGGCTGCGGCTGCCCCCGTAGCCCAACTGGCAGAGGCAGCCCCCTTAAAAGGGGTGGAGTGCCGGTTCGAATCCGGTCGGGGGCACAACAGGCATCGTTTCTGACCGTTCTCGGCGACTCCCAGCAATTGCTTTGACACGCAGTGTGAGAACGATTCCATGTCCATTCGTGGAATCGTTTGTGTTAACGCAGGTGAGCGTCGAACTCGACACGCTGAATACACACTCGATCGCGTTCCGCGACGAAAAAGCGCCTGCCCAACTCCACGGTGTTGACTGCCCGTGGGGGCAGAGGCTATGTTCAACCAGTCGGTTAAATAACTAGATGGTTGAGTACGACATGGCAGTGGACCAGCTCAGTACGACCTTCGCCGCGTTGGCCGATCCGACGCGGCGGGCGATCCTGGCGCGGCTCGCGAGGGGGGAGGCTTCGGTCACCGAACTGGCCGAGCCCTTCGCCATGAGCCTGCCGGCGGTCTCCAAGCACCTGAAGGTCCTGGAGAACGCCGGGCTCATCACCCGCGGCCGCACCGCGCAGTGGCGGCCGTGCCGGCTGGAGGCGGCGCCGCTGCGGCAGGCCACCGACTGGCTCGCCGAGTACCGCCGGTTCTGGGAGGACGGCTTCGACCGTCTGGACCAACACCTCCGCGACCTCCAGAAGGGACACGATGACTGACCTCGACCTCACGATCACCCGCGTGTTCGACGCTCCGCGCGAACTGGTCTTCGAGGTCTGGACGAACCCCGACCAACTCGCGAAGTGGTTCGGCCCCACCGGGTTCACCGCCGAGGCCTGCACGGTCAAGCTGGCCGAGGGTGGCCAGTGGCGGGCCTGCATCCGCAACAGCGCCGAGGGCGTCGAGCGCTGGGTGGGCGGGGTCTACCACGAGATCGACCGCCCGGCGCGGCTCGCCTTCAGCTTCGCCTGGGAGGAGCCGAAGGGGACGCCGGGCCACGACACGCTCGTCACGATCACCTTCGACGACCGCGACGGCAAGACCGAGATGACGTTCCACCAGGCGATCTTCGAGTCCGTCGAGGACCGCGACGGCCACCAGGACGGCTGGCGCTCGACCTTCGACGACCTCAACGCCTGTCTCGCCACGCTCACGAACCGAGGAGACAACACATGACCACGACGACCATGCCGCAGGTGGTTTCGGCCCAGGAGTGGGCCCGGGCCCGCGAGGCGTTGCTGACCAGGGAGAAGGCCGCGTTGAAGGCCCTCGACGCGGTCAACGCCGAGCGCAGGCGGCTGCCGATGGTCCGCTGGGACAAGCCGTACGTGTTCCACGGGCGCGACGGCGAGAAGTCCCTGCTCGACCTGTTCGAGGGCCGGCGCCAGCTGATCACCTACCACTTCATGCTGCACCCCGGCGACTCCCACCGCTGCCCCGGCTGCTCGCTGCTCGTCGACCACATGCCCACCCACCCCGAGCACCTGCACGCTCGCGACACCACCCTCGTGGTCACCGCGCCCGCACCGCTCGAGGAGAGCGAGCCGTACCGCGAGCGGATGGGCTGGACCGTGCCCTGGTACTCGACGTACGGCTCGGACTTCACCCAGGACAGTGGCGCGGGCACGCTCTTCGGCCTGAGCGTGTTCCTCCGCGAGGGCGACGACGTCTACCGGACCTACTTCACCTCCGGCCGCGGCGCTGACCTGCTGGTCACCACGCTGCGCTACCTCGACCTGACCCCGTTCGGGCGGCAGGAGGCCTGGGAGGAGTCCGGCCGCGGCAGCGACGGGCCGAGCAGTTGGTGGCGACTCCACGACGAGTACTGAGTTACTGTTAATCGCGGTAACACTCGTCGGGGAGGTGGCGCATGCCCATCGAGATCGCGTTCGAACGGCGTGGCAACGGCAGCCCGCTGGTGCTGCTGCACGGCATCGGTCACCGCTGGCAGGCGTGGGAGCCGGTGCTGGACGCGCTGTCCGCCGAGCACGACGTGATCGCGGTGGACCTGCCGGGCTTCGGCGCCTCGCCGCTGCTCCCCGAGGGCCGGGGCTACGACATGCCGAGCGCGGTCCAGGCCTGCGCGGACATCTTCGCGGACCTGGGCCTCGGGCGCCCGCACGTCGCCGGCAACTCCCTGGGCGGGGCGATCAGCCTGGAGCTGGCGTCCCGCGGGCTGGTGTCGTCGGCGACCGCGCTGGCGCCCGCCGGGTTCTGGACGGGGCGGGACCGGGAGTGGGCGCTGCGCGTGCTCACGCTGATCAGGGCGAGCGGCCGGTCACCCGAGTGGTTGCGGGCCGCGTTCGTCCGCAACCGGTACTTCCGGATGGCCGCCGGCTGCCTGCTCTACGGGCACCCGTCGCGGATGACCGCGGAGATCATGCTCGCGGACCTGCTGTCGATGGTGGGCGCGAAGGGCTTCGACCTGGTGGCGGAGGCCGGCCGGACGTACACGTTCGCCGGGCCGCCGCCGACCGTGCCGGTGAGTGTCGGGTGGGGGACCCGGGACCGGATCCTCTGGCCCCGGCAGGCGCGGCGCGCGGCGGCGTTGCTCCCCCGCGCCCGGCACCAGTGGCTCTACGGCGCGGGCCACGTGCCGATGATGGACGAGCCGGAGCAGGTGGCCGCGCTGATCCTGGGGACGTGCGCGGCCGCCGCCGCGGACCGGGCGGCTTGACCTCGATCCAGCTGGAGGTTGCAGAATCAGGGGCATGGAAGATCGCCTGCTGGCACTGCTCGCCGACCGCAACAACGGGGTCGTGGTCACGCTCAAACAGGACGGCCGCCCCCAACTGTCCAACGTGAGCTACGCGTTCGACCCCGCGCGGCGGACCATCCGCGTGTCGATCACGGACGGCCGCGCCAAGACGAAGAACCTGCGGCGCGACCCGCGGGTGAGCTTCTACGTGAGCGCGCCGGACTTCCGGTCCTACGTGGTGGCCGAGGGCTCGGCGGAGCTGACCCCCGTGGCGTCCACACCCGACGACGCGACGGTCGAGGAGCTGATCGAGGTGTACCGGTCGATCGCGGGCGAGCACCCCGACTGGGACGAGTACCGCGCCGCCATGGTCGCCGACCAACGGCTCGTCCTGCGGATCCCGGTGACCCGGGTGTACGGGATGGCCTGACGCGCTCACTCACGCGTATCGACGCGCGAACGGAAGACTTCGCGGGGAAGTTGTCCACAATCCGCGGGAAAGTTATCCAGAAGCAGGCTTGACCAGCGGTTTTGTCGGTGCCTGCCGGTAGAATGGGACCGGGGCCGGCCCCCCGGGATGGGTGGGGGCTGTTCTCAACCACTGAGGCCGGTTTCGGGCGAATTGAATTGGCGCCGTTGCCGGTTTCCCTGGGATCGCGCGTGATCTGACTGGAGCTGGGCTCGGCGCTGCCTTGGTGCCTTGGTGCCTCGGTGGCGCCTGCTGTGGCTGCCGCCTGCTGTGGGTTGCTCGGCGGCGCGGCCCGCAGCCGGCCCAACGCGCGGGAGCGCAGCGGGCCGAGGCTTCCGGCCGCCATGTCGAGTGCGCTGGCGCTGTGCTTGCTGGGCGCCTGCGGCTCCTCGACGTGGTGGCTGGCGAGCGTGGTGATTGCCGAGCGTTGTTGCCGCCAAGCGTTGCGACGCCGAGTGCTTGGACCGCGGAGCGCTTTGGATCGCGGAGCGTTGTGACCGCTGAGCGTGGTGGCTGGCGAGCGTGGTGATTGCCGAGTGTGGTGGCTGGCGAGTGTGGTGGCTGGCGAGTGTGGTGATTGCCGAGTGTTGCGACGCCAAGCGTTGCGACGCGAGCGCTTCGACAGCCGAGCGCTTTGGACCGCCGAGCGCTTTGGACCGCGGAGCGTTGCGACCGCCGAGCGTTGCGACCGGGGAGAGCTGTGGCTGTTCAGCGCTTCGCTGGTTGGCGCTTCGCGTCGCGTTGGGGTGGGACGCGCTTTGTCGGGGCGTCCGCCTGCTTCGCGTCGGTCTCGGCTGGCTTCGGGGTTTCCTCCGTCGGGGCGGGGGTGACCGCCGCCGTCTCGCCGTCGACCGGTTCCAGGAGGGACGAGCTCAGGTCCAGCAGTTCCTTCGTGTCGCGGAGGCGTTCGTTCAGTTGGTTGCGGACCATCGTCAGGCGTTGGACCTGCTCGGTCACCGCGGCCACGCGGCGGCGGGCTTCCTCGTCGGCTGCGGTCAGGCGGGCGACGGCCTCGCGTTCGCTCGCCGACTTCGCCTCCGCGATCTCCTTCTTCAGCGCCTCGCGTTTGGCGGTCATCGACTCCGAGAACTCGCGGTCGATGCGGATCCGGTCCTGCTCGGCGTCCTTGTCGATGGCCTCGCGCCGGCGTTCCGCCTCCGTGGTCATCCGTTCGACCTGCGCCTTCGCCGATGCCATCACCGACTTGTGGGTACGGGTCAGCTCGGTGTGCTGGTCGTCCAGGGCCGCGAGCAGGTCCTTGTAGCGGTCGCGCAGCGCCGACGCCGCCTCCTCGGCTGCCTTCCACGTCTGCTCGGCCGCCACGCGGGCCCGGGACGTCACCTCCGCGGCCTGGGACTTGGCCACGGACAGCAGTCGCGTCGCGCTTTCCTCGTCGCTCTGGGCCTCGAGGCGTTCGGTCAGTGCGGCGATCTCGCGGCGGGCGATCTCCAGCTCGCCCCGCAGCTCGGCCACCTGTTCGCGGGCCTCGTCACGCTCGGTGGCCGCCTGCGTGGCGGCCTC